>JAUWLR010000061.1 GCA_030613615.1 Candidatus Eiseniibacteriota bacterium
CCCGGTGCTGGCCGAGAAGGCCTGCGCGCTCATCGACGTCGAATACGAGGTGCTGCCCCCGGTCCTGGCGCCTGAGCGCGCCATGGATGAAGGCGCCCCCGTCATCCACGACGAAGACGATTCAACGGGCATTGCGGACGCAGCGAGGAACCTGGCCGCGAAGATCGACGTCGAGGTCGGGGACGTCGCGAGCGGTTTCTCCTCGGCTGCCCGCATCTTCGAGCACGAGTACCGCGTCCAGTACGTGCAGGGCACACCGACGGAGGCGCACATTTCGCTGACATACCTCGACGAGAAGGACAGGCTGGTCGTTGTCACGAGCACGCAGGTGCCGTTCCACGCCAGGCGCATCGTCGCACGAGTGAACGGTCTTCCG
This sequence comes from Candidatus Eiseniibacteriota bacterium, assembly GCA_030613615.1. GTDB lineage: Bacteria > Joyebacterota > Joyebacteria > Joyebacterales > Joyebacteraceae > JALGZG01. The sequence continues at coordinate 377 of JAUWLR010000061.1, forward strand.
ATATCCCGCGTCCGCGTGATAAAGCCCAGGATCGGCGGGGCGTTCGGCGCCAAGCAGGAGGTCGTGCTGGAGGACATCTGCGCCGCCCTGACGCTCAGGACGCGCCGTCCGGTGAAAATCAAGCTGGCCCGCGACGAAGAGCTGTATGCGAGCCGCACGCGGCACCCGCAGGTGATCCACCTCAAGACCGGGGTCGCCGCGGACGGGAGAATACTGGCGCGACAGATGGACGTGCTGTGCAACACCGGCGCCTACGGGGCGCACGCGCTGACCGTTCCTTCGAACACGGGCAGCAAGAGTCTGCCGCTCTACCGTTCCGACAGCCTGAAGTACACCTGTCAGTCGGGCTACACGCACCTGCCCATTGCGGGGGCGCTCAGGGGGTACGGCGCCCCGCAGGGTTTCTTCGCCGTCGAGTCCCAGATGGCCGAGATCGCCCACGCCCTTGGGCGTGACCCGGCGGAGTACCGGCTCGCGAACGCCATCCGTGAGGGCGACCGCGACCCGATCGCAGAACATCTGGGCGAGGGGAAGGCGGGCTACGCGCGCATCATCAGGACCAACGGGCTCGCGGAGTGCTGGACGCGGGTCCGTGAGGCCACGGACTGGGACGCCTGGCACGCCTCACTGACCGAGGGGACGGCGGGCACACCCGGCAGCACGCTGTTCGTGAGACGAGGGCTTGGCATGTCTCTCGCGATGCACGGCAGCGGCATCCCGGGCGACGACATGGGCGCCGCGACGATCAAGGCGCACGAGGACGGCTCCTTCCACCTCCTCATCGGGGCCACCGACCTCGGAACCGGCAGCGACACTATCCTGGGTCAGATGGCCGCGGAGGTCCTCGGCGTTCCGCCCAAGGCCGTGCACGTGTACTCCTCAGACACCGACAGGACGCCGTTCGACGTTGGCGCCTACGCATCCAGCACGACGTACGTCTCCGGCGGTGCCGTCATCAAGGCGGCCGAGAAGGTCCGGGACAGGCTGCTGTATCACGCCTCAGTGATGATGGACGAGGACCAGTCGGGACTTGTCTGCGCCGACGGCAGGATCGCGGCGCCGTCGGGCGAGAGCGTCCCGATAGAGGAGGTCGCCCACGCGGCGATGTACGGCGACGAGAAGGAACAGATCTCATACTCCGCCTCCAACATGACGTTCGAGTGTCCGCCTCCGTTTGCCGCCGCCGTGGCCGATGTGGAGGTGGACGTGGAGACCGGACGCGTGGATGTCAGGGACTTCGCCTGTGCGATCGACTGCGGTTTCGCGATCAACCCCGCGCTCGCGGAGGGTCAGATACATGGTGCCGTGTCGATGGGGCTCGGCTACGCGCTGTCGGAGGAGATGCTGTTCGACAAGCGCGGCAGGATGATGAACGCGAACCTCCTCGACTACAAGATCCTGACGGCCGTCGATACTCCGGCCATCAAGGCAATCCTCGTCACGACCGACGAGCCGACCGGTCCGTTCGGCGCCAAGAGCGTTTCGGAGATCCCCGTCGACGTTGTGGCGCCTGCGATCGCCAACGCCATCTTCGCCGCGACCGGTGTCAGGCTGCGTGAGCTTCCGTTCACGCCGGAGAGGGTGCTTGCCGGGATCGAGGCGCTGGGAGGGAAGTGACGCTTCGTCACGCACAGGAGGCTTGACCCGTGCTGCTTCTCAAAGACATCTATCACCTTGCGACGATGAACGACGCCGGTGACCGCCTCGCCGGCGTGGACATCCTCATCGAGGGCAATAGCATCTCGCGGGTCGAGGCTTCGATTGACCCGCCCCATGGAGCGCACGTCATCGACTGCTCGTCCATGCTCGTGCTTCCGGGGCTCGTCAACCTGCACCACCACTTCTACCAGACGCTCCAGCGGAACGTCCCTCCGGCACAGAATCAGAAGCTGTTTGACTGGCTCACGACACTCTACAGCATCTGGGCCGGCCTGTCGGTGGACGCCGTCAGAGCGAGCACAAGGCTGGCCTGCGCCGAGCTGCTCCTGACCGGCTGCACCATGGCGAGCGACCAGATGTACGTCTTCCCGAGCGGCATCCACGAGGAACTCATTGATGTCGAGGTGGAGGCCGCACGCGAACTCGGCATCCGGTTCCACCCGACCCGTGGCAGCATGTCGCGCGGACGGTCGCAGGGAGGGCTGCCGCCGGACTCCGTCGTCCAGACCGAGGCGGACATACTCAAGGACTCCGTGAGGCTCATTGAGCACCACCACGATCCCGAGCCGTTCGCGATGACACGCATCGCTCTTGCGCCGTGTTCGCCGTTCTCGGTCACCGACAGGCTCATGGCGGAGACCGCCGAGCTCGCCAGGGACAGGGGAGTGCTCCTGCACACGCACCTTGCGGAGACCGCGGACGAGACCCGGTACTGCCTCGAGACCCACGGGAAGCGTCCGCTCGCCTGCATGGAGGCACTGGGGTGGGTGGGCAGAGACGTGTGGCTCGCCCACGGGGTACACTTCGAGTCGGACGAGCTGGCCCTTCTGGCCGAGACGGGAACGGGCATTGCTCATTGTCCCACGTCGAATATGCGCCTGTCTTCAGGGGTGGCGAAGCTGCCGGAGATGCTCGAAAAGGGCGTGCGCGTGGGACTCGGCGTGGACGGCAGCGCGAGCAACGACACGTCAGACATGCTGGGTGAGCTGAGAAGCTGCCTTCTCGTGCAGCTTCTGACGCACGGCCCGGACGCAGTCTCGGCTGAGCGCGTGGTGCGGCTGGCAACGCGCGGAGGGGCGGACATCTTGGGCAGGGACGAGATCGGTTCGATCGAGGTAGGGAAGGCCGCCGACATCATCGCAATCGACATGTCCCGCCTGGGCTACGCCGGAGCGTTCTCGGATCCCCTGGCCGCCGTCGTCTACGCGGGTCTGGATCACAGGGTCGACTACACCATCGTCAACGGCGAGATCGTGGTAGACCGCGGGAAGCTAGTCAACGGTGACGAGGAGGAGATCGGAGCCACCGCCAACGAGGCTTCCGTCAGGATGCTCGAACTCGCGGATGTCGAGACGCCATGGCCGCTTCGTCCGCCTCCACGGTAGGTCCTTCCCCGGTCCTCGCCGCGAGTGCTGCAGCGACCTCCTGAGAAGAAGATCCGGATGAGAGCTTCCATACTATTGCCGATCGCCGTTCCATATGGTCTGGCCCGCTTGACTCGTGCGGTCCCGCGGGTCAACGAGAAGACGCCGGCTTTCGCTCGCCGGCGTCTTCTCGTTTCTCAGCCTTCCGGTCTTCGTTATCTCACGACGTTCATCTTCACCGCGGTCACCTCGCTCCCGGCTTCCATCCGAAGGAAGTAGGTGCCGTTGGCGACAGCGCGGCCGGCCTCGTTCCGGCCGTCCCAGCGCATCTCGTGGTCGCCCGCGGTGCGGTGGCCTTCTTCGAGCGTGCGCACCTTGTGTCCGGCGATGTCGTAGACGGCGAGCGTGACGTGGGACGGTCGACTCAGCGAGAACGCGATGGTGGTCGCGCGCCCGAAGGGGTTCGGGTGGTTCCCGAGAGACACCACCGAGTGAACCTCGTCACCCTCGGCAGGCACTCCGGTCACGTCGTTCAGGTCGATCGAGTGCATCGACCGGCCGTGCGTCCCGGCGACGAGCATGCGCGTAGGCTCGTGAAGCTTGAGGTCGAAGACCGGCACCGCGGGCAGTCCCGTGCCCACGACACCCCACGTTGTTCCCAGGTCCATCGTGAAGAAGCAGCCGACGTCGGAACCGACGTACAGTATCTCGGGGTGGTCGGGGTCGACGACGAGCGCGTTGACAGGCGCGCCCGGCAGGTTGCCCGTGATGTCGGTCCACGTGGCGCCCGCGTCGTCGGTGCGGTACACGTAGCCGATGTTCTCGTTCCAGCGGAGGCCTGAGAACGTGGCATAGGCGATGCCCGCGTCGGTCGGGTCGACGGCAACGCGCGTGGACCACCGATTCGGAAGGGAGCCCGACACGTCGGTCCAGTTCGCACCGCCGTTCAGTGTGACCCACACGTGCGAGTCATCTGTACCTACGTAGATGACGTCGGGGTCCGTGGGCGCGACCGCGATTGTAGTGACGGTTCCGAACGTGCCGGCGCCGCCGTTGGTCAGGTCGCCGCTGATGGCGTTCCACGAGTCTGCCTGGTCGGTCGTCTTCCACACGCGGTAGGTGCCGAAGTAGAGCGTGGATGGGTCGGATGGGTCCATGACGATGGGGGACGACCAGTTCCTGCGGTCGCCGTCGTTCACGCCGTTCAGCGCCCAGCCCCACGAGTACCCGAAGTCGGTCGACTTGTAGGCGTTGCCCCACTGGTACTCGCAGAAGATGGTGTTGGAGTCCGTCGGGTCCACGACCACGTAGAACCCGTCGCCTCCGAAGATGCGCTCCCAGTCGTCGGGGTTGCCGTCCACCGTGCGAAGGGTGCCGTTGTCCTGCGTGCCGCCGTAGAGGCGATTGGGGTTCTGGTAGTCGATCTCGATGGCGTAGAACTGGTTCGTCGGCTGGTCGTAGAGCTTTGTCCAGTTGTCGCCGGAGTCGTTGGACACGTAGATGCCACCGTCGTTGCCACTGTAGATGCGCGACGTGGCGAACGGGTCGAACGCCATGGCGTGGTGGTCGACGTGGTTGTCCGAGCCGACCTCCTGCCATGAGAACCCGCCGTTCTCAGTCCGGTAGAACGGGACGCCCATCACGAATGCGCGCGTGTGGTCGGAGGGGTCGACACGAATCTGGCCGAAGTACCAGCCGAAGGAGCTCGTGAGATTCGAGAGATTACCGTCGTTGGTCTGGTTCCAGGTGTCGCCGCCGTCCGTGCTCTTGTAGACGCCGTAGAAATACCCCGGGTCGTCGCAGTAGAAGGCGTAGATGATGTTCGGGCTGGACTCGGCGACCGAGATGCCGATACGGCCCACGCCCGCGCCCGAGGGGAGCCCGTTCGTGAGTTCCGTCCAGGTGTCGCCGCCGTCGTAGGAGCGGTAGATGCCGCTCGACGGGCCGCCGGAGCGGCGATACGCGAGCCCTCGCACACGCTCCCACATCGCAACGTAGATGGTATCGGTCTGAGTCGGATGGATGGCGAGGTCGACCGCTGATGTCGAATCGGTGAGTGCGAAGACCTTGTCCCACGAGTCTCCGGCGTCGAGCGAGCGATAGACGCCGCGGTTCGAATCGGTCCCGAAGAGCGAGCCCATGCCCGCAACCCAGATGCGGTCCGAGTTGTTCGGGTCGACAATGACGCGGCCGATGTAGCGCGTCTCCTCGAGGCCGATGTAGCTCCAGGTGACCCCTGCGTCCGTCGACTTGTATAGCCCCTCGCCGAACCAGCTGAAGCTCGAGGAGTTGGCCTCGCCCGTACCCACGTAGATGGTGCTGTGGTTGTTGGGGTCGATGGCGAGGTCGCCGATCGTGAGCACGGCCTGCTCGTCGAAGATGGGGGTCCAGTTGAACCCACCGTTTGTCGATTTGAACACGCCGCCGCTGGCCATGGCGGCGTAGACGACGTTGGTGCTCGTCGGATGGATGGCGAGGTCGGTGACCCTGGCGCCGATGTTGGTGGGGCCCCTCTCGACCCACACGCCGCCTCTCCCTCTCTCCGTCTCGATCTCCATTACCCTGGCCTCGGCCCGCGCCTCCTTCAGCTGCTCGAAGTTGATGCGGTTGTAGGGATAGGCTCGCTGGAGGGAGGCCCATTCGTTGGGGAAGGCCCCGGGCTCGTAGCGCTGGCCCCGAGCGGCCATCTCGGCCTTCTTGTCGGCCTTCTGTTCGGCGATTTCAACCGCGATCTCGTCAGCGGTTCTCAGGACGGGGTTGGAAGGTCCCCACACCGACCACACCAGCGCGGCTGCGACGGCCACGACGATCAGCGCGGCCACGGTTCCTCGTTTCATCAGGTTGCCCCCTCCGAGGTATCGGGTTCGGCTCGTATCATCGGTCGTTCAGGCAGAACTCTCTTAACATGTGCATACATTATACCCGATTCGGGTCTCGTTCTCCAGTACGGACGCTCGGAGCGGGGCGAATCCCGTCCACGCAGTTGACGCGCCGGGGCGGCGCTCTCTCCGGAGTCGCCCTCATTGGCCCGTGCGGTGGGCGTTTCCCGCTGTCGGGAGCATCTGGACCGCCGCCTGCTCAGTCAGCGTGGCAGCGGGCCGCGAGGCGCCGCGCGATGAGGGGAACGGGAGGGGAGGTGTGCGGCATGAAGCGGTCAGTTCTGGTTCTGGCAGTGTTCCTGAGCCTGGCGCCCGTCGCCTGGGGGCTGGAGGTCTGGAACAAAGTCGTGATAAACGAGGTGCACTATTACATGCCGGGGTTCGACGCACACAACGAGTACATCGAGCTCCTGAACGCCGGAGGGAGTGTGGCGTTCCTGGACGGCGCGGTCATCACCGACGAGGGAGACGACGGAATGCCGGAGTCGGTGTTCCGTTTCCCGGGCAGCCATGGCGGCTACGACATCGCCATCTGGCCGGGTGAATTCGTGCTGATCGCGGTCGACGCAGTGCCGGGCGAGATCGAGCCGGACCTGTCGGGCGCGGACTGGGAGTTTGTGCATCCCGGTGACGACAACGACAACCCGGACGTGCCCAATCTCATTCACTGCGGCGGTTCCGACTGCGACATCGCCCTCGCGAACAGTGGAGACGGGATTCTGCTTGCCACCGGCGTCGACACGTCGGCTGCGATCGACTGCTCCAGCGTCGTCGACGGTGTCAACTGGGACAACGTCCCCGACCCCGTGCCCATCTCGTGGATCGATTGCACGGACCCGCAGTTCGCCGACGGCGTCCCACAGGGGAATTGCCTTGCGCGGTGCCCCGGAGGGCTCGACTGCAACCAGAGCAGCGCGGCCGACTGGTTCATGATGGTGCCGACGCCAGGCGAGCCGAACATCCCGTCATACCCGAGTGACTGCGGCACGGGTCTGGATCCCGGGATGAGCTGGGGGACGCTCAAGGCGCTCTACAGGCCCCGCCAGTCTCGTGATGCTCCCTAGGCCCCGCCAGTCGCGTGGGGCTCCCTAGGCCCTGCCAGTCGCGTGGGGCTCCCTACGCTCCCTGGGAAGGGACGTTCTCTCGTTGCAGTCGCCGGGGGGCACGGTCTGATTGCCAACACACATAGCTCTCGGCGTTGACCTGCCGTCCCGGGCACGGTACAATCTAGCGGTTCCGTCCGGATTGGCCGTGCAGCGGAGACGTGCGTTGGTCGTGAGTCTTGGCATCGATATCGTCGATCTTGAGGAGTTCCGTGCCGGGCTCACAGACAGCCTGGTGGGCGAGTTCTACCTGCCCGACGAGATCAGCTACTCACGTACCCAGGCGCGCTCATGGGAGAGCCTCGGCGCGCGGCTCGCCGCCAAGAGGGCCGTGTTCAGGGCCCTGGGTGCTGGCGCACGGACCTGGCACGAGGTCGAGGTCGTGAGACGTGAGTCAGGCGAGCTGGACGTGCGACTGTCCGGGAGCGCGTTGGCACTGGCCGTGGCGCAAGGCGTGTCCGAGTGCAGGCTTTCGATGTCGCACACGAAGCGGACAGCCCTCGCCGTTGCGATTCTCGTGGACGGAAAGCCGTGACGCCGGCGTGTGGGTGGAACGTCAGGATGGCCGCGCGAGCGGAAAGCCGTGACGCCGGCGTGTGGGTGGAACGACGGGCCGGCGCGCGGCCGGAACGCCCGGCCGAGGCAACCGGGCAGCATCGGGTAGCACCGGGTGGCACCTCAGGGAGGCAGTCTTGAGCAATATCGGCACGTACGACGAGAAACGCGAGAACTTCACCTGGGACGCAGCGAAAGAGGTCCTTGGCTGGGAGCAGGGCGAGCTTCTGAACATCGGGGCCATCTGCTCCGACCGTGTGTGCGCGAGAGGTCACGCCGACAGGGTCGCGCTCATCTGGGAGGGGTTCGGGGACAGGAAGGCCACCTACACGTTCGGTGACCTCAAGGTCTTCTCGAACGGATTCGCGCAGATGCTGGTCGACCAGGGGATCGCCCCCGGGGACCGCGTCTGCCTCTTCATGGACAAGATTCCGAGTCTCTACTTCGCGTTCCTCGGTGTGCTGAAGATGGGCGGGGTCGTTCAGCCGCTCTTCAGCGCCTTCGGCGATGAGTCGCTCGAGGTGAGGCTGGCAAGCGCCGGCACTGCGGCCATCCTCACGACGCGCAAGCACGTGAAGAAGGTGCGGAAGATACTGGATCGCCTGCCCGACCTCACGCACGTCATCGTGGTCGAGGGCGATCCGAGCAAGCTCAAGGACGGAGAGGTCTTCTTCGAGGTCGAGAGCGCGCCGCGCGTCGAGGAGTTCGAGGTGTACCAGGCCGGCCCGGAGACGCCGTCGGTTCTGCACTACACGTCGGGCACGACCGGCCAGCCCAAGGGCGCACAGCACGCGCACGACTCCATCTGGGGCCAGGCGCTGACAGCCTCGTGGGTTCTGGATCTCAGGGAGGACGACGTCTACTGGTGCACGGCCGACCCGGGCTGGGTCACGGGTACGAGCTACGGCATCATCGGGCCGTGGTCACTGGGCGTGACCCAGTGCGTCCTCGACTCGGGATTCACTTCGGCCCGCTGGTACCAGTTCATTACTGACAACCGCGTGACGGTTTGGTACTCGGCGCCCACGGCCATCCGCTCGCTCATGCGGGACGGGGACGAGCTCGTCAAGGGATACGACCTCTCGTCGCTCAGGCACCTCGCCTCGGTCGGAGAGCCCCTGAACGCGGAGGCCGTGGTCTGGAGCGAGAAAAACTACGGATTGGCCTTCCACGACACATTCTGGCAGACGGAAACGGGCTCCATCATGATAGCCAACTACCCGGGTATGCCCATCAAGCCCGGCTCGATGGGCAGGCCGTTCCCGGGTATTACGGCCGCGGTGCTGGACCTCAAGACGCACGAGCCTCTGACCGAGCCCGATTCTGTCGGGCTTATCGCGTTCCGGCCTGGGTGGCCGTCCATGTTCCGGGCCTACTGGAAGGAGCCGGAGAAGTACGCCAGCAGGTTCGTCGGCGCCTCCGAGGGCGCGACACCAGACGAGCTCAGAACTGACACGAGTCTGTGGTACGTGTCGGGTGACCGCTCGAGCGTGGACGCGGACGGCTACTTCTGGTTCGTGGGCCGCGACGACGATGTCATCAACACTGGGGGGCACCTGGTGGGGCCGTTCGAGATCGAGTCGGCGCTCGTGGAGCATGAGGCGGTGGCGGAGGCCGCGGCCGTGGGCAAGCCCGACGCGGTCAACATGGAAGTGGTCAAGGCGTTCGTGACGCTCAAGCCGGGCTTCGAGCCATCGGGCGATCTCGAGCTTTCGATAATGAACTTCATCAGGAAGAAGCTCTCGCCGCTGGCGATGCCTCAGGAGATAGAGTACAGGGACAAGCTCCCGCGCACTCGCTCGGGGAAGATACTCAGGAGGTACCTACGGGCCATCGAGTGGGGCGAGGACGTGGGTGATCTGTCGACACTGGAAGACGACTAGGCGGTCGCACCGTCGCAGCGAAGAAAGGAACGCACATGGACGAGATTAGGGAGGCCGTGCTCGAATACGTGATCGACGAGTACATCGACGAGGACGACGACATGGAGGTGGACGCAGACACCGCTCTCATCTCATCCGGGATCGTCGACAGCTTCTCCATGGTCTCGCTCAAAGCATTCCTGGAGAACAAGTACGACATCAGGATCCCCGATGAGGACGCCACTCCGGAGGCGTTCGACACCGTGAACTCCATCGTACGGATCGTAGAGAAGCACAGTAGCTGACAACACTACGGAATCATTCAGGAGCGAGGATGCAATGGCGTACTCGACAGCCACGCGTCAGGCGTTCGCCGACGACATAGCCACGATAAAGGAGAAAGGTCTCTTCAAGGAGAAACGCTTCATCTGCTCGCCGCAGGCGGCGGAGATCGAGGTCGAGTATCCGGAGGGGGCCCCTTGCAAGAGGGTGCTGAACTTCTGCGCCAACAACTACCTCGGTTTCTCCAGCCACCCGGAGGTTGCCAGGGCCGCCCACGCGGGGCTCGACTCACGCGGGTTCGGAATGAGTTCCGTGCGCTTCATCTGCGGCACGCAGGACATCCACAGGGAGCTGCAGGACAGCGTGTCCACCTTCCTTGGAATGGAGGATACGCTTCTCTTTCCCTCCTGCATGGACGCGAACGCGGGTGTGTTCGAGGCGATCATGGGGAAGGGCGACGTCATCATCGCCGACAGGTTCATCCACGCCTCCCTGATCGATGGGATCCGCCTGTGCTCAGCGGAGTACGACACGTTCAAGCACATGGACATGAAGCATCTCCGGAAGAAGCTGGAGCTGCACCAGGACAAAAGGCGGCGCCTCATCGTGACGGACGGCGTCTTCTCAATGGACGGCGACCTCTGCCCGCTCGATGAGATGTGCGATCTCGCCGACAAGTTCGACACCATGGTTCTGGTAGACGACTCGCACGCGTCGGGCTTCATCGGGAAGACAGGCAGGGGCGTTCACGAACACTTCGACGTCATGGACCGCGTCGACCTCATAACGACGACCTTCGGGAAGGCACTGGGAGGCGCCTCCGGCGGATGCGTCTCTGGCAGAAGCGAGCTCGTCGAGCTCTGCAGGCAGAAGGCGAGACCCTACCTGTTCAGCAACTCGCTCTCGCCTGTCATCGTCAGTGCGACCATCAAGGTCATCGACCTCCTCTCAGCCACGACCGAGCTCAGGGACAAGCTCGAAGCGAACACCAAGCGTTTCAGGGACGGTATGACGGAGGCCGGGCTGAACATCAGACCGGGTGTCACTCCCATCGTGCCGGTCATGCTGTACAACGCGAAGCTCGCGAACGACATGGCGCGCGACATGTACGCGGAGGGCATCTACGTCATCGGGTTCTTCTTCCCGGTCGTGCCAGAGGGCCAGGCGAGGATTCGCGTGCAGCTCTCCGCGGCGCACGAGAATGCGCACATCGACAAGTGTGTCGCTGCTTTCAAGAAGGTGGGGGAGAAGTACGGGATCCTCGGGCTTGACAAGAAAGGCATCATCGAGAAATACGGGACTTAGGAGAACCTGAGGGCAAGAGGTCAGGAAACTCCGCACCGCAAGCAGCAGAGAAGGGGCCGCGCCGACGCGCGGCCCCTCTGCGTTGTGCGCCGGGCATGGCGCGGAGCGCCAGGAACGGCGCTCTCAACCGGTGACCGAAAGGTAGCCGGGAAGTGACCAGGAGGTGTAAGTCCTCTGGGGGTCTCGGTGGCAGGAACCCCTAGCCGAACAGCAACCGCGTCATCGTGAGGTGTCGTGGGAAGGCAGCTGGAGGCAAAGCCCCGGCCCGAGGCACACGAACCGCATACGAGGCGTTCACGAGATGGGCGAGAGGGCAACGAGACTCGAAGCCCGATGCCACCCGGATCTCGTGGGCGTAGATGCGGCGGGTATGTGGGGCGAAGGTCACGCGTCTTACCCCGGGAGGCCTGTCCGCTGGTCTTTGACCAACCGCACCGAGAGGGGTGGTGAGAAGCGGACAGGAGTCAGCCGAGGCCATAGTAGCCGCATCGCACGGCGGCGAAGGGCCGAACACGAGGAGCCGAACCCACACGGAGCGTTCGATGTTCGATGGAGACGCAGAGCGACGGGCTGAGAAGTCTGAGCGGTCCCTGAGCGTAGGCGGCGGCACCGCCGAGGGTAGGGGCACCGTGCGTCAAGCGAACGCGGCACGCGACGGTCATGTGGGTGACGAAGCTCCGCAACTCATGGAGGAGGTGTGCGCACGAGAGAACATGCGGGCCGCACTTAAGCGCGTGGTGCGCAACGGTGGTGCGCCAGGCCCCGACGGGATGACCGTTGAGGGCCTGTTGCCGTACTGCCGAGAGCACTGGGCGCGGATCCGGGAGGAGCTTCTGAGCGGGACGTATCGTCCTGAGCCGGTGCGTCGGGTGGAGATCCCGAAGCCCGGCGGGGGCACACGGACGCTCGGTATCCCGATGGTGGTGGACCGGATGATCCAGCAGGCCCTGCTCCAGGTACTGACGCCGATCTTCGACCCGACGTTCTCGGATGCGAGCTACGGCTTCCGTCCGGGACGGAGCGCGCACGAGGCAGTAAGGTGCGCCCGCGAACACATCGCGGCGGGGAACCGATGGGTGGTGGACCTGGACATCGAGAAGTTCTTCGACCGGGTGAACCACGACATCCTGATGTCGCGCGTAGCACGCCGGGTGAAGGACAAACGTGTGCTTCTTCTGATCCGCCGGTATCTTCAGGCGGGCACGATGGAAGGCGGGCTGATGTCGCCGCGGCGTGAGGGGACGCCCCAGGGTGGTCCTCTGTCCCCGCTCCTGAGCAACATCTACCTGGATGACCTCGACAAGGAGTTGGAGCGCCGTGGTCACCTGTTCGTCCGCTACGCCGACGACTGCAACGTGTATGTGCGGTCCGAGGTGGCGGGGAGACGGGTAATGACATCGCTGGAGCGGTTCCTGTGGAAGCGACTCCGGCTGAGGACCAACCACGAGAAGAGTTCGGTGGACCGTCCCTGGAAGCGACAGTTCCTGGGATACACCGTGACTCACCATCTGAGGCCTAAGCTCAAGGTATCGCCGAAGGCTGTGAAGCGACTGAAGGCGAAGCTCCGGGTACTGTTCAGGCGCGGACGGGGTCGCAACCTCAGCCGCACCTGTGCGGAGCTCGACCCGAAGTTGCGGGGTTGGGTGGCCTACTACCGGATGGCGGAGGTTAAGACGAGCTTCGAGGAGCTGGACGCGTGGATCAGGCGGAGACTGCGCTGCATCTTATGGCGTCAGTGGAAGCAGCCACGCACCCGGGCCAGGAAGCTGAGACAGCTGGGGCTGGACGCCGAACGGGCAGGGCAATCTGCCCAGAACGGCCGTGGCCCCTGGTGGAACGCCGGGGCCAGTCACATGCACCTGGCCGTTCCAACCTCCGTGCTGCGACGCATGGGACTCGTGAGCCTTCTCGATGAGCATCGGAGACTCGCGAGCTGTTCGTGAACCGCCGGATACGGAACCGTACGTCCGGTGGTGTGGGAGGACGGGGCCGCGAGGCCCCGCCCTACCCGAT
>JAUWLR010000197.1 GCA_030613615.1 Candidatus Eiseniibacteriota bacterium
GTTCCTCCGAATGTGGCTCCCGCCCGAAGACGCCGCTGCAACGGCGCCCCTGACCCTCGATCCGTGCGGGTCAGCGCCCGCCGCCCGCCCCGATCCGCCAGCTGCCGAGCGTGTCCCACGGGGACGGTGCTTTCTCGCGTACCGCACCGGTCACGCTCTCCGTCGAGAGCGAGAGCGCCGCCGCTATGAGCGCCAGATGCTCTGTCTCATCTGAGGCCGTACCGCTCGGCCAGTCCGCCATGTGCTTCTCAATGAAATCGGTCTGCGTCTCGCCGGCCGCGTAGGCCTCGCTGTCGATGATGGCCCAGAGGTACTCGAGGCAGGTGGCGATCCCGAGGATGCTCATGTCCCCAAGCGCGCGCTTCATGCGCGCCCGCGCGGCCTCTCTGTCCTCGGCGTGAACGATGAGCTTCGAGAGGATCGGGTCGTAGTGAACCGGCACCTCCCACCCCTCGTATATGCCGCAGTCGTGGCGAACGCCGGGGCCCTGCGGCTCGCGGAACAGCGTTATTTTCCCTGAACTCGGCAGGAAGTCGTTCCTGGGATCCTCGGCGTAGATGCGGCACTCGATGGCGTGGCCCGTCTGCGACAGGTCGCCCTGCGTGAACTCGAGCTTCTCACCCGAGGCTATCAGTATCTGCTGACGCACCAGGTCAACACCGGTCACCATCTCGGTAACCGGGTGCTCGACCTGGATACGCGCGTTGACCTCCAGGAAGTAGAAGCTGCTGCCGTCCTCGTCGAGCAGGAACTCGACCGTGCCCGCGTTGGTGTAGCCGCAGGCCTTTGCCGCGAGGACCGCCGTGGCGCCCATCTTCGCCCTGAGTTCGTCGCCGACCACGGGCGAGGGCGACTCCTCAACTATCTTCTGGTGCCGTCTCTGTATCGAGCACTCGCGCTCGAACAGGTGAACGCAGTTTCCGTGCATGTCCGCGAGCACCTGGAACTCGATGTGGCGCGGGCGCTCGATGAGCTTCTCTATATAGACCGTGTCGTCACCGAACGCGGAGCCCGCTATTCTGCTCGAGGTCTCGATGGCCGCCTCCAGGTTCTCCTCCTCGCGCACGATCTGCATGCCCTTCCCGCCGCCGCCCGCGGACGCCTTGACCAGAACCGGATATCCCATCTCCGCGGCCTTCTCGCGATAGTCCTTCATGTCCTTGCCGCTGGACATCATTCCCGGAATGATGGGCACGTTCTGCGCGAGCATCGTCTCGCGCGAGCGGATCTTGTCGGCGACCAGCTGGAGCGCGTCCGAGGTCGGGCCGATGAACGTCAGCCCCTCGTCCTCGCATCGTTTGGCGAACCGCCAGTTCTCCGCCAGGAAACCGTAGCCCGGATGGACAGCGTCCGCGCCGACCTCGCGTGCGGCCGCTATGACCGCGTCGATGTTGAGGTAGCTCTCGAGCGCCGGCGCCGGGCCGATGCGCACGGCCTCCTCCGCCTCGAGCACGTGCAGCGAAGCGCGGTCGGCGTCCGAGTAGACGACCGCCGACGGAATGCCCATGTCGCGACACGCCCTGACCACCCGGACAGCGATCTCACCCCTGTTGACTATGAGGATCTTCTTCACGTGGTGACTTACTCCTTGGACTCAAGCCACGCGGGCTTGCGCTTCTCGAGAAACGCCGACATGCCTTCCTGACCTTCATCCGAGACTCTCACCTCGGCGATGACCTTCGCCGTGTAGCCCTTGGCATCCTCGAGCGGCATGCCGTAGACGTTGTCCAGAAGCTCCTTGCAGACGCGCAGAGCCTCGGGGCCGCTCGAAATGAGCCGGCCGGTGAAGTCCGCGACGCACCCGTCCAGCTCGTCGAGCGCGCAGACCGCATTGACGAGCCCCAGGCGGAACGCCTTCTCCGCGCTCATGCGCTCCCCGGAGAGGAAGAACTCGCGGCACGCGGCGGGCCCGGCGCGCATCACGACATACGGTGAGATGCACGCGGGAATCAGACCTATCTTGACCTCGGACAGACTGACGACGGCCGTGTCGGCCGCGACGACGATATCGTTCGCCGCCATGAGTCCGGCGCCGCCGCCTATGGCGTAGCCGTTGACCCGCCCGACTGTCGGCTTGGTCAACCTGTGTATCCGCTCCATCACATTGGAGATCTTCATGCCGTCCGCGACGTTCTCCTCGAACGTGTAGTTGATGGTGTTCTTCATGTAGTTGAGGTCGGCGCCCGCACAGAACGAATTGCCCTCCCCCGTCAGGACGACCACTCTGACAGCGGGGTCGGACTCGAACTTCCCGTAGGCGTCGAAGAGCTCGTCCAGCATAACGTCGTTGAACGCGTTCTTCACCTCGGGGCGCGTCAGCGTGATGGTCGCGACCTGATCGGTGACGTCCGTCCTGATTGTCGTGTAAGCCATGCCTGCCGGTTCCTCCCGCGCTCCGTTCGAGGGCGAGCTGACCGCGAGCGGCAGCGCCCCCTCGCCCGCAAGCCTCCTCTACATCCTGAACACGCCGTACTTCTGATCCGGGATCGGGGCGTTCAGCGACATCGCAATCCCTAAGGCCAGCGCCGACCGAGTGTCGGGCGGGTCGAGTATGCCGTCGTCCCACAGTCTCGCGGTCGAGTAGTAGGCGGACGCCTCCTCCTCGTACCTCGCGACGATCGGGGCCTTGAACGCCTCCTGCTCCGCCGGCGTCATCTCGCGGCCCTTCCTCTTCATCTGCCGCATCTTCACGGTCAGGAGCACGTTGGCCGCCTGCTCACCACCCATGACGCAGATCTTCGAGTTCGGCCACATCCACAGAAGTCGCGGCGCGTAGGCCCGGCCGCACATGCCGTAGTTACCAGCGCCGTAGCTGCCACCGACTATGACCGTGAACTTGGGAACGTCGGCGTTCGCCACCGCGTGGACGAGCTTGGCGCCGTTCCTCGCGATACCGCCGTGCTCGTACTCGCGGCCGACGATGAAGCCCGTGATGTTCTGAAGGAAGATCAGCGGGATCTTCCTGGTGGTGCAGAGCTCGATGAAGTGCGCGCCCTTCATGGCGCTCTCGGAGAAGAGCACGCCGTTGTTGGCGAGTATGCCAACCGGATAGCCCATGATGCGGGCGAAGCCCGTGACGAGAGAGATGCCGTAGAGCTCCTTGAACTCCTGGAACCGGCTGCCGTCCACCAGGCGCGCGATGACCTCCCGGATGTCGAACGCCTTCTTGGCGTCGGCCGGAATGACGCCGTAGAGTTCCTCGGGGTCGTACGCGGGGTCCTCGGGCTCCCTGATGTCGAGTTCGAACCGCCTCGGCGCCTCCAGCGTCTCCAGGATGTTCCGCGCGATGGCCAGCGCGTGCTCGTCGTTCTGCGCGTAGTGGTCGGCCGTACCCGAGATCCGGCAGTGCACGTCGGCCCCGCCGAGCTCCTCCGCGGTCACCTCTTCCCCCGTGGCCGCCTTCACGAGCGGCGGCCCGCCGATGAAGATCGTGCCCTGCTCGCGCACGATGACGGTCTCGTCACTCATTGCGGGAACGTAGGCGCCGCCCGCCGTGCACGAGCCCATCACGATGGAGATCTGTGGGATGCCCATAGCCGAGAGCCGCGCCTGGTTGTAGAAGATGCGCCCGAAATGGTCCCGATCGGGGAACGTGCCGGACTGATACGGCAGGAAGATACCGCCCGAGTCGACCAGGTACACGCAGGGCAGCCTGTTCTCCATGGCGATCTCCTGCGCGCGGACGTGCTTCTTGATGGTCATAGGGAAGTAGGTCCCGCCCTTGACCGTCGCGTCGTTGGCGACGACGAGCACCTC
>JAUWLR010000283.1 GCA_030613615.1 Candidatus Eiseniibacteriota bacterium
AAGCTCATCCTGACCTGCGCCTCGGGCGGTATGAACCCGCTCTATGAGAAGGGCGACATCGTGGCCATCGTCGACCAGATCAATCTGACGGGTGACAACCCGCTCATCGGCCCCAACGACGAGTCGCTGGGACCCCGCTTCCCCGACATGTCCGAGCCCTACGACCGTGAGTTCGTCCGCCTCGCTGAAGACATCGCGCTGGACGAGAAGATCCGCCTGAGGAAGGGCGTCTTCGTGGGCGTGGCCGGGCCGAACCTCGAAACGGCGGCCGAGTACCGCTTTCTGACTACCATAGGCGCGGACGTCGTCAGTATGTCGATGGTCGCCGAGAACATCGTGGCCATACACGGCGGCATGCGAGTCGTGGGGCTCGCGGTGATCACCGATATATGCCTGCCGGATGCTCTGAAGGCCGCAAGCCACGAGGAGATCCTCAAGGTCGCTGCCGGCGCCGAACCCAAGCTGACACAGCTGGTCTTCCGTCTGATCAAAGAGATGTAGGACGCCCGAGGGCCGCGTCGACACACGGCGCGGGGGCGCTGCAAGAGGAGAGCATGAGCTTCAGGGAACTACAGAAGAGCCAGTCTCTACCGGACATCGAGCAGGAAGTCCTCGAGTTCTGGGATAGTGATGACACCTTCCGCCGGAGCACGGAGGAGCGTTCGGACGCCCCGAGGTTCGTCTTTTTCGAGGGCCCTCCCACCGCCAACGGCCATCCGGGAACGCATCACGTTCTCGCGCGCACCGTCAAGGACAGCATCTGCCGCTACAAGACGATGAGGGGCTTCCTCGTCGAGCGGAAGGCCGGGTGGGACACGCACGGCCTGCCGGTCGAGATCGGCGTCGAGAAGCAACTCGGTCTCGGGAGCAAGGAAGACATCGAGAAGTACGGCGTCGCCGAGTTCACCGAGAAGTGCCTGCACAGCGTGTTCACGTACAAGGACGAGTGGGAGGAACTGACCCGCCGCATGGGCTACTGGCTCGACCTGTCCGACCCGTACGTCACGTGCACCAACGACTACGTAGAATCGGTCTGGCACATCCTCAAGCTGATGTGGGACCGCGACCTCATCTACAAGGGCCACAAGATCCTGCCGTACTGTCCGCGTTGCGGGACGCCACTGTCGAGCCACGAGGTCGCCCAGGGCTACAGGGACGCCGTCGACCCGTCGGTCTTCGTCAGGATGAAACTCAAGGAAGACCGAGACACGTCCTTCCTCGTGTGGACGACGACGCCGTGGACGCTGATATCCAACGTCGCGCTGGCCGTCGCGCCGACCGAGAGCTACGTCAAGGTGAGATCGGGCGGCGAGAACCTCATACTGGCCGAGGCGCTTCTGTCCGCGCTGGATGAGGAGCATGAGGTCCTGGAGACATACATGGGGCTCGACCTCATCGGCAAGGAGTACGAGCCCCTCTACACGTTCGTGCCCGTCGACAAGAAGGCCTGGTATGTGATCGGCGGGGACTTCGTCACGCTCGAGGACGGCACGGGCATCGTCCACACGGCGCCGGCGTTCGGCGAGGACGAC
>JAUWLR010000260.1 GCA_030613615.1 Candidatus Eiseniibacteriota bacterium
CACCTGGCTACCAGAGAGGCGCAAATGAGCTTCCAGGAAAAGTTGTCGTCACTGCTATCAGGTCGCGATACGTTCGACAACGCTCCGCGGGTGCAGATGATCAGGGACGCCGTGACCCACCGCGAAGCCATCCCCGCGGCGTGCGGCGCGCTCGCCACCTGGACGCCGCCGGAGTCCAGCGGACGGAGTCCCAAGGACACCTACATCGTCAGGAACCCGGAGAGCGAAGACACCATCGACTGGAACGCACCCAACAACATTCCGCTTGCGCCCGACACGTTCGACATGGTGCTCGAGGATTGCCTCGCGGCGCTCGAGAAGATCGACCGCGTCTACGTGACCGACAGACTGCTCGGTGCGGATCCTACCTACGCGCTGCCCGTTCACGTCATCGGCGACCAGGCGCTTTCCGCGCTCTTCGTCGACAACATGTTCAGACCGTGGTCGGAGGAGATCGTCGCCGAGAGCTGCTTCAAGGACCGCCACTTCACGCTCGTCGCCCTGCCGTATCAGAAGCTGGATCCGTCACGCTACGAGGGGCGCCTTCGGGTGGACCCGAGGCTCGGTCACACGTCGACCATGTGCGTTGCGATGGACTTCGACCGCCGCATCGGCGTCGTCTACGGCTCGGCCTACGGCGGGAGCATCAAGAAGCTCATCTTCACCGTGATGAACTACCTGTTCCCGGGGGAGGGAATCCTCCCGCTCCACTGCAGCGCGAACGAGGGGGCCGACGGGAGGAGCGCCCTGCTTCTTGGCCTGTCCGGGACGGGCAAGACCACGCTCTCGGCCGACGCGTCGCGCGCGCTCCTGGGCGACGACGAGCACGGATGGAACGATGAGGGCATCGCGAACTTCGAGTACGGGTGCTACGCGAAGCTCATCGACCTCAATCCCGAGACGGAGCCCGAGATCTACAGCGCGTGCTTCCACGAGGACGAAGTAGAGAAGCACGGCGCTATCATCGAGAACGCGATGATGTACCCGTGGGGCGAGTTCGACCTGTTCGATCAGCGCTACACGCCCAACTCGCGAGGCTCGTACCCGCTGCGATACCTGGAGAACATCAAGGATCCGCCGCGCGCCGGTCACCCGTCGACGATCCTCTTCCTGACGGCGGACGCGAACGGTGTCATCCCGCCCGTCTCGAGGCTCAGCCGCGAGCAGGCGATGTTCTGGTTCCTCATGGGCTACACGAGCAAGCTCGCGGGGACGGAGACGGGCATCGTCGACCCGGTCAGCACGTTCTCGCGCTTCTTCGGCGCGCCGTTCATGCCGAGGAACCCGGACGTCTACGCGAGGATGCTGGGCGAGAAGATGGACACGTACGGCTCGACCGTCTACCTCCTCAACACGGGTTGGACCGGAGGCCCGTACGGTGTGGGGCACAGGATGAGCCTGCCGCTCACGCGGAAGATACTGAACGCCGCGCTCGACGGGAAGCTCGAGGACGTCGAGTACGAGTGCGACCCCATCTTCAAGATCTCGGTTCCGAAGACCTGTCCTGGCATCGACGACCCGTCGATCCTCAAGCCCATGAACACCTGGGACGATCCGGCGGCGTACAAGGAGCGGGCGGAGAAGCTCGCCGCCGACTTCGTCGAGAACTACAAGAAATCGTACGGCGACAAGGGCATCGACGCCGCGGTGGCGGCGGAGTGCCCGGGGGCCTGAGCCTGCGGGCGAGCACGCCGGAGCCGTGGGTGGAGCACGCCGGAGCCGTGGGTGGAGCGTGCCAGAGCCGACGGGCCGGCTGAATCTGGAGCCAACCATGTGCGAACGCAAAGACGCGGGTGTCGTCGCCTACTTCTCCATGGAGATGGCGCGCGACACCGCCATGCCCACCTACAGCGGTGGGCTCGGCGTGCTCGCCGGTGACACCCTCCGAGCGGCCGCCGACGCCGGCCTCAGCATGGTCGCCGTGACGCTGCTGTACAATGAGGGCTACTTCACACAGGTTCTGGATGAACGGGGGAATCAGCTGGAGCGGCCGGTCAAGTGGGAGCCCGAGGAGTTCCTCGAGCGTCTCGACGCGAGGGTGGCCGTGGAGATAGAAGGACGGCAGGTTCACATCTGTGCCTGGCGGTACGGGGTCACGGGCGTGC
>JAUWLR010000012.1 GCA_030613615.1 Candidatus Eiseniibacteriota bacterium
ATACGGCCCCAGCTGCTTCGACATCTCCCAGTAGTAGGCCTTGAGAACCTGGTCGAACACGATGACGAACGTCGCGATGATGGCGACCTCCGCGATCATACGGATGCGCCGCGGTGTGATGTTCCGCAGGAGCGAAACGAAGAGGTTCGAGCCCACCGTGACGAAGATGAGCGCCGCGCCCATGACCAGCGAGTTCTCGAGCCTGTTGGTCCCGGCCAGCGCGGAGCAGATGCCAAGAACCTGGACGGCGACCGGGTTGATGTGCCAGACGCCATCCTTGAACGTCACGACACCCTTGCCGTCACAAACGCCCTTGCCGCACGTGACGCAGGTCTGTTTGTCGGCCCTAGCCATCGAACCCGTCCCTTCCGATCATCTTCTCGAGGGTCCTGTTGAGCATGTCCTCTACCTTGTCGCTGGTCATCGTCGCGCCCGAGATGGCGTCTACCTCGTTGATGTCGTCCGCTCCGTCGCCCACTACTCTGATGCCGGGGCTACCGTCCGAACCGACGGCGGACAACCCCTCGAACTGGTCCGTGAACGCGGACGACGATATCTCACCGCCGAGCCCCGGCGTCTCTTCCTGCCTGTAGAAGGTCACCGCGAAGATGGTACGCATGTCCTCCTCGAAGCAGAGGAATCCCTCCACGGGTCCCCAGAGCCCGGGACCCGCGAAGCGGACCGCGCGCAGGAGCCCCTCAACGGGGTGCTCGTAGGAGTAGAACGCCCGCGTGCCCCGCTCCTCCTTAACAACGTTCTCCTTGAAGACGCGCAGGAGTTCCTGGGGCTCGGCGCCGGCCTCCACCGGCACGTCAAGCACCGCGAGTATGTTGCGAACCTCCTCTGCCTCCGCGTTCGCGTCCTTGCGAGTCGCCGTGAACCCGTCGACCGCGGAGAGTATGAGCGCGCAGACGAGGCCAAGGACGGCGGCGTAGGCCAGAGTGTAGAGGCTACCTCTCTTCACGAAGTCTCCTCACTCGCGCGGTCACGAAGATCTCGTCGAGTATGGGTGCGAACACGTTGCCGAGCAGAATCGCAAACATCACGCCCTCAACGTATCCGGTCAGATTTCTGATGAGCGCCGCCGCAACGCCGATGATGATACCGTAGGTCCACCTGCCCGCCTTCGTCAGCGGACTCGAGACCGGGTCGGTCGCCATGAAGAACGCGCCGAACATGATCCCGCCCGCAAGCAGGTGCCAGAGCGTCATCGTCGGGCTGCCGCCGTGCAGAGCGAACGTCATCACCGCGAACGCTCCGAGCGTCGCCGCGACGGTCCGCCAGCTCGCCACGCCGATGAGAAGCAGGAACACTCCACCCAGGAGCACCGCAGCGGCCGAGGTCTCCCCCGCACTTCCCGAGACACTCCCGAAGAAGAGGTCCCAGAGCGGCACGAGTCCCCCGCCCTTGGCCGCCGCGAGCGGCGTTGCGCCGGACACCGCGTCCACCGAGACCTGCGTGACGTGACCGAAGAGCCCGCTGCCGGGAACCGCCCAGCTGCTGGACATCGCCCTCGGATACGCGAGCGCCAGGAACACGCGCCCGACAAGTGCCGGGTTGAACAGGTTGCGGCCCGTGCCGCCGAAGAGCTCCTTGCCAACGAGCACGCCGAACACCACGCCGGCCGCGACCATCCAGAGCGGAGTCGAGGGCGGAAGAACCAACGGGAAGAGCAGCCCGGTCACCAGGAAACCCTCGTTGATCTCATCCTTGCGGACAATGGCGAACAGCACCTCGACAGCGCCGCCCGCGGCGTACGACACGAGAACCATCGCGAGAACGCGCAGGCCGAAGAAGTAGACGGAAGCAGCCATGCACGGCAGAAGGGCAATGATCACGAGCGACATGTAACGCTTGACGTCGAGCGGATCCCGGACGTGGGGCGCGGCCCTGGCCCGGTCGAGGGGAGACAGCAATATGGCGGCACCCGCGGCGTAGATGGGCTTGAACAGGCGGAACCTGCCGCCCTCTCTGAAGAGAGGCTCCACTCTGTCGAGAAGGTCGCGGACGATCCTCACGACGTCACCTCCCCCGCCTGCGCCGCTGCCGCCTCGGCCTCCCCCGCCTGCGCCGCTTCCGCCGCTTGCGCCTCCGCCGCTGCCGCCTCGGCCTCGGCCCTCAGTGCTTCCTCCTCCTCGCGCAGCACGCGCTTGGCGTCGAGAAACTCCGTCCGAAGGTCGATCTTCGACGGGCAGACGAACGAGCAGAGTCCGCATCCGACGCACAGATCGACGCGGGTGCGCTGCGCCTCCTCCAGCCTGTCCGCGTACAGGTGCCGGTGGATCACTTGCGGGAGGATCTCGGCCGGGCAGACGTCGGCGCACTGGCCGCACGCGATGCAGGGCCGGACCTCTCCCGAAAGCTCGGCCTTGTACCGCATGCTCATGTCCGTCCGCAACGTCCCCACGAACGACCTGTTGTACGAGCGCCTGGAAATCCCCGGACGGGCGAACGCCAGCAGCGTCTGCCTGGTCGGCTCACCGACGACCGTGAGTCCGGTGCACTCCGAGTCGATTCCGCGCTGTTCCGGAGGAAGCACCGCGCCGGTCAAGAGCCCGCCGTCAACGACTCGCGCGGGTTCTCTGCAGAGACGGTCGGCCAGTATGTCAGCTACGGGATGGCCCGGGACGAGCCGGACGTGGACCGGCTCACGCACGGCCGGACCCGCGAACGACACGATGCGTTCGGTGCAGGGCCTGCCGTCCGTCAGTGCCGCTTCGACCGCGAGCACTCCCTCGACGGGGATCGCCCAGACGGCTGCGTCGGGACCGGCAGGCAGCTTCAGGTAGCGCGCCAGCAGGGCGGGATCATCGAACGGGAATCTCATCGGGACGGAGACCACGTGCGCGCCGGAACACGCGGAAACGGTCTTCCGAAGCTCCGCGGCCAGAGGCTCGTCCGCGTCGGGGACGATCACGTAGAGAGGCGCCTCCGGGGCCATGCCTCTCAGGTGCTCGAGCCCGCGGGCCAGGCGCTCGAGAGCGCCGTCCAGCTGAGCCTCGCCGCCCGCGAGGAACGGCTCGAGTCGCAGAGTCGACGCGATGGTCGCGGAAGGGCTTATCAAGGGGTCCACGGGGTCGCCGGTGCGCGCGTCGGAAAGATACTGCCACGCGCCGAGTGTGAGCAGCCTCTCTGCGATCGGCTTGCCGGTCGAGCGCGCCGCCGGTCCTCCTCCGGGGCCCGCAGCGGGACCACCCGAGACGCTCCCGGACGACACCCGGGCATCGGCGGACGCGTCGAGCTCGTCGAGAACGATGTGGCCTTCCACCTCGCCCAGCCGGACGATGCCTCCGTACGGCGCCAGCAGGGGAATCGAGAAGCGCTCCGGGTCGACGGCAAGGACCTCCCCGCGCACGACACTCTGCCCCTCCCCGACACGAACGTCACTGAAGTCAAACCGACGGCTCGCGAGTGGGAGGTACAGACGGTCGGGTGCCGGGAGCTCTCTGACTTCCGCCAGAGGTGCCCCGGCCACGGGTACGTTGTAGCCGCCTCTCACTGCGACCCGAGAGGTGTCTCCGGATGGGCTCGTGATGAGAAGACTGGTGCGTCGGTGGGACGTGCTCAGAACCGGTGGTGCATCGACTACCCCGGGAGAGACGCGCCGCCCAGCCCAGCCCCTACCCCTTCACCCCGCGTCTGCCCAGACGACGGCCCAGAGCCACGCGAGAATCCCCAGCGCGATCAGGAGCGCACCCACCGGGATGATGACCACCATGAGAAGTGGCATCTTGGTGAAGAGCGCCGCCGCAAGCACGAGGATGCCCAGTATCTGGGCCACCGCGCCGCGTTTGAGGACGCGCGTTGCGGCCTCGGGGCCCGTCGGGAAGAGCTGGAACGGGCTGACCATGTCAGTCCTCCAGATGGTGCGCGATGTCGTGGCAGTCCAGACACGACATCTCGCCCGCCTTCAGTTCGTCTATCAGCGTTTCGGGGTACTGATGCCCGCCGCCCTCGAGGAAGCTCTTCGCCTCGCCGTGGCACTTCAGGCAGACGGCGTTGTCGTAAGGCGCGACGAGTTCCAGTTCCTCGGGCGCCTTCCCGAAGTAGTGGACCCGCACGTCGTGAAGCCCCCTGAGCTTGGCGTCCATGTACCCCAGGAGCCCTGGCTCGGTGTGACAGACGTAGCACGCCTTCTTCTTGTCAACACGGTTGTTCTGGTAGTGCGAGGCGGAGAGCGGCTCATCGTCGTCGACGTGCAGGCTCTCTCCGTACGGTTGCATCTCATGGCAGCTCGTGCAGAAGCTGACCGTCTTCATCTCGGAGTCGGCGTAGACCAGCATCGCGAGCAGCCAGACCGAGGGGAGCAGCACCATCGCCACAGCGGCGAACGACCTCGCGAACCCCGTCGATGGCGACTTGAGAGCCCTCGTCAGGCCAACCAGGAGCAGGATCATCACCGCCGCGAAGACTGCCAGTATGGTGACGCTCATGCTCGTCTACTCGTCTTTCTCGGTGTCGGCGGCCGGCTTCCCGGACTCTGCCGGCTTCGCGGACTCTGCCGGCGCCTCAGGCTCTGCCGGCGCCTCGGGCTCTACGGGCGCCTCGGGCTCTACGGGCGCCTCAGGTGCCGCGGCTTTCTCGACCTTGGCCGTCGTCGCCGGCGCGGCTTCGACTTCCGGCGCCTTGAGCGTCAGGATCCAGCTCACGAGCGCCGCCAGCTCCTCATCGGCGCCCTTGAACTTCATCATGTGCTTCTTCTCGTTCAGCGCTTCCTTCTTCTGAAGGAAGAGACCGAGCCATTCGGCGGTCCGACCGGTTCCGGCCAGAGAGAGATCCGGAGGTCCTGCTGCTGCCTTCTCCTCTTCCTTCGCGTCCTCGGCCGGGGGCTCGCCCAGACCTGCCGAGTACACCGTGTGGCACATCTGACACTTCTGCGCCACGAACACCTGCTGACCCGCCGGTGTCGCGTCGGGGGTCGCGTCGTCCTTCTTGCTCTCTTCCGCGAGCGCGGGCAGAACCAGCGCCAGACACAGAATCGAGAGTACCGCGATAGGCACCGTCCATCTTCTCATCACCACGACCTCCTTTTGGAACGCTGATAAGCTTGCCCGTCCGGGTCGGCACGGACTGCGACCCTCATCACAATTCTAGAGTGTCCGCAGTCGGTGTCAAGTAGGTTGCATGGAATGGGCGATACACTATCGAACAGCTCGATAGCCACGGCCGCGCCCGACTGCCGCTAGAACTCTCCCCTCCCCTGGGCCTCGAGCACGGCCTCCCAGTCGCGGTTCTCCACGAACTCAACGAGGGCCGTCACAACCTGCCGGGGAGTCTTCTCCTTCCGGTGCACGAGGTAGTTCGTGCGCTCGAGCGTGAGCCCCGGAACGTCGACGATCTTGAGGAAGCCGAAGCGCACCTCATCGGAGATGGTCAGGAACGGAAGAAAGGCCATCCCGACGTCCACACGAACGAAGGTCTTGAGGATGGACAGGTCATCCACCTCCATGAAGACGTTGAGGTCCTTGAGCTGGAGACCGGCCTCGGGCAGGTTCTTGTTGAGCAGGAGTTCGAGCCCACGGTCGCTGGTCGCCCAGATGATGGGGGTCTTTCTCAGCTGGTCGATCGTGATGCTGTCGGGCGCGCTCTGCGCCGGACCGACCAGCACGATCCTGTCCTGGAAGCACGGGGTCGCGGCGAGCTTGCGGTGCACAACAGGATGCCCCGTGAGCCCGACGTCAAGTTCCCCGGACACCAGCCTTCTGATGAGTTCGTCCTCGTCCAGGTGCTTGTAAGTGAAGAGGACATCCGGGTGGTCCTTGCGGAAGGCGGCAAGTGTCCACGGAAGCGTGAATGCGCACGTCAGGGCGTCACCGGCCAGGTAGATACGCTGCGCGATCTCTTCGGATTGCTCGGAGAACGCATCCTCGATCCGGCGTGCCTGCTGGGCCAGCTTGCGCCCCTTCTCAAAGAGGAGCTTCCCCTCGGCAGTAAGCGAGATGCTCCTGCCGTGCCGCTGGAACAGCAACACCCCCAGCTCCCGTTCGAGAGCCTTGATGTGGAAGCTCACCACCGACTGGCTCAATGACAGCTGTCTCGCGGCACGGCTGAAGCTGCCGGCCTCAGCCGTCGCCAGAAAAACCCGCATCTTCTTGTCTAGGATCATGGTCTACCCTCGCTTTCGAGACAATGAGGATAGCAGAATGCGGAAGGCGACGTCCAGTCGTTAGACCGGGCGCCGCCAGGGGCTTCGTGCGCGTGGGGGTTGCCCCCGCCGGGCTCGGTACGACCGGCGCGGGGCTCGGTACGACCGGCCCGACGCCGGAGGAGATCGGCCGGGGTCAGCGCCCGAGAGCGCCGGTGCGTCGGCCCCGTCAGAACCACCGGCTCGCTCCCACGTCCGAGTTCGTTCGCCGTAGAAACCTGCGCAGTGATACAAGCATCAGAACAACCGACGCAGCAGCAACAGAAGCAGCTCGTGGGGTCGCGGGACGCACGGTGAACTACCTTCGTCGCGGGCCGAATGCCCCTTCTCTTGCCATTCTACGCGAAGTGAGGTGCCCCTCAACAGACGGACGGCGGACTCACTCTGTGGCCAGCCGGTGCGCCCAAACCCGGAGAACAGGCCCATGGACAGCCCCAGAGAGCGAATCCAGAGAACGCCCCCCGATTTAGTACTTGACAGAGTTCCGAGATGTGGTATAGTCAGGGTAGTTGAAAAACGACTTTGGGGACGTATACTCAAGCATCATCCAACTATGGAGGAGACAGCTATGAGAACACGTAGACTGCTTGGAGTGCTCGCGCTGGCAGCGATGCTGGCAATTCCGTCTGTCGCGACCGCCTATTTCGGTAGCCTGTTGAGCACGGACGGAGGCATTCAGGGTACCGGGAACTGGATCGTGACGGGGCCGACGTTCTTCGAGTGGGTGGTTACCCAGAACACGGACGATTCCTGGCACTACTCGTACGTGTTCGGACATCCTGCGGGTGCGACGAGCCACTTCATTCTTGAGGTGTCTGACAACTTCACTGAGAACGACATCTTCAATATGCAGGGCGACATCGGCAGCATGACCATCGGCGTTCACTCCGCGGGCGGTGGCTCGAATCCCGGTATGCCCGAGGACATGTACGGTATCAAGTTCGACGGTGCGTTCGGCGAGGTGATGACCTTCGAGTTCGACAGCTGGCGCGTCCCGGTCTGGCAGGACTTCTTCTCGAAGGACGGCTCCGCCGGCGGTTACGGAACCAACGCCGCGTGGAACACGGGCTTCACGTCGGCCGACGTGGACCCCTTGGACGCCGCTCAGGACGGCTCGATCGACTACCACATTCTGGCGCCCGACTCGCAGACGCCTCCCATCCCCGAGCCCACGACTCTGATGCTCCTGGGCAGCGGCCTCCTGGGATCGGTCGCGGTTCTCCGCAGACGCAGGAAGTAAGGAAACACAGGCACTACCCGAGCACGTTTTCAACTACACCGCCCGGCGACCCGTCGCCGGGCGGTTCCATATCCCCCATCCTGGCTCCCAGAGCCTCTAACACCCGGAATTCCGTGTTATCGTGAAATAGGCGTATTTTACTCTTGACAGTTTGCACAAAGCTTGATAAGCTGATAACTGGGTCTGGGAAAGCCCGACTGGCGGCTGCGTCCGAAGGAGGCCAGCAATGACTGGCAACGGACGTCACCGCATCCTGACCAGGATCGCCACTCTGGCGGTCTGCACTCTCACGCTACTTACGCTCACGGCTGTGCCCACCGCCGCTCGGACTGTGTGGGGCACCAGCACCGTCGAGGTCGCGGACGCACCGGGACTCGAGGGCTACTGGCTCTACCGAGTGGACATCGAGTGGAACACAACCGGGCTGGGTGGCCACGGCATGAGTCACGTGTCGTTCTTCGTGAAACTCGGCGAGTGTGATTGCGCCTGCGACCAGGGCATAGTCACGCTTGACAGCGTCGCCGGCACGGGTGCGGGCGAGGGCGGCTGCGTGCTGGAGTTCCTGGGATTCTACGAGTGCACGGGCGCCCCCAGTTTCCCGACCCACGTTCCGACGGTCAGGTACGAGCACATCGAGGACGGCTGTGACCCAGACAAGATCGGCTCCGCTACGCTCCACTTCTACTCGCGCTTCGCACCGGGCGACAACTGCGTACACACTGGCAGCCTGGGCATCAAGGCGGGAACGATCGCGGAGATGGGCAAGATCACCGGCGTTCTCCCACTCTGCCAATGCGAGAGCTCCGGCGTATCTTCAGAGACTTCCTGGAGCGTGATAAAGTCTCTGTACAGGTGATGCGGCAGAGTCAGGGGGCGGGCCTGCGTCGGAAGTAGCTGACGCCCCACGTCCCGGGACCCACGTGCGTCCCCACGATACCTCCCAGTTCGAACATCCGAACGTCGTCGAACGCGAACTCCTCACGGAACGCATCGCCCACACGTTGCGCCATCTCGGGACGCTGCGCGTGGACGAGACCCAGAGTGCCTCCCTCGCCACCGGCGAGTTCGGGGCGTGCCAGCTCGACCATGGTCTCGAGCAGGGCCTTCTCTCCTCTGGCCCGGGACACGGGTGTGACCACACCGTCCTCGACGGTCAGGATCGGCTTGACCCCGATCAGCTTGCCCAGAAGCCCCTTCGCGCGCCCTATTCGGCCGCCCTTCACGAGAAAGTCCAGTGTTCCCACGGTGAAAAGGACACGCCCGCGGACGCTGAGATTGTGGACCAGAGCGGTCAGTTCCGCCAGGTCGGCTCCTTCCCGTGCCGCTTCCGCAGCCGCGATGACCGTCAGGCCGAGCGGGGCGGACACCAGACGCGAGTCGATGACGCGGACCTCCACGCCACGGACCTCCTCGCTCGCGACGGTTGCCGAGCGGACGGTGCCGCTCATCGCCGAGGAAATGTGGACCGAAAGCACGACCCTCGTCTCCCAGCTGAGTTCCTCGTAGACCTGGATGAAGTCGTGGGGCGTCGGCTGCGATGTGGTCGGGAGCTTCTCTGAGTGCTGAAGCCGCTCGTAGAACTCGTCGTTTGTGAGATCGATTCCAGATCTGAGACTGGCGTCCTCGAAGTTGATGGTGAGCGGGACGACCGTGATGCCGAGGTCCAGAGCGACGTCCGGGGGAATGTCAGCCGTTGAGTCGGTGACGATCCGGACCCTCCTGCGCCTGCGGTCGCGCACGGCGTCCCTCCGTCCGGCCTGAGACTGACCATCGGTGGCGTTCCCTGCGGCAGCCGCCCCGGCCTGGTCGCCTCCCGCGGCGGCAGCCCCGGCCCGGCCGCTCTCCTCGGCCCAACGTACGAACTCCCGGTGCTGCTCCCGCATGTCGTCAACCTTGCGTCGGCTCAGCGAACCAAGCTCTGAGGCCGCGTCGAACACGGCCTCGGGCCTGTTCGTGTGTATGTGTGCTCGGACGAGCCCGAGAGACCCGACGACGACCAGGGAGCCCCCCATGCCGGCCAGCTTCACCTTCAGCTCGCCGACGTCGGCGTCGGGACCCTCCAGCAGAAACTCTGTGCAGTAACGGTACTTGAGGTCACGCTGCTGAATCTGGGGCGGCGAGGGTGCCGTGGCCGGAAGCGAGTCAAGGATCGCCTCTACTTCCTCCCCCCGGATGAGGCGAAGC
Organism: Candidatus Eiseniibacteriota bacterium; assembly: GCA_030613615.1. Classification (GTDB taxonomy): domain Bacteria; phylum Joyebacterota; class Joyebacteria; order Joyebacterales; family Joyebacteraceae; genus JALGZG01. Next base: position 9,570 of record JAUWLR010000012.1, read on the forward strand.
ATTCCCTCAAGAAGATCCACGAACCCCTCCCCACCGGCGTCCACGACACCTGCCTCCTTCAACACGGGCAGAAGCTCCGGGGTCCTTGCAAGGCTCTCCTCCGCGGCCGCGTGCATGCGCTCGAGCAGCTTCGCGTAGTCCGTCTCGCCGGCAGCCACCAGCCGGGCGACCTCGTCCACGGGCTCCCTGACCACGGTCAGGACCGTGCCCTCGACGGGCTCTGCCATGGCCTCGTAGGCACCCCTGACCGAACTCCGCAGAGCCTCGACGAAGCCCTTGGGGTAGAGCCTGTCGGTGCCCTGAACCTCACTGGCGAAGCCACGGATGAACTGCGCCAGTATGATGCCCGCGTTGCCGCGCGCGCCAATGAGCACAGCGTGCGACAGGGCCGCCGAGACCTCGCCTAAGGACCTGTCCTCGAGGCCTCGGATCGCGTCCGTCGCGGCCTTGAGCGTCAGAGTCAGATTGGTGCCGGTGTCACCGTCCGGAACGGGGAAGACGTTGATCTCGTTGAGGTGTATCCGCTTCGAGGCGACCCACTCCGCGCCGCTGCGGATGGCGCTGGCCAGGCAGGGTCCGTCGATGTAGTCGATGCGCTCTCGTGGCATCTGTGTGGTCTCCGGTCGGTGATTTCGGTGGTTGGGGCAGCACCCATTCTACGACGCCGGGCCGGGCGCTTCAACGGCGCAGGGCAGACCACTTCGGCCCGCAGTGCTGTGGCGCGACGGCGTCGCTCCGCAGACCCGCGCCTGATCCCGCACGCGACCGGCACAAGAATGCCCGGCAGGCCTCGCGTCACCAGGGCAGACCACTCAGTCCGCCGGCGATGTGAGACCTGCCGGGCGTTGTTCTCAGGCTTTCGGCCTGTCTGCTAACTAGAAATCCTGTGGCTGGATCGTCTTGCGCCCGTTCGCCTGGGCCCTCTTGGCGGCCTTCTTCACGGCGCTATTGACGCGTTCGTCGATGACGCCGAGAGCATCGCCGCTCAGGCGCATATTGAGCTCCTTCACCAGAGCCTGAACCTTCGACTTGACCACGAGGTCTGCCATGGCTTACCTCCCAATTGCTGAGCCGTCGCTCAACTATGCCACCCAGGACCTTCGCCGGCCGTGCTCCTCCCGCTCCAGGCGCCGGCGCCTCGCTCAGGAGCATGGGCAGGATAGCCGAAGGGCCAAAATCGCGCAAGAGCGAATATCGGGGTTCTTGGAGAGTGTTCCCGGACGCCTGTGGGATCGCGACCGTCTCACACGGGACCGAGTTGGGCACCCGCTGCTCGCGAGCGTTCACGGCTCCCTCAGATCCCGGACACGTGATGCGCTAACTCCGTCCCACGCGTGCACTTATGCCCTGCCCCCGGCCTCGCAACACGCAGATGCCCGGTGCCGCTCTGATGCCCGGACACGCGAAATCGCAGCCGCCGGACGCCCGGGGAGCCGCTGCGCGCGACTAGGAAATCTCACCGGAAGCGCCGCTGGAGCGCCCGAGGACGGCCTTCCACGGGAAGAAGTAGGCGGCCAGTACGGGGAGTATCGCGAGCCTGCTGAGACCGGCCATGTGGAGACCCGCGAACACGAAGATGAGCAGGTGCATGCGCACCACGTTGCCGTAGGGCGCCGCGAAGGAGTCCTTGCCTGAGGGCGCAGGAGAACCCGGGAAGATGTCGGACAGGCGTGACAGGAAGCTCGCCACGATCAGGGGCCAGAAAGAGGCGACTGACTTCGCGACCATGCCGAGGAAGTGGGGGAAGCCGTCACTCGACTCAACGAGTGGGAAGAAACCGTTCAGGAAGACGGCGTGCACGAAATGGAACATGCCGAAGTGGACGGTGAAGAACGCCAGGGTGCCGATGCCGCCGACCAACGCCACGGCTTTGTAGTTTCCGAGCACGCCTCGAACGCCGCGCACCACATTCGAGACGATGGTCGCATAGCCAACGGTGAGGCTCGAGATCCACAGCCCCCATATGACGTCCCGCGCCTCCCACCGGAAGATGGTGGCGCAGGCCACGGTCCCCGCGAATGCGAAGAGATCCAGGGCGAGGTCCCGGCTGCCGACGGTGGAGTTCCTCCGGAGCATGCCGATGGGACCTCGGCCGAGAGCGCGCAACAGCGACACGGCTTCAGACATCGTTCCCTCTCAGTGACAGCGTCTGTCCAGGGCACTTCACCGAGAGGCCCTGCAAGCCCGGTGCCTTTTCGACGCTGTGACTACCGCTCCCGGCCCTCGACAGCCTCCAGACGGGCGCTCCGCGCCTCACTTCGGCTCGCAGCTCCTTGACGGCCCGTATCAGCTCGGCGTGGCGGCTGCGGAGGCGGCCTCTTGATGCGGCGCACGAGTCTGACACGCAGAGCGAGTTCAGGCTCGTTGCCACGGGGCCACGGCCACATTGACGAACGTCGTTCACCGTGGTATTCTGATGCTGTCAGTTGACGTTTTCAGGAGGGACGACCATGTTCGGACAAACTGCAGCTCGCAGCCGCTGCGCGGCGTCCTCTGCCTCCTCAGGAACCGCGCTCGCCGCGGTGCTTGCCGGCGCCATCCTCGCAGTTGCTGCTCTCGCTTCACCCGCTTTGGCCGACGCTCTTCCGGGCGCGGCCGTACGCGCCGATCATGTCCGGGCCCCGGCTCTCACAGCGCGCGACGCTTTCTACGCGCAGGCGTACTTCAATGGCTCGATAAACGCGTCGACCGCCTATGACTCCGAGGTAGCGGACGATGTCCCGTCCGCATTCGAGGGCGAGATGCTCGGCTCCGTGACGCTCTATGTAGCCGAGTGGATGGGAACGTCCTGGGTAGACCCCGGTGGGGTCGTGCTGAATCTCTACTTCAGCTCATGTCCGCCGCTGCTCGATCCCGACCTCACCTACTCCTATGACTGGGCGGATCTCGATCCGCAGTTCGTCTACAGCGGCGTCCCCGGCAACATGTTCATCTACAGCGTGGAGCTCGCGTTGCCTGCGCAGCTCGAAATCCCCGCGGCGTTCTCGATCGGCGCAACCGTGCTCATGGACTGGGGCTACTCGCCGCCGTACTGCGGCTTCGCCCTGGCCAACTACGGTACGCCAGCCGGCTGTGGGGAAGTGTACTGGGACAACCTGGAGAGCGGGGCGCCCCGTTGGACGGGGATGTCAGAGGTTGTCGGCTTCTCGGCCGACCTCGCATATGAGCTGCACGCACCACAAACGGGAGTCCCGGAGACGCCGCTGCCCGACACCTGGTCCTCCGTCAAGGCACTCTACCGCTGAACTCGTGACTCAGTCGGGGTTGACGTTCATGGATCGCGATCCGCTACAGCGGGTCCGAGCGTGATCTCACTCGACCGGTCGCGCCTTTGACCACCAGCATGCCAACCGCCATCACAAAGGCGATTCGTAGTGCGCCCCTCCACCGGCCGGTCGCAGCCACGCGCGCGGCCGGACCGCCAGGAGCTAGGCCTCTTCCTCGAGCACTACACCCTTCCCCTTGAGGAAAGCCCCGAACTGCTGGTCGACGGCCTCGATGTGCTTGAGGAAGAGATTGATGAGCATGGTATTGATGGCCTCCGCGAGAGAAGCGGTGGCCCCTTCCTCCTTGAAGTCCTCACCGAGATTCGCGAGCGTGCGCGTGAACTTCACGTGCTCCTTGAGGTGCGTCTCGATCCCGGGGTAGCTGTTCGCTCTCATGTGCTTCTCTTCGGTCTTGAAGTGGAAGTCCATGTAGTCGACCAGGAAATCGAGAGTCCCCACGATCTCACTCGGGCCGTGATGAGCGGCCACGGCCTCCGAGAACTCGGCGAGGTGCTTGAGCAGCATCTTGTGCTGCTCGTCGATCAGGGGGATGCTGACCGACAGGTTGTCATTCCACAGCGATTTGGCCATTCCTCGTCTGTCTCCTTTCCGAACAGGTTCGTCTGCGATCGATACGCAATAGTATGGGCTTTGACGGCCGAATCCAACCCCGGACTGGGGCGGTCGGCGGATGGCGATGGCCACGCCGGCGGGGCGCGGGCGGGGCCATCCCGATGGAAGGCGAGCAGCGTGCGGCCTCCGCCCGGACCCGTCCTTGACGGACCCGGGACGCTGCGACTACTATGACGGGCCATCGTCAATCCCCCACCAGCAGGAGCTGCCACGCGAGTAGGACCATCGTGGCGGGCTTCCAAGGAGAATCGTATGACAGTACGGATCCTGTCGGTCACCGCGGTCCTTCTGCTCGCCGTGCTCGTGTCGCTGCCGGGCGAGGCCGAAGCGAAGTGGACGTGGCCACCAAGTGAAGAGGTCATGGACCGGATCGCGGAGAACCTCTCGCGCCACTACGAGGGCGGGGAACTCCGCGCATACCTGGAAGGCGCCGACGTAGAGCGGAGGGAGGCCCTGGAGTTCCTGCTGGCCTGGCTGCCACCGTCGGACCTCGGAGCGCTGCCGGCGGACGTGCTCGTGGAGAACGTCGAACTCGCGCTTGCGAGCTGGCACGAGGCCCCGTGGCGCGACGAAGTCGACCCTTACATCTTCCACACCTACATCCTCCCCCATCGCGTGACCCAGGAACCCGTCCAGCGGTGGCGACCGAGGCTCCGGGAACTCACGACGCCGCGCGTTGCCGACATGGACCTCGGTACTGCCGCGCTCGAGATCAACCGCTTCGCGCGCGAGTGGGTGACCTACAAGCCCAGCTCCCGGCGCGACCAGGGTCCCCTCACGACCATGGAGCGCGGCATCGGCCGCTGCGAGGAGGAGATGATCTTCACGATCTGCGCGCTGCGGAGCGCCGGCATCCCCGCGCGCTACTGCGCCGCGCCGTGCTGGTGCACGGGAGACGGCAACCACGCGTGGACGGAAGTCTACGCCGGCAAGGAGAAGGGCTGGCACTACATCGGCTCGTGCGAGCCCGCCGCCTGCCTGGACCGGGCCTGGTTCACGCGCATCGCGCGCAGGACCGGCGCCGTGCTCTCGGCCGGCTACGGTGAGGCGCCAGTTCCGGACGAGTACACGGAGACGCTGTATCGCCAAGCCGACGGCGTCACAACGCTCAACTCGATCGGCGTCTATAGCAACCCCGGGACGCTCATCCTCACGTTCCCGGAGGGCCACGCGCCGCAGGATGAACCAGAGGGCAGCTCGGCCAAAGCCGCCGAGGGAGCTGACGAGAGCGCGACGGAAGAGCCGCCCGATGCCCACGTCCACACCTTCAACTGGGGCGGAGCGCAGCCCCTGGTGCGGCAGCCGCTGGGAGGCGAGATCTTACTGGGACCGGGCGACTACCTGGTCACGGCAGAGATAGACAGCACACCCTGGTCGGCGCTCGTGACGATACAACCGGGGCAGGAGACGATGCTCGAACTCGAGCCCGGCTTGGGCGTGCTGGACGAGCCGGTCTGGCTGCGCTACCCGATGCCCCCGGAGGACGACACCGAGGCCTGCCCGATCGAGGAAGACGACCCGGTCTGGCTCCGCCATCAGAGAGACATCGCACGGAAAGACCTGGAGCGCTGCAAGCACTCACGCCCGTCGAGCGAGTGGGTCGGGTTCCTCGCGGGACGGCCCGAGGCGGCCGAGCTCAGCGAGCAGATAGAACTGGCCGGACCGCTGACCGACGACTGGACGGCCGCGGTTCTCGCGCTCAGTGGCGACACGCTGGATATGGCCGTCGACCTCCTGCTCGAGATGGACATCAAGGACTTCTACGAGATAGACCCCGAGGTCCTGCCCACGGTGCTCGGCGAGGTCGTTCACGTCCGGGACACCGCTTCCGGCACCTCACCGGACAGCCTCTGGAGCCAGTACGTGCTTTCACCGCGCCTCTACTTCCAGGAGGGCACGATGAGGTGGTGGACGGACCTGCCGTGGCTTGGCAAGGACGACGGCGCGCCGGCCCCCGACGGACTCCTCGACGCCTTCCGCCGGCACGTGAGCGAACTGGAGACGACTCGTCTGGGTTCGGTGGCGACTCCCGAAAGCACGTGGCGGGCGGGCTATGCGTCTCCCGCAAGCGCGCGAGCGTGTCTGGTGGGCCTCCTGCGACGGCACGGGATCCCTGCGAGGGCCGAGAGGGGCGTTGACTACGTCGAGGCCTGGGAGGACGGCGAGTGGACGAGGCTGCTGCCCTTCGAGCCGGAGGACGACGAGGACGAGAAGTCCGGCGCCGACGCCACGGAGGAAGGCTATCTGGCCGTGAGCTACTTCGACCAGGGCGCGCAGCTCACTGGTGTCGAAACGTGGAAACAGACGCGCCTGACGCGCTTCCGTGAGGGGTACTTCCAGACCTGGTATCTGGGCCAGCTCTCGGAGGGCGAAGGCCTCGTCGAGTGGTCGCTGGACGAGGACGAGTACTGGCTGTTCGGAGGCCTGAGGAATCCCAGAGGAGAACCGCGGTTCGTCGCGCGCCGGGTAGTCATCGCGCCGGGCGATTCGATGTTCTTCGACCTCGACGTGGGCATCCCGCTGGCCGAGTGGGACCCTGCCGACCTCGTCCAGAAAGAGTGGGATCCCGACACCCCGGTCGAGGTCACACGGAAGGGAGTCCCCATACCGCTGGAGGACATCGCCGGCGGCACGAGGCTCTTCGTTCTCTCTCTGTCGGGGCATGAGGCGTCATTCAGGCACCTGTCCGCACTCGACGCCGTTGATTGGAAGGCGCTGGGCGTCTCGTTCGCGCAGATCCAGGTGAGCGGGCTCCCGGACCACCCAACGGACCCGTCTGCCGTCACGTTGGACGTCTCGACGGCGGAGGACGTGTTCGGGATCAAGAGGCCGAAAGACCAGCTGCCCCTGACCATTCTGCTCGATGAAACCGGCGGAACGCTGGTCTGGTTCAGGGGATTTCGCGGCGACATGCCGGAGCACCTGCAGAGGGTCCTGGCGGAGTAGGCGACACCAGTATGATTGATGTTCAATTTGCTTGACGTCCTGAAGCTTCGGAGCTAGACTGGTATCTGCCGTTCCGAACCGACCAAGGCAATCACGTAGTCGCGGTTTCACCCGAGCAGTAGTTTCCCCACCCGCTTCCAGCGGGTAGCGGATTCGTTACTGGGCACTTGTCGAGATGCCGAGGTCTCGCCTCTTCGCGAGAGCCGCAGGCTAAGGAGGGGGTGATCGATGAACTGAGCTGTGAACGACAGGTCTTGGTAGGATGGAGACCATTGTCTGGCTTGAGGTGTCAACAAGGGAGAGGTCATGAGAACAGCGCTTTGTGTTGCGTTCGTATTCGTGCTCGCCGCGGCGAGCTTCGCAGGACCGACTGATTACGCGTATCGCAGCTTGCCGTCCGCGACAGACGGCACCTTCGCTATCGTCTTCGAATTCCCTCTGGATCTTGGTGATGTACACAACGTCGGCATCGGTTTCGATGGGGACTACGTCTGGGTCTCCGCCGGTGACGCCACGACCGGGACCTGCCAGTTCTACATCTTCGACGACACGGGCAACCTGATGGTCATATACCCACAGGGCGCCGGCGCGACTGGCTGGGGTCACCGCGACCTCTGCTTCGACGGCACCTACATGTACGGGAGCTACAGCACCGAGATCCATGCCTTCGACACAGCAGGCAGCTATGCAGGCTACTTCAACGGACCGGGGATCTCCCCGTGCCGCGCTCTCGCGTACGACGGCTACTACTTCTACACGTGCGGCTTCAGCGAGTACATCTACCGCGGCCACTGGGACGGCGTGTGGGGTAGCACACCTGCCTGGGAGATTCTCTCGGGCTCCGTGGTCGATGGCTGCTACGGCATGGCCTACGACTGGGCGAACGCCTGCCTGTGGGTGACCACGGCGAACTACAGCGGCGACCTCCTCCAGTTCAACATGGACGGCACCCCGCTGGGGACGCACACCTTCCTGCCCGAGTACGACATCCAGGGCGGATGCACGATGGCCGGCACGTCATCGTGGGGCATGGTGTTGGCGGTCCTGCAGCAGTCCGACCCGGACATGGTGACGTTCTACGACGTGGACTCGACCACCCCGGTCGAGGACACGACGTGGAGTTCCATCAAGGCGATGTACAAGTAGCACCGAAACAGTGCAGCCGACTCACTGGCAGCACTGACAGCCGAGATGACGGAAGGAGCTCGGTCCGCATGGGCCGGGCTTCTTCCTGTCTGAGAGCTGCTGCGTCGCCTATACTGAGAGGCACTCTGGCTTGCGTGTGGACTCCGCCAGCGGGAAACCGACCCGGAGGTGACGCCCCATGCTCTACCGCAGGATGGACAGCACCGGTGACGAGCTCTCGGTCCTCGGGTTCGGCTGCATGCGTCTCCCCCAGAAGAGCGGGCGCATCGACGAGGAGCGCGCCACGCGGCAGCTCCGCGACGCCATCGACCGTGGAGTGAACTACATCGACACGGCTGTCCCGTACCACATGGGCACCAGTGAGCCGTTCGTGGGCCGCGCGCTGTCCTCGGGTTACCGCGAGAGGGTCAAGCTCGCCACCAAGCTCCCACCCTGGCAGACGAACGTGCGCGAGGACATGGATCGCATCCTCGGCGAGCAGCTCGACAGGCTACAGACAGACCACATCGACTACTACCTGGTCCACGCGCTGGACGGAAGCAGCTGGACGAAGATGCGGGACCTCGGCGTCCTCGACTTCCTCGAGCAGGCGAAGGCGGACGGTCGCATAGCGCACGCGGGGTTCTCGTTCCACGGGGACCTGCCGGCGTTCAAGAACATCGTGGACGCCTGGGGCTGGGAGTTCTGCCAGATCCAGTACAACTTCCTCGACGAGAAACTGCAGGCGGGCACCCAAGGCTTGGAGTACGCGGCCGCGAAGGGCCTCGGCCTCGTAGCGATGGAGTCGCTCAGGGGCGGCCTTCTGGGACGCGAGGCGCCTGCCGAGGTCAAGGCGATCTGGGACGAGGCGGAAGTGTGCAGGTCACCGGCAGAGTGGGCCTTCCGCTGGGTGTGGAACCGCCCCGAGTTCCAGGTCGTCCTCTCGGGCATGAACGACGAGAATCACATCGAGGAAAATCTACAGATCGCCGGCGAAGCACTTCCGAACTCGCTGACGGGGCGGGAACTTGAGCTCGTGCGTCGGGTGGCAGAGACCTACCGCGGCCTCATGAAGGCCGACTGCACGGGGTGCCGCTACTGTCTCCCCTGCCCCGCAGGAGTGGCGATCCCGGCGTGTCTTCAGATGTACAACAGCAAGCACGCCCTGCGGGACAAGCAGGCCAACAGGAACTACGCGATGTTCACAGGCGGGGTCTTCGGCGGTCCGCCGTCCAGGGCGTCACTGTGCACGGACTGCGGCGCCTGTCTGGAGAAGTGCCCGCAGCGCCTCCCCATCCCCGACCTTCTCCGGGACGTCGCTGCGGACTTCGAGGGTCCGTTCTTCCCCGTGCAGGTCTGGTTCCTCAAGCGGATGATGGCTTTCGGGCGCTGGCGCGCGAAGCGCGGGTTGTGAGGCGTTAGGAACGTCGGAAGGCGAGAGGCTCCACGTGCAGAGGGTGCCTCCCCGGGACCCGGGGTCAACCGAAGTACTGCTCCATCCTGTCGAAGGCCTTGTCGATCTCCTCCGCGGTCACACAGAAGGAGAGCCGGAGGTGGCCCTCTCCAGTCGGCCCGAACGCAGATCCGGGCGTGGTGGAAACCCGAGCCTCGCGCAGGAGCTTCTTGCAGAACGCCGCTGAATCCCGTCCTTCGTCCAGGAGGATTCGCGGAAACATCAGGTAGGAACCGCTCGGCTTCGCGTACTGAAACACGCCGGGAAGCCGATCCAGCCGCTCGCACATCAGGTCCCGCATTGACCGATAGTGCTCCCTGAACTTGCCAACACACTCCTGCGGGCCCTTGAGGGCAGCGAGGGCTGCGTACTGTGACACCACGGGCGCACAGATCGCAAGGGGGATGTGTGCCTTGGTGATCTGCGGGATCAACTCCTCATCCGCGTGAAGGTAGCCGATCCTCCACCCGGTCATCGCGTAGGTCTTGGTGAACGTGTAGCAGCTGATGACGCGTCCGCGCATCTCAGGGATCGACCCGATGCTGAAGTGTTCATGTCCATCGAACGTGAAATACTCGTACGCCTCGTCCGTGATGACCGCGAGATCGTGCTCGAGGGCCACTCCCGCCAGCTCTCGAATCTGCTTCTCGGAGAAAGTGGTCCCGGTGGGATTGCTCGGGGAACAGTAGAGGATCGCCCGTGTTTTCGGGGTGATAGCCGCTCGGATGGCATCGATGTCCAGAACGAACCCGTCATCTTCGATCGTCGCGGCGAAGACGGGCTTCCCTGACGCGATAACGACCTGACGGACATGCGTGGAATACGTCGGGGAGGGCAGGATGACCTCGTCGCCGGGATCGATCAGGGCCATCACGGCGGCGGACAGCCCCTCGATCGCACCTACCGTGACCAGTATCTCAGAGGGATCGGCATCGATTCTGTTGTCCCTCTTGAGCTTCCTGCAGATCTCCTGTCGCAGCTCGGGTAGCCCTGCGTTCCCGGAGTAGCCTCCGCAGAGACCCTCGCGGATCGCCTCGATGGCGCCGGCATTGATGTGCTCAGGCGTGCCGGAGGTCGGCTTCGCCCAGGACAGGAACGCCACGTCCTCGACGTCCCTCGACAACCTCGTCATCTCGTGAATCGCCGACTTCCCTATCTTCGCCACTCTGTCAGACACAATTGAACGCTTCGCCATGCTCGCTCCTCGCCGTCAGTCAAGCGGATCACTCCCCAATGAACTCATGCCACATCATACAAGAGCAAGGCAGCCCTTAGGTCAAGGGCAGCTTTGAGAGAGAGAAGACCCGCTCGTGCGAGCGGGCCCTCTCGATAATGGCGGGGCGTAGCAGACGAGTTCCGAACTCCACACTCCACCCTGGGTCCGGAGCTGGTCAGCCTGCTGTGGGAAGCCGCGGGCCCCGTGGGGCGGACCAGACGCCCCACCGGCCCGACCCGGAGTTCGGCACGGTCTGCCTAGACCCCACGCTGGAGCCCGGCCTCGACCTCGGCCACAAGAAGACGCGTCTTCACGGCCACGTCGGGCGTGACCGACAAACTGTCGATGCCGCACCTCACGAGGAACTCGGCGAAGTCGGGGAAATCGGAAGGTCCCTGGCCGCAGAGCCCCACCTTCTTACCCATGTCCTTGCAGGTCTCGATCACCTGGGCGATGAGCTTCTTCACGGCCGGGTTGCGCTCGTCGAAGAGGTGGGACACCAGGGCCGAGTCCCGGTCGAGGCCGAGCGTGGTCTGCGTGAGGTCGTTCGACCCAATGGAATATCCGTCAAAGAAGGGCAGGAAGTCGCGGGCCAGGATCACGTTCGACGGGATCTCGCACATCATGTAGACGCCGGCCTTGATCTTCTCCCGATCGATGATGCCGCGCACCTTCTCTGCCTCGGCCGGAGTTCGCACGAAGGGGAGCATGACATTGACGTTGTCGAGGCCGAAGTCGTCGATCACGGTTCTCATGGCGATGCACTCGAGCTGGAAGGCGGCCTTGTAGCGGTCGTCATAGTAGCGCGACGCTCCGCGCCACCCGAGCATGGGGTTCTCCTCTTCGGGCTCGAAGCTCCTGCCCCCTACCAGGTTGGCGTACTCGTTCGACTTGAAATCGGAGAAGCGGAAGATCACCGGCTTCGGGTAGAAGGCGGCCGCGATGCGACTGATACCGGCCACGAGCTTCTCCACGAAGATGTCCCCCTTGCCAAGCTTGAGGAGGTAGAGCGGGTGCTGGCCGATGTGGGAGGCGATGATGAACTCGAGCCGCGCCAGGCCGACGCCGTCGTTGGGAAGGCGTGCGGCAGAGAGCGCCCGTTCGGGAGAGCCGACGTTGAGCATGATCTTCGTCCGCGTGGCGGCGATCGTCTTCAGGTTGATCTCCTCCACGTCGAAACGCGGTGTGCCGCGAAACACGGTACCCTGCTCACCCTCGACGCAGCTCACGGTCACGGTCTCGCCCCGTGGAATCGTCTTCGTGCCCGACTCAGTTCCCACCACGCAGGGGACGCCCATCTCGCGCGCCACAATCGCGGCGTGGCAGGTGCGGCCGCCCATGTCGGTCACGATGGCAGCCGCCCGCCTCATGATCGGCTCCCAGTCGGGGTCGGTCATGCGTGTCACCAGAACCTGGCCCTCCCCGAAGGAATCGATCTGGCTCACATCCTCCAGGAGCGTGGCCTCACCGCTCCCTATCTTGGTCCCCACGGGGCGACCGCTGGCCAGAATCTCGTAGTCGTCCCTATCGTCGACGAAGAAGTAGCGCTGATAGGAAACCGCGCGAGAGTGGATCGTCTCGGGACGCGCCTGCACGATGAAGAGCTCCTTTGTCTCACCGTCCTGGGCCCACTCGATGTCCATGTAGAGGCTTCGACCGTACTTGTTGCGGTAGTGAGCCTCGATGGCGAGCGACTGCGCGGCGAGCTCGGCGTACTGCTCGTCGCTGAGGAGCCCCTGTGGATTCTGAATGACCTTGAGCGAATGGCGCAGCACGTAGACCTCGTCGGGCTTGACCTCGCCCTGGACGATCGCCTCGCCCAGTCCCTTGCTGGGCGTGATCAGGATCAGATTCTCGTTCCCCGTCTCCGTGTCCACGGTGAACGTGACGCCGCTCACCCCGTCCCAGTCGGCGCGGACCATCTCCTGCACACCGACCGACAGAGAGACCTCGTCCTCTGGAAAGCCGTTCTCGTGGCGGTAGGACATGGCACGAGCCGTGTAGAGAGACGAGAAGCACTTCTTGACTTGGTCGAAGAGCGCCGGAGAGCTGCCGACGTTGAGGAAGGTCTCCTGCTGTCCGGCGAAGCTCGCCTCCGGAAGATCCTCGGCCGTGGCGGATGACCGAACCGCAAGGGTGCGCCCCGTCTCCAGCTGGTCCAGCGCCGCGCGGATCTCCTCCTGCAGTCCTCCGTCGAGAGGAATCTCCTCCACGAGAGCGCGGATCTCGCGCGACACTCTGTCGAGGAGGACCACGTCCCGATAGTCGTCCCCTTCGAGTAGCGCTATCTTCTCCGCGATCTTCTTCTTGACGGGCGATATGAAGGACTCGAACGCGTGTGTGGTGATGACAAAACCATTGGGAACCTTGACGCCCTCCAGACGAATCAGCTCGCCGAGAGAAGCGTTCTTGCCGCCCACGAGCGGCAAGTCGTCGAGACCAACATCACGGAACCACACGACATTCGGCTGAGACATTGCTTCTTCCCTCGTCTGGTGGGTATGGGATGGGAACTCCGCGCGGCGCCCATTCCCCGCTGGCTCGCCGGGCTGACACCCGCATTCAAGCACGACCGGACGGCAGCGTCAACGCCGCTGCGCTGGCTGTGCACTGTCGGGTACTGATTGCGCGCTCAGAACTCCGGCGCTCGAGCGGATCAGCTGATGTGACGTCGGTCAGGGAGGACGGCCAGGGAGCTGTCAGGACGATGTTCAGTCAGTTGACAGCAGGATCCAGACTGGAAGGGCGACGGTGCACGGTCGCGCGCTCGATACCACATCCAGAGGAGGAGAAGTGGCGCGAAGACGAGCACATTCGGCCTCGCGATCGCCGAGAGGCTCGGCGCAAGGCCGGCGACGAACCAGCGACCGGCAATCGCGGCGGCAACATGCGGCGCTTGCGACGTCTCGTCGATACCCGTACTGGTCGTCGGCTTGACCGAGCAGACGGAACCATGCTAGGATTACAACAATGGAGGCGTCATGAGCGAGCGAGTCCGAGGCCAAACACCAACCGCGCGGCCGCGGCTTTCCCTGGTTGCGGCGCTGGCTGTAGCCGCTCTTGCAATCACTGGTTGCGGGAACGAAGGCGAAACGCGAACCGAGGGAGTGCTCGTCGCATCTCTCTCCATGCTCGCTGAACCGGGCGCCGCCGCCGGAATGAACGTGCTACTGGTGACGCTCGACACTGTCCGCAGCGACAGACTCGGCTGCTACGGCTACGAACTCGCCGAGACACCGACCCTCGATGCGCTGGCGCAGCACGCCGCGCTCTTCGAGGACGCAGTGGCTCCCGCGCCAACCACGCTTCCCTCACATGCCACGATGTTCACCGGTCTCTATCCGCCCAACCACGGCATCAGGGACAACGGGCTCTTCGTTCTCGATCCCCGGCACCGGACGCTGGCCGAGACGCTCTCCGACGAGGGCTACGAGACGGCGGCCTTCGTGTCGGCCTTCGTGTTGGACGCGCGTTACGGCCTTGACCAGGGGTTCGGGCTGTATGAGTTCGCGGTCACGCGCCCTCCTGGCACGCCGGCGAGCGCGGTGGTCGATCGCCGTGATGCGGCGGCCGTTACGGACGCCGTCGTCGGCTGGCTCAGGGAGCGGTCGTCGCGCCGGGAGGAGAGGCCATTCTTCGCGTGGGTGCACTACTTCGATCCGCACATTCCTTACGAGTCGCCGTACTCCAGGCAAGAGCGCTTCAGTGAGCGTCCTTACGATGGCGAGATAGCCTACGTCGACCTGCATCTCACACGCCTGGTCGATGAACTCGACGCCCTGGAACTGACTGACGAGACACTGATCGTGGTGGTCTCCGATCATGGCGAGGGCCTGGGTGAGCACGGAGAGAACACGCACGGCGTGCTGTTGCACGGGGCCACGATGCGCGTCGCGTTCTACCTCTCGTGCCCAACTCTATTCGACGCGGCCTACAGGATCGGCGACTGCGTCGTGAGCCTCGTGGACCTGAGACCTACGCTTGAGCAATTTCTCGGCCTGCCGGTGACCACGCCCGTCGATGGGATGGGCCTCGTGACCGAGACTCCCACGCCCGAGCGCGCCGTGTACATTGAGACGATGCTTCCGTTCTTTTCGGCGTACGCGAGCCCGCTGACCGGCATGAGGCGCCATCTCGACAAGCTCGTCCAGGGGCCAACCCCCGAGTACTACGACCTCACAGCAGACCCCGACGAGCTGGAGAACCGGTACGCCGCGGCCGACGACGCGGTGGAAGAGCTCACCCGAGCGCTGAGAAAGGTCAGCTCCACCTTCGACGAGACCGTCCCCTCAGAAGTGAGGGTCCTCGATCCAGAGGAGGCCGAGCGACTGCGGGCGCTCGGGTACGTGAGCGCCACCACCTCCGGAGGAGGCGCCGCGCTCCCGGACGCGTCTACCGTGCTCAGGGCTCAGGAGCTCATGGGCGAGGCGTTCGGGCACATGAGGGCCGGGCGGACGGCGCAGGCTCTGCGGGCCAACGAGGCAGCGCGGGAGCTCTGCGGCTTGTTCAAGGACACAGTGCTTCAACAGATGATCATACTCGAGCACATGGGGCGTCAAGAGGAGGCGGCGCGCGCCGCCGGCGACTTCCTCGAACGTCGCCCGGACGCAGAGGTCGCGCTCTCGCAGGCACGGATCTTCATGAAGCTCAGGCGCTTTGACGAGATGGAGAGGGCGCTAGCCGTCGCGGCTTCCGCCGACCCGGGGAACGGGTTCGTCCACGTCCTTCGAGGGGACCGGTTCTGCATCGAGGGCCGATTGAACGACGCGATGGAGGAATACGAGCAGGCCCTCCAGATCGACGGGAAGCGGCTGCGGCCCCTGCTCGAGCCGCAACTGGCCCGGGTGCGCGGAGCGATGCGTGGCGCCGGGCAGTAGTTTGTCCCCCCGAGTGGATCATGGTCACGGGCATTGAGCGGGAGCGGAGAAACGACCTGCGCGAAGATCGGTGAGATTAGGAAGGGCCCGCTCGTGTGAGCGGGCCCGTTTTATGGCGGGGCATAGTAGACGAGTTTCGAACCAGGCTTCATGACGACCCAGCAAGATCAGATCAGGTCGCTCGCACAGACGCTCCGCCAGTTCACACCACTCGGACTGTGAGCAGCAGCGGAACCCAATCCCCATCCTGATTTGGCATTCAGTCGGGCGCGCTCTGCCCCCGCATTGCCAAAGGGCGTGTTTCCCCCTTGACACCACCCCGAAGTGTGTCTATCTTGCACGATACGCTGCGAATCGTCTAGTTCGTATAGTCTCTGCGCACGTAGACTGGACAGGCACACTTGGCTTCCGCACGGCAGCGTGACCTCTCCAGTTGAGGAGGTGGCCAGATGGAGGGACCAGCAACCGACACGAGGGAGAGAATCGTCGCAACGGCCCAAGCGTTGTTTGCGCGCTTCGGACTGAGGAAGACGACTATGGAGGAGATAGTCCGCCGGGCCAACGTCGCCAAGGGGACCTTCTACAAGCACTTCTCCAACAAGGAGGTGCTCTTTATGGAGGTTGTGGCGCGCGAAAGCGCGACACTGACAGCTCTCATCCGAGAGGCCGTTCGCGAAGCCCCCACCCCCCAGGACAAGATGACGGCCTACCTGAAAGTCAGAGTTCGTACCGTAGCCGAGCTCGCCAACCTCTACGAAGTGACCAGGGAGACTGTTAGCGAGTATTGGCCCCATTGCGAGGGTATCAGAGAGAGCCATCTGCTCGAGGAGCAGCGGATCGTTCAGAACGTCCTCGAGGATGGCGTGTCCGCGGGGGCGTTCGACGTCGCCGCGCCCGAGCTCACAGCCTCCGCCATTGTGATAGCAGCGAGGGGACTCGAGTCGTCGTGGATGCTTGAGGCGAACCTCCTGGAGGTCGAGGAGGGCGCGGACATCCTCTTGGAGGTGCTGTTCAGAGGGCTCCTCCGGCGCTAGCTCCGTCGCCTCACGCGTGACGATAGACGACAACCGCCCAAGGGAACAGGAACTACCACATGACAAAACTGGCCTACTGGATCGTCCGATATCGGCTGCCGCTCCTGATCGTGGCAACGCTGCTGACCGTCTTCTTCTCCTACCAGCTGACCAAGCTGCGAATCGACAGTGACATACTGAACTATCTACCTCAGGACGATCCTGTGGTACAGCTCTTCCGCGAGGTTGGCGACAAGTACGGGGGGAGCTCACTTGCTGTCGTGGCTCTCGAGACCGAGGACGTCTTCAATCCGCGCACGCTTGCGAGGATTGACTCGCTGACGACCCGGTTCCACGACCTTCCTGAAGTCAGCCAGGTGACGAGTCTCACCGACGTGCTCGACATCAAGAAGATCCCTGACGGGATCGAGGTCGGGAAACTCATATCATCGAGCGACATTCCTCACGCTCCGCAAGACCTGACGGCTCTCCGCGAATACACACTGTCGAAGGAGATGTACCGGGGCAACATCGTCTCCGCAGATGGGCGCACTACTCTCCTGCTCGCAAGAGTACGAGATGGGGTGAACAAGACAGAGGTTGCCACGAAGATGAGGGAGATCGTGGAGTCCATGTCCGGTGAGGAGACGGTCTACTACGGCGGCATTCCCTTTCAGATGCTCTTTCTCACCGACATCATCACCAAGGATCTGGCGCGGCTGGTCCCGCTCGTCGCCCTCCTGCTCGCTGCCGTCCTCTTCTTCAGCTTCCATCGCCTCCAGGGCGTGCTGCTTACCCTGGGAGCGGTGCTAGTCAGCACGATCTGGACGCTCGGGCTGATGCGCTGGGTCGGGTTGGATCTAACGATCGTGACGGCCGCGATCCCCGTGCTCCTGATAGCGATTGGAAGCGCCTACGGGATTCACCTTCTGAGCACATACAAGGAGACCGAGGGCCCCGATGGAGACAAGCTCGACCACATCAGACGGTCGATCGCCGCCATCGGTCTTCCCATCATTCTGACAGGCGTAACGACGATGGTGGGCTTTCTGGCCTTCCTGTTCTCCTACCTGACCATGACCAGGGAGTTCGGTGTCTTCGCGTCGCTGGGTGTCCTCCTGGCAATGGCTCTCTCGATAACGCTCATACCGGCCATCCTCTCATACCTGCCCTCTCAGAGACCTCGCATGAAGTCAGAGGAACAGCGCTCCAACTGGGTCACGCGCGTCATGGATGTGGTAGCGAATCTGGTTCTCGCCCACGAGAAGCTGATCGTCGTTGGTGGACTCCTGGTCGTGGCCGGTTCTCTCGTTGCCATCCCGCAACTGCAGCGAGAAGTCAACATGAAGGACTACTTCAAGCCCGACAGCGAAATCCGCCAGGCGGAAGAGATGATGGAGGCGAGCTTCGGGGGCGCGATACCGATCCAGATACTCGTGAACGGTGACATAAAGGACCCCTTGGTCCTGAAGGAGATGTTCAGGTTCGAGAAGTACCTCCGGACGATTCCCCATCTCACTCACCCCCAGTCCGTTGCCGATCTGATCGCAGAGCTGAACGAACAGATGTTCGGACGCCGCGCCATTCCCGACACTCGCGAGGGAGTCGCTAATCTCTGGTTCTTCATCGAAGGCAACGAGGTCATGGACCAACTGGTTGCGGACAACGACACCCAAGCAATGATCCAAGCCAAGATGGGTACGGTCAACACGGCCGATCTGATTGCCGTGGTTGACAGCATAGATCATCACCTTGCGACAGCCGCTCCCCAGCAACTGCTCTGGCTCAGTCTCGACACGTTGCCGACGCTGGTCAGACGCGAGGCCGAGAGCCGACGTGCGGTGGATGTCGCCCGCGTCATTGCTCTCGACGCCGAGCATCACGGCGTGGAGGGCTTGGATTTCGACGAAGTGCTGCTCACAGTGACGGCGGCGGGCTCAGCGTCGGATCAGCGACTCACGACAAGGCAAGCCGGAATCGTCAGCGGAGCCATTGTGGACTACTTCGGAAGCGATGCGGCAGATCTGCCCATCGATTCGGACTCCATCGTCCGTGACGTAGTGACAGGATTGGAGCCCCTGTTCGCTGACTCGCTGCCCGGTGAGGTGAGCATTGGCACGGTGCTGCGGCAGCGGATTCCGCCGTCCCTGTACGCGGACGACCCGGAGGCCCCGGAGTACGCCGCGTCCGCCCTGCGAGGCATCGTTCGCGAGTACCGTCGCACAGTTTTCGTTGACGGCCTCACTGATAGCCTGATCGGGATGGCCTCACACGTCCCGGAGGCAGGCGCGCGGTCATTCCGGACGGACATCCAGGGAGACATGTGGGCCCTCGTTGAGGACCACGCTGGAGTTGCCTCCGAGTCGATCCCACCAGCAGCGTTGTCACAGCTCTCCGCCACTGACCCCGTGGCGACGACGACGCTGCAGACCGGTATGCCCATTATCTTCAAGCGCCTCGATCGGAGCGTCATGAAGAGTCAAGCCGCGAGCCTTGTCGCCGCGTTCGTGGTGCTGTTCCTTCTGCTCTCCATCCGCTTCCGCTCCTTCACCGGCGGCCTCATCTCGCTGACACCGGTCGTGGCCACGATTCTCTGTAACTTCATTCTGATGGCGGTGCTTGGGATTCCTCTGGACGTGGTCACAGTCCTGATCGGAAGCGTAGCTGTCGGAATCGGAATCGACTACACGATCCATTTCCTGTCGCGGTTCCAGAAGGAGTTCCAAGAGGGGACGTCGGAGCGAGACGCCCTCCGCGTGACGCTCGAGACCACTGGCAAGGCCATCATCATCAACGCGACTGCCGTGGCCGCGGGCTTCCTGGTGCTCGTCCTTGGGAATATCGTCCCCATGCAGAGGTTCGGCTTCCTGATTGCCGCCACAATGGTCACCAGCGCTCTGGGGGCGATCACCCTGCTCCCGGCGCTTGTTCTTCTGACACGGGCGCGGTTCATAGGCGAATTCGACAGACTGGCCAGGCGCTTGAACAACAACCTGGATGGTCTGAAAATCTCCACTCAGCGAAGGCCATGACGTTGGAGACAGGTGACGAACGTAGCACCCGTGGAGTCTGCGGAAAGCAAATGGAAGAACGCATCGAAAGGAGTCGATATGTCAGGCTGTTCGCGATCGATCGTACTCGCCGTGCTCGTGCTGGCAGCGGCGACCCAGACCGCCGGAGCTATGGCCCCGGTCGAGATCCTGCAGGCAGTGGAGGACACCCTGAACGCTCCGGTCGACCGGGAGGTACATCTCTCGATGACTCTCATCGACGCCGAGGGTGGTAAGAAGACACGCGAGCTGAGCATTCTGCAGAAGGGCAAGGACAAGCGTCTCATCCGCTTTCTATCGCCCGCCGATGTGCGCGGCGTCGGCTTCCTGGCACTGGAAGACGACCTCATGTACATCTACATGCCGGCGTTCGCCAAGGTGAGACGCATTGCCTCCCACGTCAAGAACGAGAACTTCATGGGTACCGACTTCACCTACGACGATATGGCCCAGACCGACTACGTCAAGAACTACACGCCAAGTCTCCGGGAGGAAACGGACAGCCACTACGTGCTGGAACTTGTGCCGAATGAGGAGTCGGAGATCGACTACAGCAAGTTGGTCATGTGGGTGGACAAGACGACCATGCTCCCCGACAAGGTCGAGTTCTACGACCGACCCGGGCTGCTTTTGAAGATCATGACCCAGACCGACGTGAGGCGAATCGACGGCTACCTGACCCCGCACCACATCGAGATGGAAGACGTTCAGGATAAGCACAAGACGATCATGGATCTCGCGGAAGTTGTCCACGATCAGAGCATCCCGGACAAGCAGTTCACGCAGCGCTACCTGAAGCGCTTCTGATCTAATCGAACCGCCGGAGCCGTGACAACCTCGGGGAATCAAGACAGGGAACGAGGAACGTAGATGAACCACGCGAAGGCGCTTGTTGCAGTTCTGGTCACCACCATGCTGCTGGCTGGCTCCGCTCAGGGGACGCCGGAGCTCGGCGGGGTGCTCACAACGGACAACCGCTGGCGTCCAGGCGGGGACGACGGCTACACGTGGAACGAGGTCCAGCTTGGCCTGAAGCTCGACGTGCGATACCCGGACGCCGTGTTTCATTCCGAGTCGCGCGTCCGGTACTCAGGCTTCCCCGACGTGCAGTCATCGGCTGATCTCCAGGACAGCGACCACATTCAACCCTGGCGCCTCGAGATGTATGAGGCCTACGTTGATGTCTACGGGCTCGTGCTCGACAACATGGACGTTCGCATCGGCAAGCAACGGATCGCTTGGGGAACTGCGGACAAGCTGAACGTGGTGGACAACCTCAACCCGGACGACTTCGAAGACATCCTGGATCTCGGCCGGAAGATACCAACGACGGCGGTCCGGGTCGACTATTACCCCGGCGACTTCATCGTCACCGGCGTGGTCGTCCCGGTCTTCACACCGGCCAGATCTCCCTCCTCAAGTTGGCAGATCCCCGCGTCCTTCCCACTCCCTCCCGAGCTCAGTCTCGGAGCCCTGACAGACGAGGTGACCCTCCCGAATGAGCGCCCGCAGGACACAGCGAGCATCGGATTGAGAATCAAGAGAGAGATGCTAGGGTACGACTGCTCCGTATCGTACGTGGTTGGACCAGACGACTGGCCTCTGCCATCTGCAGTGAACATGACTCCTGCCGACACGCTTGGCACCGTGGACATCCACACGACCCTGGAGTATCCCAGACAGCAGGTCGTTGGGGTGGACATCGCCGGGGCCATCGGGGATGTTGGAGTCTGGGCTGAGAGCGCGGTGTTCGTTCCCGCTGAGGCGATATACACGGCGGTAACCGGACTCGGCGAAGCCTCGATGCACCTGGTCCTCAGCGACGACCCATACATCAAGTACGTTGTCGGCGGGGACTACACATTCCGGAACGGGCTCTACGTGAACGCCCAGTACCTGCATGGCTTCTTCACCGACCGTGGCAGCGACGGGTTGGAGGACTACTTCCTCGTTGCTCTCGAGAGGGACTTCCTTCACGGTGATCTGAGGGCGCGGCTGGCGTTCGCCGCCGAGATCGCCGACTTCGGGGACGTCGCAAACAACTCTGCCTTCTTCGGAGGACCGGAGATAACCTACTACCCGACAGACAGCGCAGAGATCGCCGCGGGCGCCTTGCTGCTCGAGGGCGACTCATCAACCCAGTTCGGGCAGTTCAGCGACAACGATGAGGTATACGTCAAGGTCAGATACTCGTTCTGAACCAAAGGCGCTGAGTTCAGTAGGCCTCGCGGGCGCGAAGCCGGCACGGCAGCAGTGCAGCCGGTCGTTGGTCGAAGAGGAATCAGAAGAAGAAGGCTGCGCGGGAGCCATCCCGTGCAGCCTTCTTCCTTTGCATGGCGGGGCGTAGTAGACGAGTTTCGAACTCTTGGCTGCGCGGAAGACCTGAGTCTGGGCGCGAGTTCCGTGGCGCGGGGAGCCTAGCCCCGATCCCCGATGAGGATGAGCGCAGACTACTAGAGCGGATGCACGTACGGGCGATACCCGTGCTCACCGCCATGCTTCCGGAGCCACCGTTTCGCCTGCCGAACAGGCGAGTCCCCTCGCGCGGAACCCACACGCCGCGATACTTGTCACGGGTCAACCTCAAGTACGATGTTCATTGTGGAACGAACCGTCGCTCTACCGTGGTCACCTGCGCCCGGTGGAGCGCGTGCGAGCCCGAGGGTTTCCCTTTCTGCCAGACAAAAGACGGACGCTGTGCTGCCCGGCGCCTCGAGACTGAGCCGCGAGGCTGGACAGGATCGCGGAATCGTGCTATCCTTTTGGGGTAGCGGTGTGCCAGATTCGCCTCGAAGCGCCCACTTGCTGGGTGTGTCCCCGGCCCCTCAGAACAGAGTGGCGACGAGCAGCGAGACGACGATCCGCCCACCTGTGTCGTGTGTAACACCATCACTCCCAGTCGACCCCAAGCTGATGAGGCCGTCCCTCGCCGGGCAATTGCATTCGCATTCAGGAGAGCCATGCAAGGTCGGAAACCGATTCTCGCCGACCTGGAAGCCGTTTTCCAGGCGATTTCGCAGGCAGTGAGACGCCAGGACGGCCACTTCGTGGGAGAAACCACGACGAACCCCAAAGGGGACCGCGTGAGGGAGTTCGACCTCGTGGCCGACCGGGCGGCCTGTGTCTGCCTTTCTCGTCGTTTCCCCTACCCGGTGCTGCTCCTCTCCGAAGAGGGAGAGCCTCGGAGGTTCGGAGATGGAGAGCCCGAATTCGTCATAGTGCTCGATCCGGTCGACGGCTCGGACAACCTCGCCCGTGGAATCCCGCTCGCCGGGACGGCAGTGGCCCTCATCCCCTCAGGTGGCCCCATCACCGTCGGGACGGTCCAGTACGCCCTTGTGGGTGATCTGTTCACGGGCGACAGATGGGTCGCCGAGCGCGGGCAGGGAGCGTTCAGAAACGGTGTGCCGATTCGTCCCAGTTCGGTGACGAAGCTTGAAGAAGCCACGGTCAGCTGCGAGCTGAACCACTTCGCAGTGGAGGCCCGGCTCGCTGGGATGCTCTCGCGGGCGCAGGCGGTCCGCACGCTGGGCTGCGCCACCCGGGCTCTCTCCATGGTCGCAGACGGCAGCCTCGACGCCCATCTGGACGTGCGCGGTCGCCTTACCCCGGAGAATTTCCTGGCTCCGTCTCTTATCGTGGGGGAAGCAGGAGGGCTGCTTACCGCTCCTGAGGGGAAGGCCATCCCTGCGATCCAGTCCCTCACAGAACGTTATTCGATCGTAGCTGCCGCCACGCCTGAACTTCATGCGGCCCTGATCAGTGAGCTGAAATGAACGCTGACACTCCAAGAATCGTGAGTACCTCCCCCCCGTCCGCAGACCGCGTGCCGCCGGCGGTGATCCTCGCTGCAGGCGCGGGGGTGCGGCTGCGCGAGGGAAACGGAGGAAGACCGAAGCCGCTCACTGAGCTTCTGGGCCTCTCTCTTCTGGAACGCTCCATTCTCTCATGCCGCGCCGCGGGCGTCGACGAATGCTACGTCGTTGTGGGGTACGCCCAGGAGAGGATCGTCCATCTCATCGATGAGCTGGAAGCGCGACACGGCATCTCGATCACGGTCGTGCAAAACCCCAACTGGGAGACAGGGAACGGGAGCTCGGCCCTGGCGGCCGTTTCCCATCTGACCGATCCGTTCCTGCTGCTGATGTGCGACCACGTCTTCGATCCGGCCATCCTCCGACTCCTCATGACGGCGGCCGACGGGTCAGACAGTTGTCTCCTCGCGGTCGATCGGCGCACCGACAGGATCTTCGATCTCGAGGACGCCACGAAGGTACGGCTTGATGGCCAGTTGATCACGGCCATCGGCAAGGAACTTACTCCGTTCGACGGCGTCGATACCGGCCTCTTCCTCTGCTCCCCGGCTCTGCTCAGCGCACTTGAGAAGCCGACTGAGAGCGGCACGCGCTCGCTGACCAAAGCGGTCCGGCACTTGATCCAAGAAAGGAAGATCAGAGCCGTCGATGTCGGTGATCGTTTCTGGCTGGATGTAGACACGCCCGAGAGCCTGAGCGACGCAAGGCGCATCCTCTTGGCCAACCTCGCCAAGCCGTCCGAGGACGGGTTCGTTGCGCGCTGGCTGAACCGGAGGGTGTCACTTCGCCTCTCCTCCTACCTTGCCTCTACTCGTCTCAGCCCCGGCTCAATCACGCTCGCGAGTTTTCTGATAGCCCTTTCTGGGGCAGCGCTGTTCGCAGTCGGCAGCTATCTCTGGACTGTTCTCGCCGGGCTGCTTGTTCAATTCGCCTCGATCGTTGACGGCTGCGACGGCGAGATCGCCCGGCTCAAGTTCCAGACCAGCCGCTTCGGTGCGTGGGCCGATACGGTGCTCGACCGCTACGCGGACGTCGCAGTAGTGGCGGGGATCTCCCTGGGGCGCTGGCAGACGCACCCGACCGTGTTCACGTTGCTCGGCGCCATTCTCGCACTGACCGGCTTCATCCTGGCGAGCTACACGAAGAAGGAGTACGCCCTCCGTTACGGAAGCGAACCGCCGAGTGGGCAATTGGCGAGGCTCAGCAAGAGGGACACGCGACTCTTCGTTCTGTTTGCCGGGGCGCTTCTCAACCGGCCGTTCGAAACCATGATTCTGGCCGGAGCTGTCTCTCATCTGGCAGTAGGTGTGCAGTTCGTCACCGCCGGCCGCAGAGACCGCAGGCTGAGCAAGCCACGGCTTCCCTGACCCCATTATGCTCTGACCTGGAGAGCGTGCCGAATCCCTGGATCTCAGGGCTGGATTCAGAGGAACGGGACGGCAGGCCTTCGGAGACGCTCGGGACGGAAGCGTTCAGAGCTGCGACGCCACTGAGACTCGAGCTCGCTCCTCGGCCCGGCGAGACGCGTGCCCAAAGGAGACCCATGAAAACGCTTCTCATCTATCCCTGTTTCCCCGACACATTCTGGGGTTTCAAACACGCCCTGCGGCTGATCCGCAAGAGAGCGGGCTCTCCGCCTCTCGGGCTTCTGACGGTCGCTGCCATGCTGCCGGACACGTGGCAACTGCGTCTCGTCGACCTCAACATCAGTGAACTCGGCGAGGACGACCTGGAATGGGCCGACTGCGCGATGGTAAGCGCGATGGTTGTGCAGCGTGATTCTGCCCGGCAGGTCATCGCTCGATGCAAGCAGAGCGGACTCACTGTCGTTGCCGGCGGTCCGCTCTTCTCAAGTGAGCACGGTGAGTTCCCGGAAATCGACCACTTCGTGCTCAACGAAGCTGAGGTGACGCTTCGACCCTTCCTGGAGGACTTCGCGCGTGGCGAAGCCCGGCGCATCTACAGCTCTTGCGAGCGCGCCGACCTGAACGACACACCCATCCCCCGCTGGGACCTGCTTCAGTCGCGTCACTACGCGTCGAGGAACATCCAGTACTCCCGCGGGTGCCCGCACGACTGCGACTTCTGCAGCGTCACCCAGCTCTTCGGCCATCGACCTCGCACGAAAAGCGCCGAGCAGATCGTGGCCGAACTCGACAGTCTCTATGAATCGGGCTGGAGGGGAACCGTCAGTTTCGTCGACGACAACCTGATTGGCAACAGGAAGAAGCTCCGGACCGAGCTGCTGCCGGCTCTCATCGAGTGGCGCAGGGGCAAGTGGGGAATGACCTTCAGTACTCAGGTGACCGTGAGTCTCGCCGACGATGAGGAGCTGATGGACCTCATGGTCCGGGCCGGCTTTGACACGGTGTTCGTCGGGATCGAGAGCATTGACGAAGCGAGCCTGAGCGAGTGCGGCAAGAAGCAGAATGTGCACCGGGATCTCCTCGGGGACGTGCGGCGCATCCAGCGCGCCGGCATGCAGGTTCAAGGCGGGTTCATCGTGGGTTTCGACCACGACGCGCCCACGGTCTTCCAGCGCCTGACCGCGTTCATACAGCAGAGCGGCATCGCAACGGCGATGGTCGGGATGCTTCAAGCCCCGGCGGGAACGAGGCTCTACGAACGTCTGTGCGGTGAGGGGCGCATCCGGGGCGAGATGTCGGGTGACAACGTGGACGGAACGACCAACATCGTCCCTGCGATGGGCATCGAGTCGCTGGAGCGGGGCTACAGAGGTATGATGACCGAACTCTACTCGCCCAGGAACTACTACGCGCGACTCAGGACCTTCCTGCGGCAGTACAGACCTCGACCCGTCAGGTCGCGCCTGCGCGGCTGGCACATCGCGGCGTTTGTCCGCTCCATCTACTACCTGAGCATCGTTGGCCACGAGCGCTTCCGTTACCCTGGCCTTCTGCTCTGGACCATCTGCCGCAATCCCAGGGCGTTCCCCGCCGCGATCGTCCTCGCCATCTCAGGTTACCACCTTAGGCT
>JAUWLR010000238.1 GCA_030613615.1 Candidatus Eiseniibacteriota bacterium
GCCTTGGCCTCCGTGACGGCCTTCGTGATGTCGAACGTCACGGTCCCCGTCTTCGGATTGGGCATGAGCCCCCTCGGACCCAGTATCTTGCCCAGCTTGCCGACGTCCTTCATCATGTCAGGCGTGGCTATGACCGTGTCCGCCTCGAGCCAGCCACCCTTGATCTTCTCGATGTAGTCCTCTGCGCCGACGAAATCCGCGCCGGCCTCCTCGGCCTCGGCGACCTTCTCACCCTTGGCCAGAACCAGGATCTTCACAGACTGCCCGGTCCCGTGAGGCATGACTATCGTGCCGCGAATCTGCTGGTCGGAGTGTCTGGGATCGACTCCCAGGCGGAAGACGACCTCCGCGGTCTCGTCGAACTTGGCGCCGGCGGAAGCCTTGAGAAGCTCGATGGCTTCGTCGAACTCGTACGGCCCTCCTGCCTGGACCTTCTCCGCCAGTCCGGCGTAACGCTTGCTGTGCTTCATGCCGTCAGTTCCTTTCCTTCGGACGCTCCCAATGAGAGCGCCCTCCCGCATTGCCGCGCGGTAACGCCCGCCCCCGTTCACTGGGGCGCGACCACTCCACCTATCCCTCGACGTCGATGCCCATGCTTCTCGCAGTTCCCGCGATCATCTGCATCGCGGCCTCGTCGTCCGCCGCGTTCAGGTCCACCGCCTTGAGCTTCGCGATCTCGAGAAGCTGCGCGCGGGTGACAGTGCCGACCTTGTCGCGATTCGGCACGCCCGAGCCCTTCGCCAGCCCCGCGGCCTTCCGCAGAAGAACCGACGCGGGCGGCGTCTTGGTGATGAAGCTGAACGTCCTGTCCTTGTAGACCGTCAGTACCACCGGGATGATCATCCCCGGCTGGCCCTGGGTCTTCGAGTTGAACTGCTTGCAGAAGCCGCCGATGTCCATCCCGTAGGGACCGAGCGCCGGACCGACCGGCGGTGCCGACGTCGCCTGCCCCGCGGGGATCTGGAGCTTGACGGTTCCGATGATCTTCTTCGCCATTGTTCTCCCTCGTGTCGCTTTTCTGCTCTGTCCGTCCCGTCAGCGGCCCGAGCGCCGCCGGGTTCGCGCCGGCCTTCCTGGCGCGCTCTAGGTTGACTCCACCTGAAGGAAGTCCAGCTCGACCGGAGTAGCGCGTCCGAAGATCGAGACCATGACCTTTATCTTGCCGCGCTCTCCGTCCACCTCGTCGATGAGCCCCGTGAAACCGGAGAAGGGCCCGTCGATGACGCAGACCTGCTCCCCGACCTGATACGGGATCTCCGGGCGCTCCTTCGAGGGCTTGCGCTCGATCCTCCCGAGGATCCTGTCGATGTCCTCCTGAAGAAGAGGCTCCGGGACCTTCTCTGCCTGCCCCGGCCCGATGGACGCGCCAATGAACGATGACACACCCTGCGTGTTGGTCACGAGAAAACGCGTCTGGTCGTCCATCTCCATCTCAATGAGGAGATAGCCCGGGAAGAGCTTCCGCTCGGAGGTCTTCCTCTTCCCGTCCTTCATCTCTACGAACTCCTCGGTCGCGACTATTATCTGACCGAAACGATCATCGAAACCCGAGCTCGAGATCGTCTTCAGGAGCTTCTCCCGGACCTTGAACTCGTGTCCGGAGTACGTGTGAACTGCATACCATAGCTTCACTGCGGACTACTCCATGCAGTCAGCCCAAGGGACGACAGTGCTCGATACCGGCTCACGTCTGTCCGGGCGTGTCTAACCGAAGACGAGGCTTACCACGAAGGTGAGCGCCCGGTCGACGAGGCCAATGAACACCGCGAGGACCAGAACGATGGCGATCACCACGGTCGTTGAACCGCGGATCTCGTCTCTCGAGGGCCACGAGACCCTCTTGAGCTCGTTCCGGACTTCCTTGATGAACTTGACTAGCCTCTGAAACATATCCACCTCACCGGACGCCTGAGGAGCGCAGACTATGGCAGGCCTGGAGGGACTCGAACCCCCAACATCCGGTTTTGGAGACCGGCGCTCTACCAAATTAGAGCTACAGGCCTGCACAAGCTTGCTCGGCGGACTACCTTTTGGCCGCGGGATCCGGGTCATACTGACCCGACTCCCGGCCCGCGCAAACGGGATCTGCTCACGACTAACTGCGAGCGCGCCTAGCGCGTCTGCTTATGCACCGTGTGCTTATTGCAGAAGCGACAGTACTTCTTGTACTCCAGGCGGTCCGGATGCTTTTGCTTGTTCTTCGTATATGTGTAATTGCGTCGCTTGCACGCGGTGCAGGCGAGCACGACAATGTCACGCAATCTCGATTCTCTCCCCGAGCACCTCTGCTAGGCGGTGCCCGTGTCTCTGCTTACTCGATGATCTTAGTGATGGTGCCGGCGCCCACGGTCCTGCCGCCCTCACGGATCGCGAACCGCAGTCCCTCTTCCATCGCGATCGGCGTGATCAGCTCCACCGAGAGCTCCACGTTGTCGCCCGGCATCACCATCT
>JAUWLR010000166.1 GCA_030613615.1 Candidatus Eiseniibacteriota bacterium
CTCTGAACAATACAGGAGCCCGATGGCGCGCCCTCGCGCTGCCACTCTCTTCGTGTGTCGCATGACGAATCTCCTTGCCCTCGATGGCATTACGCGTCTTCTGCCTCGTCAGATCCGTGCGCGGGCGCCCCCGCTTCGCGAATCGCTCGCTTGATCGTGGCCTGGCCCCTGAACAAACGTGTACGCCTAGCCAGCGGCGGGACCCTAGGCTGGACCCGCACGATTCCCGTGACGGTCTGACCGACCTGTTCGGATTGACTAGAGGAGAGTTGTATCGAACCCCATAGACGACCTCCTTACGTAGCCCGGTCCGACAGGCCGTGAGTCGTCCGTAGTGCCCAGAGGAAGAACCTCGCGACTGGTGATTGCATGACACTCAGTCAATTGGAGACTGTGTGTATCTTCCCACACGTCGGAGTCAGTGTCAAGGTTGATGCCATGGAGCCTGATAGATGGAGATGACTCCCGTATACTGGAGCGCAGGCACCATCTAACGGTCTCTTCTGTGCGGCCATCCCCGAGCGGTGTCCCCGATTCGGTGGGGATGGCGCTGTGCAGCTTGCTGGGAAGGAAGACAGAGGCCCCGGCCTTGACAGACCGGGACCCCTGTGTGATGGCTCCTCGGGTAGGACTTGAACCTACAACCCTCCGGTTAACAGCCGGATGCTCTACCATTGAGCTACCGAGGAGAATATTGAGCTGTGTTCAAGAGGGCGCGGCCCGGAACCCTCGTCCGGAATCCCGCGCCCGTCCAAAGGCAGATTCTAGCAACGAGTGTGCCCGCTGTCAAACCGAATCGGGCGCACCACGTGCCCGGACGTGCCCGGCCTCCAGATGCTCTGGCAGTCCGGCATCTAGGCGCCCTGAGCGTCCGGTCGGCCCACCGGTTCCGCGGTTCCCGCTCCCCGCTGCGCCGCCAGCTCCGCGACGCTGATTACGGCCACGTCCATTCCGGCCTGAGTGAGCATGTCCGAGAGCTGCATCACGCACGCCTGGCACTCGGTGGTCACGATGTCCACACCAGCGTCGCGAATGGCCTCCACCTTCCGTCGCGCGACCGCCTTCGAGAGGTCGTAGTGCGACAGCGAGAAGGACCCGCCCCCACCGCAGCACCGGTCGGCGTCCCGCATCTCCACGAACTCCACCCACGGGATGGAACGCAGGAGCTGGCGCGGCTCCTCGTAGACGCCTTGCCCACGCACGAGATGACACGGGTCGTGGTATGTGACCCGGACCCGGCCCGAGGGCTCGGATGACCCGGAAGCCTCCGCTGGCCCATCGGATGTGAGCGCTTCCCCTCCCCTGAGAGCGAGGTACTCCGTGAGATCATAGACGGGCATACCAACCCCGTCCTCGAACCCGAGCAGCTCCGCATACTCGCGCTTGAGCGTGAGGCCGCACGACGCGCACGCGGTCACGACGGCCTCGGCGCCGCTCCCGCGCAGCGCCTCGATGTTGCGCGCGGCCATCTCCCGCGCGGTCACGAAGTCGCCCGCATTGAAAACCGGAGTTCCGCAACAGCCCTGCGACTTCGGGACAACGACGTCGACTCCGGCACGGTTCAGCATCTCGACGGCAGCGCGCGCGCTCTCCGGGTAGATGAGATTGGCGGCGCAGCCGACGAAGTAGGCAACGCGGGCCGTGCCGTTGGGTGCCGGAACAACCTCGGGGACCGTCTCGAGGAACGTGGCGCGCGCGAACTGGGGGAACACTCTGTCACGGTCGATGCCCACGGCCGGCAGCAAAAGCCGGAACGGGCTGCCCTTCGGAAGCCCTCTCAGCACGAATCGCTGAAAGAACGCTGCCGTCTTCCCCACCGGAGGAAGCAACCTGCCGCGGCGAAGCAGCCGGCGGAAGACGAACCGCTTGATGAACGGGAGTCTGCCAGCCTCGACGAGATCGCTCCTGGCGGACAGGATCAGATCGTCGACGCGCACGTCGTTCGGGCACGCATCGACGCACGCCTTGCAGTTGAGGCAGAGCTGTATCCGCTCGTCGAAGATCTCGGTGAGACCGAGTTCCCCATCGAGCACGGCACGAATCAGTGCGACCTTGCCGCGCGCAGCGGCGTCCTCCCGCCCGATCTCCGCGAAGATGGGACACACGGACCTACAGGTGCCGCAGCTCCGGCATTTGTCAGCGATGTCCTTCCGAAGGCTGAGTTCCGTGCCGGGCCCTCTCATGACCGCACCTCGCAGGGCAGAAGATCAGTCACGTCAGGGAACACGCCGTCGGGGTCGAGTTCTCGCTTGAGACGCTCGAGCAGAAGAAGCGCGCCGTCCGCGCCGGCGGCGGTATCAGCCGCTCCGTCGCCCCTGCCCGTTCGTGTGCCCGCCCCGCCGCTCTCATCCGCCGGCGCGGGCTGACCGGAGCCGGCCACGGGCGCCATCCCCTCGAAGTCGCGCCGGTACCGCTCGAGAACCGACTCGCGATTGGCCACGGCCTCCAGGCGCAGAGTGAGCGAAGTCACGACCCCCAGCGTCCCGCACGAACCCACAATCAGCTGCTTGAGGTCGTATCCCGTCACGCACTTGACGGTCCTGGCGCCCGCCCGAAGCAGAGACCCGTCCGCCAGCACGGCCTCGAGCGCGAGCAGATACCGCCGCGCGAGATTCCCCTCCATCGTCCAGCCGCCCCGCAGGCGCGCGAGGATGTCGCCAATCATGTCGCCG
The DNA here is from genome assembly GCA_030613615.1 of Candidatus Eiseniibacteriota bacterium. Taxonomy (GTDB): domain Bacteria; phylum Joyebacterota; class Joyebacteria; order Joyebacterales; family Joyebacteraceae; genus JALGZG01. Next base: position 2,673 of record JAUWLR010000166.1, read on the forward strand.
GGAGCGCAGAAGGAAGAAGGAGGCCAGCAGAGCGCGTCGGCGCCGACACGCTCCTCGAGGGCCGCGACGGTCACGCCGGCCCCGACCACGGCCATGAGATCCGCGGGTGCGACTTCTTCGATCTCGCACAGCCGCTCAGGAGAGATGCGAAGCACGGAGCCGCTATCCCCCAGCTCCGCCCAGTGCGGCGTCACGACCCAGCCCTCGTCCCTGGCCAGGTCGACAACCGCGGCGACTTCCTGCGCGCCAGCGGGCAGAGCTGTCGCCCTGCCCGTCTCTTCTCTCAACTCGACACCGATGGCAGAGAGCCTGTCGCGCATGCGTCTCCTCGTGAGCCACGGACGCCCGTGACGAACCGCCCACGCTACCTGTTGAAGCGAGGTCCCCTGGCCACGACCATCCGACCGACATTGCTGGTCGCCGTCCCGCCGTCCTCACGCGCTTCCACCACGTAGAGATAAAGCCCGTTGGCCACCAGGTCGCCGTCCCCGTCAACCGCGTCCCACTCAACCTCGTTGTAGTTGAGATCCCCCGGAGCGTCGTGGATGGTCCTGATGAGGCGCCCGCCGATCGTGTAGATGTCGATGCGCACGTCGGCGCCGCTTTGGTTCAGCGTGTAGATGATCCTGGTGGTGCTGTGGAAGGGGTTCGGGTAGTTGATGACGTCGGTGATAGTAATCGGCGCGTTCCCGATAACGTGGACGACGAAGACGCCCGTCTGACCGTTGGCGTCGGTCGCGGATATCCTGATGTCATACGAGTCGTCGATGATCATCGTCTCATATGTGAGCTTGTACCATCTGCCGAGCTCGCCCAGTGTGTCGCCGACGGCCTCGACCGTGTAGAACTCATCGCCGACGACACCATCGTGATCCTCCACCACGATGCTCGCCGGGTCGATCTCCACCTCGTCTATGATCTCGGCAACGAACGTCACGAGCTGTCTGTCACTCCACTCGAGATACTCGCCGCTCAGGATCGGCGCGCCGTTGGCCGTAACCTGCATGGTCGGCGGGCTCATCTCAACATGCAGGAGCGGGTCACCGAGAAGGACGTAGGTTCGCGCGGGTTGCGAGTGTCCCGTGGCCGTGATGAAGTTCACGGTCCCCGTGCCCAGGATCGAACCAAGCGTCCATCTGGGCCAGAAGTAGTCCGACGGCGGTCCCGCGGGGGTCTCAGCCTCGAAGAACGCCTCAAAGATGGCGCGGTTGAAATTCGCGTTGTGGCTGAGCTGCGCCGCTCCCGCGCACGCGAAACCGGCCACGGCGCCGCGACCGGACGGGAGGAAGAGCATCTGCTCGACGATACATTCGTGGTCGTAAGTTCCGCCCTCCCTGTAGTTGTGAAACTCAGCAAGGTGGCAGGAGAAACCGAGGAAGATGAACGGCATGCCATCGTTGCCTAGGTCGGCCATGTCGTTCTGGGTTGCCCCGCCTGCCTCGAGCAGCTGCTCATGCGTCATCAGGGAGCGGTTCCCGTGGCCCTGGAAATTGACGATCACCGCTCCCTCACTGAGACCGCTCAGCAGGTCGGGCGTCAGAGTGCTTCGGACGTACGGGTAGACTTCATAGAAGAAGTACTCCCACGGCTGCGGCTCGTGCGTCACACCGTTGGCCTCGTGGAACTCATCCGTGTAGCGCCTGAGCATGAAGAGCGTCGTGTCGATGCCCGCAGGGGACGCAGCGACCGTCTCCGAAAGCTCGACGCAGATGTCTGTGAAATCGTGCCAACTCCACCCCCACGTATAGTAGCTCCCGTACGTCGCGTAATGCCACTGGTCGTCCGCGATGAGGTAGACGTTGTTGCGCCACCGCTCGTTCGGCGAGTAGTTTTCGTAGGAGAGGATCTTCGAGACGAGATTGTCCAGCTGCGTGCTCCCGCCGACCGACAGGCGCCCGATGAACATCCGCGGGAAGTAGAAGTCCCCCTCGTCCGAAGAGATGAACCACTGGTCGCTGGCGGTCATCTGTGGGTAGCCGGAGCTTCCATGTCCGAGGACGGTCGGGATGAA
>JAUWLR010000030.1 GCA_030613615.1 Candidatus Eiseniibacteriota bacterium
AGATCGTGCCGACCTGCGAGGAGGTCGGCACCTACGCCGATGAGGAGGTGCTGGCTACCGGCAGGGCCAGGCACAGCCCGCTGGAGGCCCTGGAGCTTCCGGCGGAAACAAGATGGATACAGTCGGACAGGGTGCCGTACAGAAACGGCAGCAGCGTCGCGGGCGTTATCACACTGTCCATAGACGTGACGGACCGGATGGAGGCAGAGAGGGCGCTGGCCTGCAAGGATGAGCAACTGCGGCAGTCTCAGAAGATGGAGGCCATCGGACAGCTCGCAGGCGGCATAGCCCACGACTTCAACAACCTCCTGACCGCCATCTCGGGCTACACGGAACTGGCGCGCGCTGAGCTGGAACCGAGCGACTCGGCGTCCGAGATGCTGTTTGCCGTCTCGAAGGCCGCGGACCGAGCCGCGGTCCTGACGCGCCAGCTTCTGGCCTTCAGCCGTAAGCAGCCGCTCCGGCTGGGCGAGCTGGACCTCAACGACGTCGTCTTGGGGATGACCGACATGCTCGAGCGACTGATCGGAGCGGACATCGAGCTTGTGACCGAGCTCGACGAGAACCTCGGCAAGATAGAGGCTGATACCTCGCAGATAGAGCAGGTGGTGATGAACCTTGCCGTCAACGCCCGGGACGCCATGCCTCATGGTGGGCGGCTCACGATCAGCACATCCGTGGTAGATCCCGGCGAGGCGTGGCGCGACGAAAACCCGGAGGAGTGCGACCGCGACTACGTCTGCCTTCGCGTGACCGACACCGGCTTGGGCATGGACAGCAAGACAATGGCACAGATCTTCGAGCCGTTCTACACCACCAAGAGACCTGGTGTCGGAACCGGACTGGGTCTTTCTGTCGTCGATGGAATAGCGGAACAGCACGGGGGCTGGGTCGACGTCCAGAGCGAGCAGGAGCGCGGAACGAGCTTCTCCGTATGCCTGCCGGTGGCGCCCGAGCGACCGCCAGAGGACAACGATGACCAGTGCGTGGACGATGAGGTAGTGATGGAGGCTCCGGCCGCCAGCGGCGAGAGAGTCCTGCTGGTGGAGGACGAGGACAGCGTCCGCGCGTTCGCCACTCGCGCCTTGACCGATTGGGGCTACGACGTCGTCGAGGCAGCGTCGGCCGAGGAGGCTCTTGTGGCGCTCGAGAGTGACCCCTCAGGGTTCGACCTCATCTTCAGCGACATCGTCCTTCCCGGCAGGAGCGGAACTCAGCTGGCCGAAGAGGCCTCGACCAGAAACCCCGACACTCGCATCCTGCTCTCGAGCGGCTACCTCTTCGCCGAGGAGAGCGGCGACGACCAGCCGACTTCCAAGATCGGATTTCCGATGCTCAAGAAGCCCTACTCCGCCCGTGGACTCCGCACCGCCATTCACGAGGTTCTTTCCTGAGTCGCCGGCGCCTGCTGGCCCCCGTCAATCGCTGCAGGCGCCCTTGTGCCTGACTATCTCCCCTTCCACCAGGTAGATGACGTCTTCCGCGATGTTCGTGGCGTGGTCGGCGATGCGCTCGAGGTTCTGCGAGACGCGCTGGAGCCTGATGAGCCCCTCCGTCTTCTCGGGAGTCTCGCGAATCGCCGCCCGGACCTCCCGGTACATCAGACGGTCCATGGCATCGACCTCGTCGTCCGCCGCGCACACCCGGTGCGCGATGGCGGCGTCCTTCTCCATGAGAGCATCCAGGCTATCCCGGAGCATCCGACCGACCTTGACGGCCATCCCCACGAGATCGTAGGGAACGTCGCAGGTATCGTTACCGGCCAGATACCGCCCCTGCTTCGCTATACCAGCGGCCAGGTCACCGACACGCTCGAGGTCGCTGTTGACCTTGAGGACCGCGATGATGAACCTGAGATCGTGTGCGACCGGCTGGTGGAGCGCCAGTATCTTGAGACATTCCTCTTCGATATCGACCTCCATGAGGTCGATCTCGGGATCAGAGTCGATGACGACCCTCGCCAGCTCGCCGTCCCGTTCGTGGACCGCCCTCACGGCCCTGCCAACGTTCTCCTCCACGTGCGCCCCGAGAGAGGAGATCATTTTCTTAAGTCCGTCGATCTCTCGCTGCAGGAATACTGACATGTCGGCTCCTAACCGAATCGCCCGGTGATGTAGTCCTCGGTCTCCTTCTCGACCGGGTTCGTGAAGATCTGCTTCGTCGCTCCAAACTCTATGATGTAGCCCTTGTAGAAGAAGGCGGTGAAGTCGGAGACACGAGCGGCCTGCTGCATGTTGTGCGTGACCAGCACCACGGTGTAGTTGTCACGCAGTTTCTCTATCAGATCCTCGATCTTTGCTGTCGCCACCGGGTCGATAGCCGAGCACGGCTCGTCCATGAGAATCAGCTCGGGCTCCGTTGCGATGGCGCGGGCGATGCAGAGCCGCTGCTGCTGACCTCCCGACAGTGCGTTGGCGGGCTCGCTCAACTTGTCCTTCACCTCGTCCCAGAGCGCGCCCCTCTTGAGAGCGTCCTCCACGCGATCGGACAGCTCGGTCCTTCCCACGCGGTAGTGGAGCTTGAGACCGTAGGCGATGTTGTCGAAGATGGTCATCGGAAACGGGGTCGGCCGCTGGAAGATCATCCCCACGCGCTTGCGGAGGCCGATGAGGTCCACGCTGGGCGACAGGATGTTCTCCCCGTCAATGAGGACTTCCCCCTCCGCACGGTGCGTCCGGTAGAGCTCGTAGATGCGATTGTAGACCCGGATGTGCGTCGACTTCCCGCACCCGGACGGTCCGATGATCGCCGTCACCCGTTTCTCGGGGATATCGATGCTGTTCCCGAAGAGCGCCTGCTGTCCACCGTAGTAGAAGTTCAGGTTGCGCACGGCCACCTTGCTGGGCAGCGATCTCGCTTCTTCGGCCTCGCCCGCGCGGCTCATCGCAACCTCCGAGGGCGGCTTGACAAGCGCGGACCTCCGATCAGGCGGCGTGTCTGTGGGCAAAGAGCGCTCCCGTTCTGTTGTGTCCCGGGTTTCCATTTCGATCACCTTGACCGCATCCGGCTCTTCCTGTCCCTGAGGGTGAACCTCGAGAGAACCGTCACGAAGAGGACACCAACGGTGATGAGGAGTGATGCGCCCCAGGCTTTCTGCTGCCAATCGGCGTACGGCGACATGGCGTAGTTGAATATCGTCACGGTCAGATTGGCGGTAGGCTCGTTTATCGTCTCGGGCCAGTAGAAGCTGTTCAGGGCCGTGAAGAGAAGAGGCGCCGTCTCGCCGCTGACCCGTGCCACCGCCAGGAGTATGCCAGTCACAAGCCCCGTCTTGGCCGCCCTGAATACCACCGTCAGGGTCGCGCGCCATCTGGGCGCGCCCAGGGCAAGTGCGGACTCGCGAAGCTCGTCCGGGACGAGGTTGAGCATGTCCTCGGTGGTTCGAAGCACGACCGGGAGCATCAGTATCGCCAGGGCCACGGCGCCAGCCCAGCCCGAGAAGTGTCCGGTCCGGAGGACTATCAGGGCGTAGACGAAGATGCCGACGATGATTGACGGCGTTCCCATGAGCAGGTTGGTCGTGAACCGCACGGCCGTGGCCAGTCTGCTCGTGGTGCCGAACTCCGCGAGATAGATGCCGGCCAGAAGCCCGATCGGCGTTCCTATGGCGGTCGCCAGCACCGTCATCAGAAGAGTGCCCACGATCGCGTTGGCCAGGCCGCCGCCCTCCATGCCGGGAGGTGTGGGTAGCCCTGTGAAGAAGTCCATGTTCAGCGCGCCGGCGCCCCTTGCGATGACCTCCCACAGGATCCACGCGAGAACAGCAATACCGAGAAGAGCCGCCGGGACCATGACGACCCGGGCTGCCCTGTCGGCCGCCTTCCGCTGTGTGCGCGAACGCGGTCTCACCGCTCGATTTCCCTCCTGACCCTGTCCGCAGCAACTCTCACCTGCCGCCCACCTCCTGCCGCTGCATCCTGCTGACCCAGAAATGGGCGAGCGTCTGAAAGAGCAGCGTCAGCCCGAACAGCACGAGAGCAAGCTCGAAGAGCGAACTCAGGTAGATGGGCTCGGACGCCTCGTTGAACTCGTTCGCCAAGCTCGAGGCGATGGTGTTGCCGGCGTCGAAGAGTGAGGACGAGATCCTGTGGCTGTTGCCAATGACAAAAGTGACGGCCATCGTCTCTCCGAGCGCCCGTCCGAACCCCAGAAACACCGCGCCCACGATGCCGCGACGTCCGTACTTGAGCGCGATGTGTCTGGTCGCCTCCCACATGGTCGCCCCGACACCGTGCGCCGACTCCTTCAGAACGGGCGGGACCATCTGAAGAACATCTCTGGTCACGGCAGTGATGAAGGGCAGGACCATGAGCGTCAGTATGAGCCCCGCGGTCAGCATGCCGATGCCCATCGGAGGCCCCTGGAACAGCGGGAGGAACCCGAACCACCTGCCCAGCCAGGGCTGCACGTGCTCCTGCATGAGCCCCGCGAAGACGAAGAGGCCCCACATGCCGTAGATGATGGACGGAACGGCGGCGAGGAGTTCGATGCCGCCGCCGACTATCCTGCTCACTCGAGGATGGGCCACCTCGACCAGGTATATGGCAATGATGAGACTCAGCGGCACAGCAAGCAGCATCGCTATTGCTGTCGAAACGACGGTGCCGAAGATGCTGCTGGCCGCGCCGAACTCACCGGCCCCGGGATTCCACGCGTCCGACGTGAGGAATCCGAAGCCGAACTCCCTCATCGACATCCCCGAGTTCCTCAGGAGCTCGAAGAGGATGCCGCCCATCAAAACGATGACGACGAGCGCGCAGCCGGCGGTCAGAACCCTGAAGGCCCCGTCTGCCCTGCGCTGGCTCGTCGTCTGGTTCATGCAGTGCCTTCCTGATGTGTGACGGGCTGGTGTCTGCTCGCGGCAGGCCTAGCCGCCTACTTGCAGCAGGCCTTCCCATCTACTTGTAGCAGGCCTTCCCGCCGGACGTGACGTCGGTTCTCCACGTGTTCCTGACCATCTCCACGACGTTCTCAGGAACGGGCACGTAGTCCTTCTCGATCGCCATCGCGTCGCCGTGGTCGTAGCACCAGTCGAAGAAATCGAACATGGCCTTGACCTTCGCGGCGTCCTCCTGCTCTCTGTGGATCAGCACGAACGTCGCGCCAGCGATCGGCCACGACCCCTCGCCCGGTTGGTTCGTGAGGACCAGGTAGTAGCCGTCCGCGTGCTCCCAGTCGGCGCTGGCGGCGGCGTCCTGGAACGACTCGGTGGTGGGCTGCACCCAGTGACCCGACTCGTTCCTGAGCGTGACGTGCGAGAGGCCGCCCTGCTTGGCAAACGCGAACTCGACGTAGCCGATCGAGCCGTTCACGCGCTGCACGTAGGCGGCAACGCCAGGATTCCCCTTCGCGCCGACTCCGACAGGCCACGGCACGACCTTGCCGAATCCCGCCTTCTCGTGCCACGACGGCGAGACCTTGTCGAGGAAGTTGGTGAAGATCCACGTCGTGCCCGAGCCGTCAGCGCGGTGCACGATCGTGATAGGCTCGTTCGGAAGCTCGAGGTCGGGATTCGTAGCTTTGATGGCCTCATCGTCCCAGAATGTGATCTCGCCGGCGAAGACCGCGGCCAGCGCCTCGTTCGTCAGCTTTAGCTCACCGGGACCGACACCCTTGATGTTGACGATGGGAACCACTCCACCGATGACCATCGGGAACTGAACCAGTCCGGCCTCACGAAGGTCCGGGCCTTTCATCGGCGCATCCGAGCCGCCGAAGTCGACGGTCCCGGCCTTGATCTGCCGCTGGCCGCCGCTCGAGCCGATACCCTGGTAGTTGACCCTGACGCCCTTGAGCTCATTGTACTTGTGCATCCAGACCGAGTAGATGGGCTCGGGGAACGTCGCGCCGGCGCCGTTCAATGTGGTCGCGGCGGCAGCCGGAAGAACCAGCGCTCCGGCGAGAGCTATCGCAGCCAGTGCCAGCAGCGGCTTACGGACTGTTCTCATGTTCATCCCTCCTTCGCTGATGGGATCTTCGATCATCGACGGAATTCTCAGTCGTCGACGGAACCCTCGATCATCTAGAAATCGAACTGAGTTCTCATTGTGAACGCGTTGGCCACACCCAGCTCGTCGTCATCGTGGTCCTTCACAGACGACATGACGTAATTGAACATCAGCCGCGCGTTCGAGTGCAGATACCAGTTGAGGCCCATAGTGACGTTGTCCATCTTCCCGCCGAAGACCTCGGCGTCGGCGTCGTTGAGATTCAGACTGGAGTAGCGAGCTACGACCTCCCACGCTCCCAGGCCGCCATCCTCCAGGAAGTTGGACGCTGGTTTGGTGCGGTCCCAGAGCCCGCCTTTGTAGATGCGGTGCTCCCCCGTCAGGAAGTACCCGGCCTCCGCATAGAACCCGGAGAACGAACCGTCGTCATCGAGCCACACATCATCGAACGGTCCCACGGGCACGTCTTCGTCGGACTTCGCGATGCCCGTAGCGATGTACTCGCCCGCGAGGTAGAAGGACCCGAACACGCCAGCGATCTCTCCTCCGTACTTGAGGACGGTCTCCGCATTCATGATGGTGCCCGTGTCGACGAGCCGCTCGCTCACATAGACCTCCGGGCGCTGCCTGAAGCGAACGCCCGCGACGGGAACGAAGTAGTTGAAGGCGCCGCCTACGTGAATCACCTTCTTGCTCTTCTCCTCGCCCGCGACGAGATACGCCAGGCGCGCCGCGACCGAGTAGTCGTCGTTGCCCCTCTTGTTCGCCATCTTCCCGGTATCGAGAAAGAAGCCGAGCTGGTAGTTCAACCTCCCGTCGGCCGCCTTGTCGTGGACCATGACTCCCACGTTGCGGCTCGGGGCGAACGCCGTCAGCGACGCTCTTTCGATGAAGCTGATGTACTTGCTGCTCGTGAGTTCGTTGAAGCAGAGGGGCTCGAGGAACTGCCCGACGCGCACGTTGCCGACCCCGGGAACACCGGCGAGATTGAGGTAGGCATCGTTGAGTCCAAGCTCGTCACCGGCGGCGAAGTCGTAGACGACCTTGAACTTCAGGTTCTCGTAGACATTCCCCTTCAGGAAGACCCGCGCGCGTCTGGTCTGGATGCCGTTGACGAAGTCAACGTCGTCCCACGCGCCGCCCTGCCCCTCCTCGACTCCCGACCAGGCGGTCGCGTCCCACATGAAACGCCCACCGATGGAGAGTTCATCGACACCCGCGACTGCCACCTGCGCGATACTCAGGAAGGTCGCCGCAAGAACAACAGCGAACACCCTCATCCCTTCTCTCCTTCTCTGCGGGCCCGCCCACACGAGCGCGCCCTCGCCCAGTCTCTCATCTTCGTTCGTGCGCGCTTGTGGAGCGGCGCGTCGAAGACAATACTAGTCGCCCGTGGTTCGCCGCGTGCGAGCCACAAGTTAGGAGTCTGTTAGGGAAGCGAACGGCAGGACTAACTGGAACTCGTGTCGGGAATGTGTATGGAGAAGGTGCTGCCCTGTTTGAGGCTGCTCTCGACCGAGATGGACCCGTCGTGAGCCTGGATTATGTGTTTGGCGATGGAGAGACCCAGACCGGTCCCGCCCATCTCGCGGCTCCTCCCCTTGTCCACTTGGTAGAAGCGCTCGAAGATGCGGGACTGGTGCTCCTCCGCGATTCCGAGGCCGTGGTCGCCGACCGAGATAACAGTCCCACCGCCCTCGCAATCCGCGCCGACCTCCACTTCGCCCCCGGCCGAGCTGTACTTGATGGCGTTGTCGAGCAGATTGACCACGGCGTGCTCGAACAGCTGCCGGTTCAGTCTCGCTTCGAGCCCGCGGTCGGCGGTCAGCCTGATGTCGACGCCTCGCTCTTCCGCGACAGATCGACATTCGCCGATGGCGCTCGAAAGCACATCGAACAGCGAGACGGACTCCAGAACCAGTCCCTTATGGTCTGCGTCTTCCTCGATGCGGGAGAGGTAGAGCAGGTCTTCTATGATGGCGTTCAGCCTGTCGACGTGCTTGATGATGATCTCAAGGAATCGAGCCGAGTTGCCGCCGTCTCCTCCCACTTCGTCGCGCAACGTCTCGACGAATCCCTTGATGGACGTGACAGGAGTACGGAGCTCGTGTGAGACGTTCGCCACGAAGTCCCTGCGAACCCTCTCGAGACGCCTCAGCTTCGTCACGTCGTTCAGAACGATCACGGCCCCCACGGTCTCGCCGCTCCCGCTTCTCATCGGCGCGCCGCTCGCCTCAACGACCGTCTCTTGCTGCCCGGCAAGCGTGATCTCACCCTCGATCGGCCCGCCGCCCTCGAGCACGGACGTTGCTATCTCGTGGAAACGCACGTTGCGTATCAGCTCCTGCACGGACCGCCCGCGAACGGCATCCGCGTCGATGCGGAGCATTGCCGCCGCCGCGCGGTTCATCGTGATGACCTTCGCCTCGCGGTCGATCGCGACAACTCCCTCGGACATGCTGGCAAGGACCGCTTCCTGTTCGGCCTTCTGCTGGACAACGGTGCGTATGCGGGCGTCCAGATCTGCGGCCATCCTGTTCATCGACTCAGCGAGACCCGCGAACTCGGTGGGGCGCGGAACGGGCACGTCGTGCGCGAAGTCGCCACCGGCGAATCGCTCCGCGCCCAGCTGCATCTGGTGAAGCGGCCGCGCGATTCGTCTGGACACCGCGAGACTGACAGCCGCGGAGAGAACAAGAAGAAACAGCGCGGCCAGCGCGATCCGGGTTCGTACCGCGCGGAGCTGCTCCTCCACCGCGGTCAGAGGAACGGCGGTCCGAACCACACCGGCGATGCCCGTCTCCGACGATATCGGGACCGCCACATACATCATGTTGGTCTGAAGCGTGTAGCTGTACCTGCTGGATCTCCCCACCGCGCCGGCCAGGGCCTGGACGATTTCTGGCCGGTCACCGTGGTTGTCCATGACGGCAGGATCCTCCTCTGAGTCCGCGAGGACAACCCCATCGGGTGAGATCACGGTGATGCGAGTGGATACGGCCGCCCCAAGTTCCTTCGCGAGCGAATCCAGAGCATCCGCGTCCGACCGTCCTGTCAGAGGCCGAGCGCGTTCCTCAAGCAGGCGCGCGCGGGCGGTCAACGCGGCGGCTGTTTCCTCAAGATAGAACCTCCGCACTGCGTCGAAGGAGTACCAGCTGACCGCGGTCACCGCGATGACCGTAATCAGCAGATACGATGGGAAGAGGTGCCAGAGGAGCTTTCGTCTCCGCATTGGTTAGTCCTTGAACCTGTAGCCGACGCCACGAACGGTCTCGATGTACGCGCCGGCGTCGCCCATCTTCCTGCGAAGGCCCACGATCTGGACGTCGACAGCTCGATCGGTAACGGGGTAGGGCTCCCCGTGAATCGAGTCGACGATCTGGTGTCTGGTGAAGACCCAACCGGGCCTGCGCGCGAGTATGTGTAGAATACGGAACTCTGTGAAGGTCAGATCTACGCGCTCGCTCTCTATCGTCACCTCGTGACGACCGGGGTGGATGACGATGTCATCGATCTTGATCACGTCGTCTTCAGAGACCTGGGCCCTGCCCCGCCGCCGCTGGACCGCTCTCATTCTGGCGATGAGAACCTTGGGGCTGAACGGCTTGGTGACGTAGTCATCGGCTCCGAGTTCGAGACCGGTGACGATGTCCGTCTCCTCGCCCTTGGCCGAGACCATGACAACAGGTATGTGCGCGGTATCCGGGTCCGCCTTCAGCCTGCGGCAGACCTCCAGGCCGTCAATGCCCGGCAACATGAGGTCCAGGAGAACGAGGTCGGGCTTCTCTGACTTGACGGCGTCGACGCCGTCCTCTCCCGTGGTCGCCCCGGTGACCTCGTAGCCCTCGCGCTCGAGGTTGTACGTGATGAGCTCCAGAATGTCCTTGTCGTCCTCAACGGCCACAACGCGCTTACTCAAGAGAACGTCCTCCTGACACAGCCATTGGGCTCGGCAGACTCCTCAACGTTTCAGACTACCAGCCTAGCGCTTCTGGTACGGACCACAAGTTAGGATATGGTTAGAGGGTCAGCGACTGCGGCTGCGCCTGCACCACCGGCAGCTCATCAGGGCGAGCGACGCGACCACCGTCGCAGGCGGACGAGGAACGCACCCATGATGATCACGAGTGCCACGGCGACGATCGGCAGAACAACAGCAAGAGTCGCAACGACCGCTGACCCGCCCAGCTCACCGGTGGACACGACAGGGTTGGCAAGGCCTCCGGTCGTTACCGCGGACGTCCCGCGGAGCGCGACCGTCGCCGCCTGCACGGCAGCGGCGGTTCCTCCACCCGCTATCACCGCCAGGGTCCATCTGAGAAACGGCGACATGTCGCCGATGACGGAGGCCGTGATAACGGCGCCGGCTACCACGGCGACCGGTATCGCTATCGTGTCCAGGAGATTGTCCAGCCACGGGACGTAATATGCGGCTACCTCGAGAAGCGTCGCCGCCGCGAAGGCCACCAGCGCGTAGTACGTGCCCATCCACTCGAAGCCGGGCGCGAGCTCCAGGTGCCCGCTCATCGCTGCGATGCTCACGACGAGGAACGGGACGAATACCCTGAATCCGCACGCCGCGGCCAGTCCGATCCCTATGAGAACGCTGAGGGCTATCTCCACGATATCAGGCTCCTCGTACCGGTCCTGGTGAGCGGCCCTGGTAGGCGCTTCTGAGAATCATACCACGGCTTCTGCGACCCACGCCAAGGCTTCTCCGCGCGGCCACGCCTGGCCCGGAACCGCGCCGGGGCGTCCTCGATGGCCCCCGTGTTGACTTCGACCCCCGTCCGGGTTAGCCTGCCCTCAATCCGTCGTGCGGCTCCATCTTCGAATCGCACGGCCAGAAGGACCGTGAGCGCCAACATTCTCACAGGGGGAAGACATGCCCCGCAGCATCGACATCAGCCGAATCCGAAACGTCGGCCTCACGGCCCACATAGATGCCGGCAAGACCACCGTCACCGAACGCATCCTCTACTTCGCGGGCAGAACCCACCGGCTGGGCGAGGTCCACGACGGCGAGGCCACGATGGACTGGATGGTCCAGGAGCAGGAACGCGGCATCACCATCACGTCGGCCGCGACGACCGCACACTGGAAGGACCACCAGATCAACGTCATCGACACACCGGGGCACGTCGATTTCACGGCCGAGGTCGAGCGATCGCTCCGCGTGCTGGACGGGACCGTGGCGCTCTTCTGCGCCGTGGGTGGAGTGCAACCCCAATCTGAGACCGTCTGGCGGCAGGCCGATAAGTACCGCGTGCCGCGCATCGCCTTCATCAACAAGATGGACCGCACCGGCGCCGACTTCGACGGTGTCGTCGAGGACATCCGCGAAGAACTGGGCGCGAACGCGGTGCCGGTCGTGCTGCCCATCGGCGCCGAGGATCGCTTCGTGGGTATTATCGACCTTGTCGACATGAAGGCCGTCTACTACGACGAGACGAAGGAGGGCATCGCGATCCGCGAGGAGGATATTCCCGAAGAGCTCCTCGAGAAGGCACGGGCCGCGGAGGCGGTGATGATCGAACGCATCAGCGAGCAGGACGAGCAACTGATGGAGAAGTTCCTCGAGGGCGAGACACCCGGTCGCGGCGAGTGCATCGCCGCGATGAGGCAAGCAACGATAGCCGGCGACATCATCCCCGTCCTGTGCGGTGCGGCCTTCAAGAACAAGGGCGTGCGGCGTCTGATGGACGCCATTATCGACTACCTGCCCTCCCCGCTCGACCTGCCGCCCATCATCGGCGCGCAGAAGGAGAGTAATACCGAGATCCTCCGTCAACCGAGAGACGACTCCCCGCTTGCCGCGCTCGCGTTCAAGATCCAGTCGGACAAGCACATGGGGAAGCTCACCTACGTCCGCGTCTACTCCGGGACACTTAACTCGGGCGAGGTCGTTTACAACTCGACGCGCGAGAAGCGCCAGCGCGTGGGGCGGCTCTTCATGATGCACGCGGACAACAGAGAGGTCGTGGAGACGCTGCACACCGGCGAGGTTGGCGCCGTCGTCGGTCTCGGAGACACGCGCACGGGCGACACCATCTGCAACGAGAAGCACGCGATAGTCCTGGAGTCGATCGAGTTTCCAGCCCCGGTCATCGGCCTCGCGGTCACGCCGGAGAGCAGGATAGACCGCGACAACCTGTCGAAGGCCCTAATGCGTCTGGCAGAGGAGGACCCAACCTTCACGGTCACGACAAACCAGGAGACCGGCGACGTCATCATCTCCGGCATGGGAGAGCTCCATCTCGAGATAATCGTCGACAGGCTCAAGCGGGAATTCAACGTGAGCACGCAGGTGGGCAAACCACAGGTGGCCTACCGCGAGACGGTCGTCGGGTCGATCGAGCACGTGCACAAGCTCGTCAAGCAGACCGGCGGCCACGGCCAGTACGCCCACGTGAAGATAGAGGTGCGGCCGGCCGAGCCGGGCTCCGGTCTCCATTTCGAGGACCGTGTGACGGGCGGAAGGATTCCCAAGGAGTACATCCCGGCCGTCGAGCGCGGAGTGGTGGACGCTATGGCCAAGGGTCCATACGCCGGTTTCCCGATGGTCGACGTCTTTGTGGTGCTGCTGGACGGTTCCTCACACGATGTCGACTCGTCGGAGATGGCGTTCAGGACGTGCGCGAGGCAGGCCTTCCGTGACGCGTGCAAGAAGGCGGGGCTCCAGCTGCTTGAGCCCGTAATGAGCGTCGAGGTCACCGCGCCCGAGGACCACACCGGCGCGATCACCGGCAGCCTCTGCAGCAAGCGCGGACAGGTCGTCGACATGGAGTCGCGCGGCAAGGCGAGCATCATACGCGCCCGTGTGCCGCTGGCGGAGATGTTCGGCTATTCCTCCGAACTCCGGAACGCAACGAGCGGCCGCGGCGAATTCACGATGCAGTTCGAGCACTACGAAGCCGTCCCCTACGCCCTCGCCGAGGAGATCGTCGAGGCCCGCAGGAAAGCCAAGAGCGGGAAATAGGCGGGGCGGACAGCGCGCACCGTCGGCCCGAGCGCTCGCACCGTCCGCCCGCGCGCTCGCGACCGGCGGGCCCGCAGAGCCGCACTGTGCCTTCCTGGCAAACCTCCGCGCACTCATAACGTACGTCAGCCCCGGGTCCGCGAGGTAGCCACGCGGGGCATCGACGCAAGCAGGATAGGCGCGACCAGCGCCAGTAAGGAGCCGGCAAGGAACGGCGCGCCGGGCCCGAACCCGGGCCACCCTCCCACACCCTGCCACAGGACTCCGGCGATGATGCTCGCCGGGAGCGCCGTCACACCGACAGCCGCGCTGTAGACGCCATATGCGGTGCCGCGTCGCTCCTTGGGCACGAGGTCTGCCACGAACGCCTTGGCGACGCCGTGAGTCATCCCGTAGTAGACACCGTACACACCCATGAGAGCCCATGTGTGCCACCCCGCCGTCGCCTTCGCGAATCCCAGGTACACGACCGCGTAGAGCAGCCACCCGATGACAAGGAACCTGCGCCGGCCGAATCTGTCGGACAGGGCTCCGATTGGACTCGAGACCGCGGCGTAGACCAGGTTGAACGTCAGCATCATCCCGAGAACTCCGGGGACGGTGAGCCCGGCGTGCTGCGCGCGCAGTATCAGGAAGGCGTCCGACGAGTTGCCGAGCGTGAAGACGACGATGACCAGCAGGAAATACCGGAACCGGCGGTCGAATCCCGCGAGCGTCAACCTCGGAGGTCTGGCCCGAGGACCCGCGATCTTCGTTTCCTTGGCGCCGAGCGCGAGCACCAGCACAGCGAGGATCGCAGGGGCCATGCTCGCGAGCACGATGATCTGGAACGACCCGCGGCTGAGATCCACGGAGCCACGTTGTGTGGCGAGCAGGATGAGGAGCGCGATGCCGATTCCCACTACGGCGCCCGCCGTGTCACCGGCGCGGTGAAGCCCGAACGCGATGCCTCGCTGGCGCTCGTCAACACTGTCGGCCACGAGCGCGTCGCGAGGAGCGGTCCGGATGCCCTTCCCCACGCGGTCTCCGAACCGTACGGCGAGCACACCGCCCCACGTCGTGACCAGGTAGAGAAACGGCTTGACGACCGTCGACACCGAGTATCCGATGACCGCGAGTCTCTTCCTCTCGCCGAGCTTGTCGGAGAGCCACCCCGAGAACATCTTGAGCAGGCTGGCGGTGGATTCCGCGACTCCCTCGATCGCACCAATGGCGGCGGTCCTGACTCCCAGCACGTTGAACAGGAAGAGCGGCAGGAGGTTCATGATCATCTCGGATGAGATGTCCATGAGGAAGCTCGTCGCCGTCACGATCCAGACGTTCCGGGGAAGACGGCGTCGCACGTCGCGTGATCCGTTGAGGGTATTCACAGGGTCGGCCATTCGCGGACTCCGTCGGCAGGGACGCGCAGGGGTGACGCTGAACTCCATAGCTCCTGGGCACGCTAACACGCTTCTCCGCGGACGGTCAACCCCGCGGGACGATCACCCTGACAGCCTGCGGCAGCACGGTCACCTCGACGGGCGTTTCGCCTATCAGGTCGCCGTCGCCCTGGACCGGCAGTATGCGATTGGCTTCGATCTTCACACTGCGCCGTGCGCGGAGCCATCGGACGTTCGGCACGGGCTTCCGATGATGACGCATCACCCTCAGTCCGGACCGGATGGATTCAGCGGCGGTCGGCACGAGCAGGAGGCACAGATCCAGCTTGCCGTCGTCCGGCAGTATCTCGGGAGCCCACGGCCAGGGGATATCACCGATGAAATCGCAGTTGGCAACGGTGACCTCGGTCGCCCTCACCCGGGTGGTCCGACCATCGACGGTGACCGCGAAGCGGCACGGACGGAAGCCCAACAACTTCGGAAGCCCCGTTCCTACGTACGCCGCGCGGCCGAATCTGCGCTTGTCGGCGTTGCTCGTATCGCGCACGGTGGCCGAGCTGATACCGACACCGATGTTGAGGACGAACACACTTGTCCCGACGCGCATCGCGTCTATCGTCCTGATCGCGTGCTCCCCGGCAATGAGACCGGCGGCCTCGACCGGGTCCAGGGGGACGCCGAGCCCTCTGGCAAGCAGGTTCCCGGTTCCCGCCGGGACGATGGCGATCGGCAGGAGCGCTCCGTCCAGCCCCTCGACGACACCCGAGACAGTACCGTCTCCTCCCACGGCAACGAACATGTCGAAGCCGCGAGCCGCGGCTGCCCTGATGATGTCCGAGACCGACTCCCCGGCGGAGATCTCACGGAATTCCAGCCCCCGCCCGCCTGTCGCGGCGGCGCGCTCGATCGCGGCCCCGACCGTGTCCCGGTGATAGTGCCCGGACGCCGGGTTGACTACGACGAAGATCTTGCTCATGTGTCATCGCTCACATGGAACAGGTGACCGCGCGGATGCTACTGCCTGGCGCCCCGCTGCCCGGATGGGCCGGCCCGGGGCCACACGCGGAAGGTCGGATGGCACACGTGAATTGTAATCACTGGCTTCCGCTCTCGTCAAGGACGCCGCTGCCGCGCGCGGCGGCGGACCCGGTACCGCGCGAAAAGGGGCCGCTGCAGGCTTGCAGCGGCCCCCTTGTATCGGCGCCTCGTATCGGCGTGCCGGTCGCCTATCCGCTTCCCTCCTCGGAGGGCGACGCGTGCGTCTGACCGCCACCGGGCGGGCCGGCTATCTTCTCCTTCAGAAGCTCGCCAATCCCGGCGATGCTCCCGAGCACGCCGGAGGTCTCGAGCGGCAGGAATACCTTGGTGGCACGCCCGTCGGCTATCTTCTCGAGCGCCTGCAGGTACTTGATGGCAATGAGGTCGTTGGTGGGCCGGCCGTCGTGTATCGCGTTGTAGACGGTCAGGATGGCCTCGCCCTCACCCTGTGCGACGGTCAGCTTCTGGAACTTCTCCGCCTCGGCCACCTTGCGAATGGCCTCGGCATCACCCTCGGCCTTGAGGATCACCGACTGCTTGTGGCCCTCCGCCTCGAGGATCATCGCACGCCTGTCGCGCTCGGCCTTCATCTGCCGGTGCATCGCCTCGGTGACGTCTGCCGGCGGTTCGATCCTCTGGAGCTCCACCCTCGTGACCTTCGTTCCCCACTTGTCGGTCGCATCGTCGAGGATCTCGCGGAGCTTGGTGTTGATGATCTCGCGCGACGTCAGCGACTCGTCAAGCGCCAGGTCACCGATCAGGTTCCTGAGATTAGTCTGCGCCAGCTTGGTCGCCGCGATGTAGAAGTTGGCCACGTTGTACGTGACCTTGACCGGGTCGGTCACCTCGAAGTAGACGACGGCGTCGACCTCCACCACCACGTTGTCCTTCGTGATGACGCCCTGCGGCGGCACGTCGACTACCTGCTCGCGCATGTCGACCTTTGTCATCCTCTCCATGAACGGGACGACGATCGTCAGACCGCTGCCGGCCGTCCTCTGGTACCGTCCCAGCCTCTCGATCAGCGCCTTCTGCCAGGGCCTGACGATCTTGATGGCCCGCGAGGCGATGACGAGGATGAGCGCCCCTGCAATGATGAAGAGCCCTACCATCTGACTATCCCTCCTTCAGCACGCGCACAACGGCGTGCGTGCCTTCGAGTCGGACGACCTCTATGCGCGCGCCCGGCTGGATGCTCCCCTCGGTATCGCTGTCCGCGCGCCACTCCTCCTGGTCGATCCTCACCTTGCCCACATTCAGCGTGTTGTCTATCTCCTCAAGCACCACGCCTCGCTTCCCGATGAGACGGTCGGCTCCTATGCCCGGCGGCTGCTTGTGCGTGAAGCGGTCCGCGAACCTGCGCGACACGGCGAGCAGCAGGCCGGAGGCGACGACGAACGCCGCCCACTGCCACGCGGGACCGACGTCGAATATGGCGAGCGTGCCGGCCAGCCCCGCGGCGACCCCGAACCAGAGCAGGAAGAACCCTTCCGTAAAGAGCTCGCCGATCAGGAAGACGGCCGCGAGCCCCATCCACAACCACCAGATCTGGAATTCCATGGCTCCACCTCCTGTGTGACATACACGCCTGGACCGAGTCTATTCCAGGGCGCCGCGCCGGCGCCGCCCTCATTCGCGTGACCTGCCAGGCGTCAGCGCGACGATCGCGGCGTCGTCGACGCACGCGTACCCATCCCCGAGCCGCTTCTTCGCCTCCAGGTGTCTCTGAATGTACTGCCCGCAGTTGCTGCCGATCCGGTTCTCCTCCAGCTCCCCGATGCTCAGGAGTACGTCGTACCCCGCTGAGCGAAGGCGCTCGATCTCGACGCCCGCTTCCTCCCTGCCCGGATCGACGTGGGACACGATGCCGTTCATGACCGCGCGGTGTGTCGGATTGACCGGCGTTATCTTGATGAGGAAATCCACCGGGTCAAACCAGCGAAGCAGAACGTCGGGATCGACAGGTGCGCCGCGCGCGAGGGCGAAGTTGAGCGTGACCTTGCGGTCGCCTCTTGCGCGGAAGCCGGAGCCATAGTCGCCGATGCGGTCGAACCCCCACTTTCTCATCGGGATCAACCGGTCGCGAAGCGACTCGTCCGTCGTGTGAATCGAGAACTGGAGCTGGAACCTCCCGTTCGGGTACAGGTGGTCTTTGATGTCCCGGAGCCGCTCGAAGAAATCATCACACCCGACGGGAGCGATGCTCGAGACCGCGGGCAGGAGCCCGGGAGCGTCGTAGCGGCGCGGCAGTTCATTCAGTACGTCGAGCACGGCCGGATTGAGCGAGGGCTCCCCCACCCTCGCGAACTGGATCTTGAATTTGGCGGCCGGCACGCGTCTGTCCGGGTAGCGCCCGTCGACAAGGAAGTCGATCTGCTCGAAGATCTCCCCGGCGGTCATCTTGCCCTTGTAGCTGCCGCCGGCATCACAGATGGCGCATCGCACCGGGCAGCCGAAGAGGCTCGAGACGATCAGGACCCACTTCTGTTCCCGGGGCAACGGCGGCTGGACGGCCTCGGTGAACTCGACGAGCCGGCCGCCGGCCGTCTCGGCCACGTAGGCCACGGCCACGTCTTCTCTGCCTGTGGATGCGACTACTCTCAACACGACTCCCCTTGCGAATCCGCCACACGCGTCGCTTCACACTCGACGCCTGCGCCGACGTTCTCCCGCAGCATCGCCGCCACTTTCATCGCGGCGTGCGTGCCCTGGCCCGCGGCTATCGACGCCTGACGGAAGATTCCATTCACGACATCGCCCACGAAGAGCAGATCTCGCCGCTCCTCGAGTGTGGGAGCATCCCGGCGCAACTCCTCGGAGAGGAATCCATCGTCCGGCTCTCTTCCGACCGCCAGAACCAGATAGTCGACATCGAGATCTGCGCGCACACTCCCACCGTCCACGCCTTCAGACAGAGACGTCAGTCTCAGCCGCCCTCCGGATCCCTTGGCAACCGCGGTGATCCGGGTCAGCATTCTCACGGTCACGCGCTTGCGCGACCGCGCCCTCGCCGCAAGGATCGGCAGACAGCGCGTGGAGTTCCCCCTGACCAGAACCGTGACGTCGTTCTTCTCCGAGAGGCTCATTGCGTAGTCGAAGGCGGCGTCACCGCCTCCTATGACCGCGACGTGCGCGCCTCTCACACCCCGAAGCTCATCCACCTCGCGGAACACCCTGTCCCTCGCATCCGGCGGAATGTCAGGATCTGTCACCTCGCGGGGACGCGTGCCGGACGCCACGATCACGGCTCTGCATCGAACGCCGTACCCGCCGGTCCCGACGATCAGGAACTCCTCCTCGCGATCGAGTGACGCAACCTCCGCGCGGACCAGCTCCGCCCCCGACGCACAAAGCTGTTCGTCGAGAAGTGCCGCGAGGGCCGGGCCGGAGATGCCACCGGGAAATCCCGGGAAGTTCTCGACGCGCCACGCCGTGCGGAGCAGCCCGCCGGTCGATCCCCTCTCGAACACGACGGCCCGCACGCCATGCCGCGCGAGCTGGACGGCCGCCGCGATGCCTGCCGGTCCCGCTCCAATGATGCCTGCGTCGAACGTCTCCAGGGTTCTCACGGTATCGTCTCCACTGCATCGACCAGATCCCGGACCCGCGGCGTCATGGCGAAGCCGTGCCCCAGATTCAGAAGAGTCGCCAGGTGGTGCTGCTCGTCGTACGTGGCCGTCCCGGCGACCGGGAACGTGACCTCGAAACCGCGAACGAAGGCCGAGCGCGCGGTGGTCTCGCAACACAGATGAGTCGCCACACCCGTCACTACGACACGCTCCACGCCGCCTTCTCTCAGAGTATCTTCCAGATCCGTCCCGTGAAACGCGTCGTACTGGCTCTTCTCCAGAACTGTGCCGACCGACGTATCCAGAGCCGGCGCTATCTCACTGAGCGGGTCTTCCGCGCGAATGAGGTCGTTCCACCATGAGCCCAGAGCCCCCGCGTCCTCCTCGGTATTCAGATGCCGGGTGAAGATGACCGGCAGCCCGCTCTTCCAGAACGCCCTGGAGAGCGAGACCAGGCCCGGAATGATATCCGCGGCGCTCGGAAGGTACGCGTGAGACGCCGGGTCCAGGAAGTACCTCTGCATGTCCACCACGAGAAGGGCCGTCGCTCCCGGCGTGAACGACGCGCGCCCAAGCCCGGCCGACCACGAGACGAGTTCTTCGACCTCGCGAAGGAAGGACCTGCTCGTAAGATAGGATTCCTTCACGGACACACTCCCGGCCGTACGCTGCTGCCTGACGTGGATTCCCGAGATCGACGCGCCACCGCCGCCCCTCAGGGGCTGGTCTGAGGTCGACGCACCGCCGCCGGTCAGGGCCTGGTCTGAGATTGGCGCGCCCGCGCCGCCGGTCAGGGGCTGGTCTCAAGGAGAATGAGAGCGAGGATACCACAGTGTGGAGGAGTGTGACAGCCCGGTGCTTCGGGCCGCCACACAACGCGACAGGCCCGCCAGCTTCCCCGCTGCCCGGAACGGAACACACCCCCTACCGAGCGAACAGCGAAGAGCCAACGGGCCCGTCAGCATCACTGCGAAACTGAGTCAGATCGACGCCCCGCCTTGATTGTGATCAGGAGGCCCGCTGGCGGGCAGGCCCCCGTCTCAGACGGACGGCGGGAAGTCGTGAGGGACTCGAGGGGACTCTGCAGTAGCTAACCCAACAGCTGGAGAACCCCTTCACCAGAGCCGGGTCGGGTTCCTCCTGCCGCACCACCTCCTTCCAGCTTCATCCTGCTCCCAGCGCGTCAGCCACAGCCAGGCCGTCGCTCCTACACGACCGGCCGACTGTTCATTCTCGAACGCGCCCTCCACGGCAAATCAGACTCTGTGGATGAGCGAACCGACCCCCGCGCAAGGGCGCTCTACGTCCCTGAATCGCATGAAGCGTGCCAGAACCGCACAGATCGCCCTCTGAGGGCCTGACGTTTCCCCGCTGTAAGTATCTCAACTGTAAGGGGTTAGAGAGCTGTGCGTGTTCGTGCCTAATGCGGTGTTGTGGGCTTTTCGGAGCGTCCACGACACCCTTTGGACCACCCGGCCACGAGGTGCCCCTATCCTGCCTGACTGCCGGAGGTTACGCGAACGTCAGAAATGCGACAGAACGTCGGATTCACGACGTCATGCCAGTGTCGACAAACTGTTGAGAATGCACTGGAGGTGGGCCGGGGGGATGCTGAGAGTCAGGGGAAGGAGGAGCCGCTCCGGCTCCCTCACTTCATCCGGTACTTGTTCATCTTGGTGTAGAGCCCGGTCCGCGACAGACCCAGGTAGTGCGCGGCGTCCTGCTTGCTTTGTGCGTGTCGGTCCAGCGCCTCACGGATGCGGCTCTGCTCGAGCGCTTCCACTTCGTCCTTGAGGGAGAACGTGTCGCCCGGCGCGGCTCTGCCCGAGGCCAGAACGGCCCCCCGCATGGCCACAAGCTCGGGACGCACCTGGTCGAGGCTGATCCGATCACCGTCCGCGCACAGTGCGACACACCTGCGGACCTCGTTCTCGAGTTCCCGGACGTTGTTGCCTCGCCAATCGTAGTGCTGGAACAGCGCCACGACCTCATCCGAGAAGCCCCGCACGTCCTTCCCCTCGAGCTCCGCGTAGGTCACGAGGAAGTGGCGCATCAGGGGAACGATGTCGCAAGGTCGCTCCCGCAGCGGAGGGATCTCCACGGTGAACGCGCTCAGCCTGTAGAACAGATCCCGCCGGAACGCGCCCTCGAGCACGTCGGCACGGAGATCTCTGTTGGTCGCCGATATGACCCTCGCGTTGCTCGTCCGGATGGAGCTGTCCCCCACCCGCCTGTATTCGCCGCTCTGAAGGAACCTCAGCAGTTTCACCTGCAGCTCGGCACTCATATCGCCGATCTCATCCAGGAAAAGGGTCCCGCCCGAAGCCGCTTCGATGAGTCCCTCGCGTTCACGATCCGCGTCCGTGAACGCACCCTTCACGTGCCCGAAGAGCTCGCTCTCCTGCAGATTCGGCGGCACCGCGCCCGAGTTCAGAGCCACAAGGCGCCCTGTTCTCGAGCTGCTTTCGTGGATGGCCCGGGCGAGGATGTCCTTGCCCACACCGGACTCACCCAGCATCAGGATCGGAATGGTGCTGTCGCACAGACGACCGACGCTCGCAAGCATCTTCGCCGTGACCGGGTCCCGCGTGATGAATCCCCGCGGGAAACCGGGCTCGCTGTCCTCGTCCTCGGGGCCGAACGAGTGCTCGAACCCGCGCGTCGCGCCGCGGCGAAGCACGTCTGCGAGCAACCTCGCCGACGCGCCGAGAAACTCGATATCCACCTCGGTGAACGCGGCGGCCCCATCATTGTTGAGGCGGTCCGCGTACAGAAGAAGCGTTGTGCCTGTCGCCGGATCTACTTCCACCGGGATCACCGCCACCGCCGCGAGTCGCGGCGAGATCGGCCCGCCGGGCCCGGCTCCGCGGGCCGCAACGTACGGTCTGCTCAACCCTTCGTCCCCTGTCACCGAACGGACGAGCCGTTTTACCTCAGCCAGTCGCCTTCCGGTTCGTCCAACGGACGTTACGACCTGCAGCTGCGCGTCCGGCTCCTGCCGAAAGACCACAACGCGGTCGGCGCGCACTTCGTCCGCCACGGCCGTTGCGGACCCGTGCAGAACCGCGGGGTCGCCGTCGCTGGTCCGGAGAAGGAGTGAGGCTTCCGCAAGAATGGAGTATCTGCCCGGCCGCGACGTGGCGCTCTCCGCGAGCTCAGCGTCGATCTCGCGCTGCAGCGCCGTCAGTTCGGTCAGGCCGGCCTTGTCGCGGACCCGCTCGAGCTCAGGGCGCGCCTTCTCCAGCCAGACGCGGCAGCGCCCGCGGCGACCGGCCGCGTGCAGTCCCCTGGCCCTCTCGAGAGAGCACCGCGCCACCCAGTAGGGAGCGCCGATCCTCTCGAAGAGCTGCTCGGCCGTGCAGAGTCTTGACTCGATGATGTCCAGCACGGCCTCGTCGACCGGGCCGGAGTGGCGCATCCCTGCGCCGTCCGTCAGAGCGGTCATCGCGAGTTCGAAAAACTCCCCGGTCCGAGTCTGGACGCGTTCCGCTCGCGCGGAGAGCACCTGGGCCTCCGAGCGCCTGCCTCTCGAGTATGAGACGGTGGACAGAACTCTCAGAGTCGCGCCTTCTTCCAGCTTGTCGCCGATACGCCGGCAGAGATCGAGCGCTGCCGTGCAGTCCCGTTCTGCGTCATCGAGCCGCCCGAGTGCGACGTACACCTCGGCCCTCCGCCGGAGCACTTCGCCGATGGCGTCGCTCATGGACGACAGCCTGTGTGCACACGCGAGGGCCTGGTCGAGCGCTTTCAGCGCCTCCTCGAAATGACCCCGGTCCTTCTCAAGATCTCCGAGAAACTCGAACGCGAGGGCCTCCGCGCGGCGGTATCCTTCCTCCTGGCTCGTCCGGAGCGCGCGCGTGAAGTAGTCACGTGCGCCCTTCCAGTCGCGTCTGACCCGGCACAGATTGCCGAGAGCCAACTCGACCGCGACGACGTCTCGGGTGGCCCCGAGGCTCGTGTAGATCTCCCACGCCCGCTTCAGCTTTTTCTCGGCCTCGTCCCACCTCGCGGACCTGTAGAGCGCCACACCGAGGTTGTTCAGGCGGCGCGCGATGGCGGCGGGCCTGCCCAGCCTCTTGTCGATATCGAGGGCGCGCTCGAAGTACTCGATGGCGGTCCCGAGGTCGCCAGAACGCTTGGCCAGAAT
>JAUWLR010000026.1 GCA_030613615.1 Candidatus Eiseniibacteriota bacterium
GGCCGTGCAGGCGCTCGCGCCGCTGATATCAACGAGCGGCGAGAACAGGCCGTTCTGCAGCATCGGCGGGACGAGGCTCGTGTCGGCGTCGTCGCCGCACCACCAGCTGTGCGGATCCGAATACGCAGGGCACATCCTGTCGATCACGTGCCAGTAGTCACCGGCCGCGCCGGGGACCGCCGGAACCAGGTGGACCTCGTCGTCGGCGTTGTCGAAGAAGTACACGTAGCCGCCGTAGTAGTCAAAGACCTGGACGATGTCGCACATGAAAGCGCCACCGACGGACAGATACAGACCGTCCTGATCCGACCAGGCTCCGTCGGAGATGAACCGGAAGCGCGCGACGAGCGGATTGTCGTACGCACCCAGGATGAAGCCGTAGAGACCGATGTCGAGCCAGGCCGCTGCGCCGTCGTAGCCACGGTTCAGGTTCACGTAGAGACCCATGCTCTCGGCCTGAACGTACGTGAAGTCGTAGCCCGTCTCCGAATCGTGACGGAACGCGAAGGTCAGGATCGGATACGTGGCGGCGGTCAGGTCCAGCGTCGGGATGACCAGTCTGTCATCCCAGCTGTTGCCGTAACCACCGTCGGTGTCATAGTCGAACGTGCCGCACCACCAGGAGTACGTGCCTTCGAAGGCCATGTACGCGTCAGTGTGGAAGTGCGGGCTCGCGCCGGCGGTGAAGTCCTCTGTGGTCCAGGTGCTGACGTCACCCTCGATGTCGTCGAACCAGAACACGACGTTGGGGTATCTCTCATGCCCGGCGTCGTAGATCGGCGAGGCGACCAGTTTCTTGGCCTGGACCTGCCCGCACGCGAACATCACAAGCGCGAGCGCTATCAAGAGGATCGTCGTCCGCTTCACTGGACACCTCCTTGTGTGGTGAGCCACGTGGACACTCCCCAGCATCTGCAGGGGGTGCGACCACGCCCCATTGGACTCCGCGGGTCATTCTTGTGGTACGGCTCTCCGGTGTCAACAGAAAAAACCGCGCGGACCGGACAGCGTCCGGTATAGAAGAAAAGGCCCACGCGGTCTCGCTCTCACGCGGAGCGGGCCGAGGCAACGTCCTGCTTGACAAAGGCGTCCCGTTGGCCCTATAGAATGAGGCGACCCGTCGGCGGCGACGGGTCGTGTCCCGATGGCGCGCGGAGACGCCGCGTTCGGACCGCAGCGGCTCCGATTGGAGGCAGCGTGCACAAAGATACCGTGGTAATGATCCTGGCGGGGGGCAAGGGAGAGCGCCTCTGGCCTCTCACGAGAGACCGGGCCAAGCCCGCAGTGCCCTTCGGCGGCATCTACAGGATCATCGACTTCAGCCTCTCCAACGCCATGAACTCGGGCCTCAGGCGGATCTTCGTCCTCACTCAGTACAAGTCCATCTCGCTGACCAGGCACCTTCGGCGGGGCTGGGACCACTTGAGCTACGCTCTGGGGGAGTTCATCGAGAACGTGCCCGCGCAGCAGCGACTCGGCGAGGTTTGGTACAGGGGAACCGCCGACGCCATCTGGCAGAACATCTACCTCCTGGACCAGCTGAAGCCCAGGCCGCGCTACGTCCTGGTGCTCTCGGGAGACCACGTCTACCAGATGGACTACACCGGTCTCCTCGCGTACCACGAGGCCGCGGGCTGCGGCGTGACGGTGTGCGCACAGGAGAAGCCCGTGGAGGAGGCCTCCGAGTTCGGCGTGCTTCAGGTGGACGACGCATTCCGCGTCCGCGGCTTCCAGGAGAAGCCCGAGCGGCCCGACACCATTCCCGGGAAGCCCGACCGCGTTCTGGCTTCCATGGGCGTCTACGTCTTCAGTACCGATTTCATGATAGAGCGTCTGAGCGAAGGCGCTGAGCGCGACATGTTCGACTTCGGACAGGACCTCCTGCCAGGAATGACAGAGAGGAGGGACGACGTTCGCGCGTACGTCTTCGGTGGGGACGGAGCGCCGGGCTACTGGCGAGACGTCGGCACCGTCGGCGCATACTGGGCGGCGAACATGGACCTCGTCGGCCCGACTCCCGAGCTCAATCTCTACGACAGGGAATGGCCGATCCATACCTACCAGGGCAGGTTCCCGCCCGCCAAGTTCCTGCACGACGGGGGTGAGGAAAGCGATAGGATGGGAGTTGCGGTCGACTCGATAGTGTCGACCGGTTGCATCATCTCCGGCGGCAGGATCCAGAGATGCGTGCTTTCCCCACGAGTGCGGACGAACAGCTACAGCTACTCGTTCGAGTCCATCCTGATGGAGGACGTCGACGTCGGGCGGTACGCCAAGCTCCGCCGGGTCATCGTGGACAAGGGTGTGCGGATCCCCCCAAAGACCCAGATCGGGTACGATCCAGAGGAAGACGCTCAGCGATTCACCATCACTGACAGCGGGATCGTCGTCGTGCCCAAGGGATTCACCTTCTAGCATCGATTCGCAGCGATCGTGCGATTGGGGCGCAACCTCTTGCGCCCAGATCCTGTCAGAACATGTGGAACCTCGTTCGGGACGCCCTCCCTGAGTGATGGACGGAACAGCCATGTCCGAACGCCCTCGGTACGTCACAGAGAGCAGACGCGGACGGGAGCAGCGCTACAAGCGCAGGATCGCCAGGGCCTCGGCCGCGGCGGTCGTGCTCCACGTCCTGCTCATACCGGTCGCCGCTCCTCTCACGGAGCGCATCCCGCTCGTCAGGCGCAGCGGTTACCGGGGGGAGATTCGTCTGCTCCCCGAGATCTCCGTGCTGAGAGAGCCCGCCGAGGTGAAGAGCGACGTCGAGGCCTGGGCCAATGAGCTGGCCGAGGCCGTCTTTGAGGTGGTGAGCCTGAGCATCACAGAACCCGAGTCGCCGGACGAGAGGCCGACCCAGACCGTGGTCGAGGAGCTGGACCTGACCATCGGGAACGAGTTCCGCGATCTGCTCGCGACCTCCCTTCCGCAGCCGACGGGTCGTGAGATCGTGATCGAGCACTTCGTGGAGCCCGTCTATCCTCAGTCGGCCATCAACGCCGGTATCGAGGGAGTCGCGGTCTTCGGGATGCAGGTGGCGGCGACCGGCGACGTCCTTCGCGCGTGGCTGGTGGACTCCGGTGTCAGCGGGGACTGCAACATCGAGGCGCAGCGGGCGCTTCTCCAGTGGAGGTTTGCCCCCTACCTCGTCGACGGCCGGCCCGCTTCCTTCCTCAAGTACTACCGGATACGATTCCACTTCCGCGACGAGCTCCGCGATGGCCGCCGGGAGGGGCTCGAGTCCGAGAGCGTCCCCCGCCCTTGACACGAGCCCGCCCGCTGAGCGAGACTCGTCCGACGGTCGGGCGCACCGCGCGCGGCGACATGAAGACACACTCTAGAGAGAGGTGCAGATGAGTCACAACATGCGCTCGAGGTTCCCTTCCGCGCGCATCCCGGCAGCCTGTGCCGCCGCGCTCGTTGTCACGGTTCTTCTGACACTGCCGGCGGTGGACGGCGCACGGGCGGACACCCACGAGGGGCACTTCGTGTCCGTGGAGGAGCTGAAGCGGGGTGACAGGTGCGTCGGACGGACCGTTTTCGTCGGCACCGAGGTCGAGGAATTCGAACTCGAGATACTCGGAGTTGTCCGCGGCGCCGCGCCCGGCACTGACCTCATAATCGGCAGGGCGGAAGGCGCTCTGCTCGAGAGCACCGGGATACTCGAGGGCATGAGCGGCAGCCCCGTCTACAAGAACGGGAGGCTCATCGGCGCGATCGCGTCGACGTGGCAGTTCAGCAAAGAGCCCATCGCGGGGATCACCCCGATCGGAGAGATGCTGCCGGCGCTGGAACTGATGGACGCAGAGGGCCACGCGGGCGGCCGGCCCGGCTTGGACGGACTTCCGGGACTCGCCATGCTGCCCGAGGGCGAAAGGGCCGCTTCGTCTCTCGCGCGGATCTGCGATATGGCGGGCATGCTCGATCGGCGGACCGACACGCACACCGTTCCACCCGCCGTCGCGTTCGGCGATCGCAGGCTGAGTCCCATAGCGGCCCCGCTCGTCGTCTCGGGCGCGGATCCTGACTACATCCATCGCGCGTCCAGAGTACTGGGGCCCGGAGTTACGCCGCTGCTCGGATCCGGCATTGCGCCCGGCCCCGCGGCACGGACCGACATCGCACCCGGCGTCGCGCCCGGTTCCGCCGCCGTCCCGGGGTCCTCATCGGGAGCGGGGCGGGAGGACGGGGAACTCAAGCCCGGTTCCGCCGTGGGAGTTCAGTTCGTGAGAGGGGACGCCAACTGGACGGCGATCGGCACCGTCACACATCTCGACGGCGACCGCCTCCTCGCATTCGGTCACCCGCTCTTCAACGTGGGGGCCATCGACATGCCGATGGTTGCCGTGTACGTCCACGCCGTCATGCCCCTTCAGTCCATGTCGTTCAAGTATGCGTCCGGGGGAGAGCTCCTCGGGACCATGAAGGAGGACAGGAACAGGGCCGTGGCAGGCGTCGTCGGCCCGGGACCGCCCATGGTCCCGCTCACGGTGAACATCCGTACGAACGGCGGCGAGCGCCGCTTCGAGTTCGAGACGGTGAGCAATCGCCCATACACCGCGCTCTTCAGCGGCCTGGCCTTCGGCGGGGCCGTGTCGAGCGCCGTGAAGGCCTCGGGCCCCGTGACGGTCGACCTGAGCGTCCGGATCGACACCGGTGAGGAACTGGTGGAGTACCGCGACGTCTTCCACACGACCGAGCCGGCGATGAGGTGCAGCGGTGAGCTGTCGCTCCTTCTGTCGTTCCTCGCGGAGAACGCGTTCGAGGAGAGAGAGCTTCGGGGAGTCGAGCTCGACGTGGCCGTTCGGGAGGGAGATTTCCGGACGGCGATCTCGCGCGTCGACGCTGACAGGAAAGTCTACCGGCCCGGCGACGATGTGAAGCTGCGCGTGTTCATGCGTCCCGTCCGCGGCGACCCGTTCGAACGCGAGCTGTGCCTGCGAATCCCCGAAGCGATCACGCCGGGCTCGCTCACAGTACGGGTCGGTGACGCCATGTCGTTCCATCTATGGGAACGGGACCGGCTGGGTCCCGGAGCGGTGCCGCGGAGCTATGAGCAGCTCCTGAACCTCATCAGGGACGCGAAGCCCGGAAACGTCGTGGTCGCCCAGCTGCTCTCTGACAGCCCGGGACTGTCGCTGTCGGGGGACGAGATGCGCGGCATCCCCGGCCGGGCGGGCCTCGCGATGGCGTCGAGCGCGACGAGCGGGGCCGTTGATCCGTCCATGTTCTCCGTGCTGCGCGAGCGCGAGTTCGCCGTCCGTGGCCAGGTCGTGGGTTTCCATGAGATGACCGTTCACGTCGAGGAATAGCAGCAGAGCGGGCCGTCACGGGCCCCTGGGAGGTTCGATGCAGAGAGTTCTGACGACCCGCAGCGGTTGCGCGATGCTGCTCGCCGTGGCGCTCGCGTCGGCGGCGACAGTGTGCACGCCGGCGCCCGATGCGCTTGCCGTCTCGACGTCCTTCTGGAAGACGGACTCGTTCGCGACGGTGGAGGGAGGGCGTCTCGAGGGGGTTTCCATTCTGCGCGACGGGCGGATAGTCCTGTCGCCTGAGTTGGAGAGGCTGGACACTCCGGAAGTGCAGTATGTGTGGGCCGGCGAGGCTACAGGACGTGGGGTCGTGGTGGCGGTCGCGGGCACACCCGGGAAGGTGTTCAGACTCGGCGACGGTGACCCGGTCGAGCTCCTTAGCCTGGAAACGGCCGACTTCCCCGCCATGGTGGTCTCGCCCGCAGGTGACATCTTCGTCGGGACGGCGCCGGGCGGTGAGGTCTACCTCATTACGCCCGACGGCGAGAGCCGGCTCTTCTTCGAGACGGGCGAGGGCTACATATGGAGCATGGCCTTTTCAACGGACCACGGGCTCCTCGTCGGCACCGGCGACGACGCGAATGTCTACGCCATCGACGGCGACGGGAGGGGGCCCGTCATCTACGAGTCGCTCGACGCGAGCATCTCCGCTCTGGCTGTCCAGGGTGGCAGGGTGCTGGCGGGCACCAGCATCGACGGGCTCCTGTTGGATATCACGCCGGGCGGCGACACCCGCGTGCTGTACGACACCTGGTACGAGGAGATCTCCGGCGTGGTGCGCGACACGGACGGCACGATCTTCTTCGCGGCGACGAGCGTGTCGCTCGAGGACGTTCTCGACGGCAACGGCAACGGCAACGGCGACTACGGCTCGGGCTTTGGCGAGGGAGCCGTCTTCCGGATCACACCCGGCGGGGCCGCCGTCGAATTGTGGCGTTCCCAGTACGCGCCCATCACTTCACTCGGGCTCTCTCCCGACGGCTCGATACTGGCGGGCACGGGGTCGGGCGGCCGGATCTACGCAGTGGGCTACGACGGGGCGGCCGACCTGGTCGCGGAGCTGGAAGGGGAGGAGGTCCTCTCGATCCGGGGAACCGGCGACGCCATCGTGACCGTCGGCGTGCCGGGGGGGATCTACAGCATGGGTTCGGACACTGCCCGATCCGGTCAGTACGAATCGGAGGCGTTTGACGCCCGCGCGACGTCGACCTGGGGCGAGCTCGCCTGGAAAGCGGACGTGCCGGCCGGGGCCGGAGTGGAGCTCTTCGCGAGGTCCGGCAACACCGGTGATCCCGACGAGACGTGGAGCGAGTGGGTGCCTGTCTCCGGGGACGGGGGCGGACAGATCGCGTGTCCGGCGGCGCGGTTCCTCCAGTGGAAGGCCCTGCTGACGAGAGGTTCGCGCGGGGCCGGACCTGAACTGCTCAGCGTAGAGGCCGCCTACCTGCGCGAGAACCTCCCTCCTCTCGTGTCGTCGGTGACCGTCCACGAGCCAGGCGACATCGTCACGGGCCCCGCCGGCGGAGCGAACGGGTCCTCCGCGTCGCAGACGCTGCCGGGGGGAGTCGAAGTGACATACTCGCTCGACGCGGCCGCACCCGCCGACCGCGAGCTTCACGTACTCCTGCGCGGGATGAGAACGGCGTCCTGGGAGGCGCTCGACCCGAACGGCGACGCGCTGTCGTTCGATCTCTTCCTGAAGTCGGACGATGAGGACGATTGGAAGCTCATTGAAGAGGGTGTGCTTCGGCGGACGCTCCATACCTGGGACACTGCTGCGATGACCGACGGCGTCTATCGGTTGAAAGTGAGAGCGACCGACCGACCGGCCAACCCGAAGGAGTCTGCGCTTGCGGCTTCGACCGAGAGCCAGCCGTTCATCGTCGACCATACGCCGCCCGAGTTCACGCGCGTCGACGTCTCCTCGTCGGACGGCGGGCTGACCGTCAGCGGAGTTGTTACGGACTCGGCGAGCCCGGTGATGTTCGTCGATGTGTCTGTCGACTACGGCGCCTGGAAGCCGGCGTTCGCGGACGACGGCATGTTCGATTCCCGTAGCGAGTCGTTCAGACTCGTGGTAGAGGGGCTGGAAGAGGGGGAGCACGCCGTGTCCGTGAGGGCGGCGGACCGCTCCGGGAACCCGGTGGTCGTGCGGAAACTGTCGCGGTAGCCCTTCTGAGGCTTGTAGCGACCCTCCGGCGGGGCCCTCCGGTCCCGCGAAACCCCGGGAGGGCGCCCGGAGTCACATACTAGTGGGCGTGCGGGTATGACCGGCCCCTCGGGGCCAGGCAGGAGGTCTCACAGGTGGATTGTGCGGCGAACAGACGACTGATGGACGAGAGGCTGGACAGGAGTATCACGCCCGCCGACGCGCGTGCCCTTGAGGCACATCTCTCCGCGTGCTCCTCGTGCCGTCGGGAATGGGAGATGCTCA
The DNA here is from genome assembly GCA_030613615.1 of Candidatus Eiseniibacteriota bacterium. Lineage (GTDB taxonomy): Bacteria > Joyebacterota > Joyebacteria > Joyebacterales > Joyebacteraceae > JALGZG01. The sequence continues at coordinate 7,744 of JAUWLR010000026.1, forward strand.
CCGCGGTCGACCGGATTCTCGCCGACGCTCCGCTTTCGCGCGCGCCGGCCGGATTCGAGCGATCCGTCGTCAAGAGAATCGTCCGGCGCGTGGAGGTCCGCCGCCGGATCGAGTCGATCGGTATCCCTGTCGCTTGTGGCGTGGCTGCCATCGGGGCAGGTTACGGCGTACACCGCGTCGTGAACTGGGAGGCCGCGCGCTCGTTCACCTCCGGGATAGGCGAGGCCGCGAAGGGAGTCCTGGCGCCGCTCGCCGAGCCCCTTGCAGAAGCGCCCAACTTCGTGACGACCTGGTCACAGGAGCCGGGCGTTGTTGGTGTCATGCTTGCCTTCGCTGTCGCCGCGACCGTCTTCCTTGGTGTCAGCGCCATCCGATTCGTCAGGCAGAACGCTCTCGAGTGGCGATAGAGGCCCCTCGCGAGTGATGCCAGAGGTCCCGCGAGAATGGCGCTTGAGATCCGCGAGCGACGCCAAAGGCCCCGCGCGGAGGACCGCACGGGGCCTCTTTCTGGATTCCCGGTCTACCGTTCTACTCGTCGTCCCCGGAAGCGATCCTGACGGGCTCGCCTGTTCCGCCCGTCGGCGGGCTGAAGGTCACGGGCTCGCCGTTCTGCTTCTCGTCTCCAACGATCTTCCTGCGGATGGCGTAGTAGATGATGAGACCCAGGCCGGTGAAGAAGGGAACGAGCGAGCCGGTCATGGCCTCGCTCAGGACGCCGAGGGCAATGAAGCTGATGAAGAGCGCGATCCCGACGGCGGTGAAGAAGATGCCCCAGCCGAGCACGGCCGTGCCGGTGCTCTTCCTGCCCTCGATCAGCCGGTAGTCGTAAATGCCCTTCTCGAGCGTCTTCATGTACATCTGCTGCTTTGTCTCCTGGGAGCGGTTGATGCCTCTCATGATGATCATGATCATGAACACGCCCCCGGCTATCGAGACCAGGGAGATCAGGAAGTTGAAGAACAGGTGCACGGTTGCCTCCTTGCTGTTCTTTCCGCCGCGGCCGACCTGCCGGTCGAGTGTTGGTCGCCGATGTCCGGCCTGCGGCGGAGCCCCTTTGTTGTTTCCTTCACCGTATGCTAAGACACCCGTCTTGGCCGGGGTGTTTCAGGGACGCGACCGCGACCGGGGAATTCCGGGCCGGGCCAGGAGCTCCCGGGCCGAAATGCCCTGTCGCGGGCAAAATCGCTTGGATTCGGGCTCGGTTCTGGTACCATTGTGCGCTGAACCTGGCCGGTCGGCACGCGGACGCGCGGCCCGAGCAAGTGCTTAGCTGGCCGCCGCCGAAGGGCGTGCGCGGAGGGGTCTTTGGCTGGGTTGAACCGGACGCACGAGTACACGCCGACGGACGAGGAACTCATCGCGAGAGTCCTGGCCGGTGACGAAGCGTCGTACGGGACGCTGGTCGCCAGGTACCAGGACTACGTGTACACTATCGCCGTGCGGATCGTAGGGAGCGACGAGGACGCGGAGGATGTCGCACAGGAGGCGTTCGTCCGGGCATACCGCGCACTGCCCAGATTCAGGGGCGACTCGAAGTTCTCGAGTTGGCTGTACCGCATCGCAACCAACCGCGCGCTCACGCACCTGAAGAAGTGCAGGAGACGCGCCGTCACGGTCGACATCGAGTCGGGACCTCACGTGGAGGTCGACGTCATCGACGACGGCCGCGGCGAGGAGATGAGTCCGGAGCTGATGGTCCGGGACGAGGAGTTCCGGCGCGCGGTGCGGGCCGCCGTCCTCGAGCTTCCGGAGCAGTACCGTGTCGTTGTTACGCTCTTCTATCTTGAGGAGCGAAGCTACAAGGAGGTCGTTGCCATACTCGGGATCCCCATGGGAACTCTGAAAACGCACCTGCATCGCGCAAGGGCGCTCCTCAGGGACATACTCACGAAACAGAACCTGGAAGGCGGGAGGTAGGTTTGGACAAGAGCTGTCTCGACGTCATACTCGACCGGCGCAGCATTCTGAAGTTCAAGGAAGACAACGTTCCGTCTGATGTCCTGGACAAGGTGCTTCAGGCCGCGCTCAGAGCGTCCGGGCCGGGCGGAACGCTCAAGGGTGGGTACAGGGGTTCTCAGCCGTTCTCTATCATAGTGGTTCGCGACCGTGCCAGGCGCGCGCAGCTCAACGAGCTTCTGTGCGAGGGCAGAAGGCCCTGCATGGAGCAGGCGCCGGTCGCGCTCGTGTTCTGCGTCGACACGCATCGCATGAACAGGTGGTGTGCCCTTGGAGGGGGCGCTCCGCACTTCAAGGGCATAGGTGTCCTGTGGGTGGCGTTGAGGGCCGTGTACACGGCGGCGCAGAACGCGGTCATCGCCGCCGAATCGCTGGGCTTAGGTTCCCAGTACATCCAGGAGATCGTCTGGCAGCCCTACACGACGCTCGGTTTCTTCCAGCTTCCGCCGCAGGTGCTGCCCGTGGCGATGCTCATGATCGGCTACCCCGAGGAGCGTCCGCCGCTCGCACCAGCGCTCCCGCTCGAGGCCGTCGTCCACAGGGAAGTGTACCGCGAGCCGGCCGATGAGGAACTCGTTGAGTACTTCGCGGGGAAAGAGAAGTACTTCCAGGATTGGTTCAGCAGCCTTCCTGAGGACTCCAAGCTCAGGCGGCATATCGAATCCAAGGAGGTAACCACGCTGGCGCAGTGGGTGGCGCTTCTCACATACACTGAGAGTTTCTACAAGTGGAGAGACGACATGGTCCGAACGAACCTGCACCTTTCGGAGCTGGAGTAGGCCGCCTGATCATCGTGACCGAAGGGGCGCGCTGAACTGACGAGTGGCGCGGGCCTTAGGAGATAGCTTGGAACGCGAGATCCTCTCACTGATCCTTTCCGTCGTCCTCATTGTTCTGCTGGTCCGCTTCCGCGTCGACCTGGGCATCTCCATGCTCGCGGGAGCCGCGACGCTCGCGCTGGTGGTTGGACGCGCCCCGCTCTGGACGCTCGCCGAGCTGGGGCGCGCCGCGATCGCGCCCGACACGTTGCTGCTCCTCGCGCGGATCATCACGATCATGGCCCTGAGCGCGCTGGCCGGGAAGCTCGGCTATCTCGACCGCTTCGCATCAGGTCTCCGGGCACTGATCTCCGACAACCGCATTGTCATCGCGCTTATCCCTGCGTTCGGCGGGATGCTCCCAATGCCCGGTGGCACCATGCTGACGGCCCCGATGGTCGAGAGCGCCGTCAGTACCGGGCACGCCACGCCGGAGCAGAAGCTCTTCGTCAGCTACTGGTTCCGACACGTCTGGGAGTACATCTGGCCGCTCTATCCGGGGGTGGTCGTGGGCGCCGCGCTGGTCAACAGGCCCGTCAGCGACTTCTTCCTCTACAACTGGCCCATCACGCTGGCGGCCATTGCCTCCGGCGCCTTCTTCGTGCTGAGACGGGTGGACGCGGGCAGGAACCAGCGGGCGAAGAGCGCCAATGGCGGGTGGAAGGACATACTCGTCGGCGTGTGGCCGTTCGGCGTGGTGGTCGCCGGTGTACTGATCCTCAAGATCGAACTGATCCTGGTGATACTCGCCGTGATCGCGGTGCTCGTGATCCTGGAACGACCGTCGTGCACGGACATCTGGCGAGCGTTCCGGCGCGGCACGGAGTTCCAGATAGTGACGCTGATCGTCGGCGTCGCGGCGTACCAGCATCTTCTCGGTGCGGTGTCGGTCGTGGACGCCGTCCCTCCGCTTCTGATTAGGATGAACCTCCCGGAGGTCGTCGTCATCGCCGCCGTCCCGATGATAATCGGGCTCATCACCGGTGTGACCCTGGCCTTCATTGCTGTGAGCTTCCCTCTGCTGATCCCGCTCATGGGCGGTCCGGACATCAACATGGAGCGCGTCATGCTGGGCTTCGCCTCCGGGTTCGTGGGCTGCCTGCTCTCTCCCGTTCATCTCTGCCTTGTGATCACTCGGGAGTACTTCGGCGCCAGCTGGGGCGGCATCTACCGCATGCTCCTGCCGGCCTGCGCGGCCATCATGGTCGTTGCGGCGCTCATCGTGCTCCTGTAGGATAAGCGCTTCACTAAACAGACAGGCGCGCCATCGATGAGAGCGCGTGTCATCGGACGGGCGCGTCCCACACGCGACCCGCGCTTCGTCCACGAACGCGCGCGGAGGATACAGTGAAGGGGTCAAAGGGCGCCGTCCTGGCCACTGTCGCGGCCGGGCTGCTGTGGGGGTCGTCGTTCGCGGTCGTCAAGATAGGGCTGCGTTCGATAGATCCTTTCTGGTTCGTCTTTCTGCGGTTCGCCGCCGCCTCGGTGCTTGTGCTCCTGGTCACCGTGCTGACGGGAAGGACGCGCCGGGTCCTGGCCCTCCTCAGGAACCCGCTGGTCGTGTGGCTCGGTGTCAGCAATGCCGCCGGCTTCGTCTTCCAGTTCAAGGGGCAGACGATGACGACCGCCGCGAACGCCGCGCTCCTCATCAACGCGAGCACCATCTTTGTGGCAGTGGCGTCGAGGTTCGTCTTTCGCGAGCGGTTCGGTCTGCTGAAGGTGCTTGCTGTGGTGGTGGGAATGGCCGGCGTCTTTCTCGTGACGACCGGCGGCCGTCCGTCCGCGGCGATGGGCCTCGCTCTTCGCGGCGATCTTCTGGTACTGACGGCGGCGCTTCTCTGGACGTTCTTCATCCTGCTGAACAAGCAGATCGTCGGCGGGCACGCCGTGGACGTGCACGCCCTGACGGCGGCCATGGTCACGGTGACCACGGTGATCGCGCTTCCCGTTGCGCTTGTCTTCGGGAGAGGCAGCTTCCCGAAACCGTCGGTCGAGCTGTGGACCGTGCCGTACACGGCGATCTTCTGTTCGATCGCGCCCTTCTACCTGTGGACGTGGGGCCTGAAGCGCATCACGGCGACGACGTCGAGCATCGTGCTGCTGACGGAGGTCGTGTTCGCTCTCACTCTGGCCGCGGTGCTGCTCGGGGAGCGGCTTTCCCCGCTCGCGCTCGTGGGCAGCGTCCTGATACTCGCCGCCGTCGCGCTCGCGTCAAGGGACAAGGGTGAAGAGGCGCCGGTCGGCCCAGATGTCGTTCCGGAGCAGACGGGCGCCCAGCCCGGGGAGGAGTAATGATGAGAAGACAGGTAAGAAGAGTACAGACCGCGGCCCCCTACCGGAGGGGGGCGCGAACGCGCCACACCCTCGCGATCCTGACCGTGCTCCTGGCAGCGTCGGTCGCGTTCGTCGGGCAGGCATCGGCGGCTGACGAGCAGGTCGGCGAGGCGGCCTCCGTGGACTCGCTTCTGGCCCGCGCCAACCGTGCGCTCGAGGACGGAGACGCCGCCTCGGCCGAGGCGTTGTTCTCGGAGGCTCTGTCGATGGAGTCCGGGGAGCACCGGGCCATGTGCGGCCTCGCCATCGTGGGGCTCATTGAGGACGACCCCGACAAGGCCATCAAGTACGCCCGCAAGGCCATCAAGAAGGACAAGAAGAACTCGCGCTACCACTTCATGCTTGCCAACGGGTATGGGATGAAGGCGCAGAGGGGCGGCTTCAGGGCGATGTTCTACGGGGGGAAGTTCAAGCAGGAGTGCGAGCTGGCCGTGGAGTACGATCCCGAGAACGTCCAGGCGCGTCTCGCTCTTATGTCCTTCTACGTGCACGCTCCCTCGATCATGGGCGGCGGAATGGAGAAGGCGAAGGAGACGGCGGAGACCATCGCGTCGCTCGACGCGTACTACGGCCACATCGCTCACGCCATGATCGCCAAGCGGGAAGATGACTTCGTGGCCGCCGAGTCGTCGTACCTGGCTGCCGCGGCGGTCGACTCACAGAACGCGGAAGGATGGTCCGTGCTCGGCGTGTTCTACATCGATGTCGAGAGGCACGCAGATGCCGTCCCGGTGTTCGAGCGCGTCCGAGAGCTCAAGCCCGACAATCTGGTCGTGGTCTATCAGCTCGCTCGCGCGCACGCAGGGGCTGGAGACGACCTCGCCGCTGCCGAAGAGGGCTTCAAGGCGTACATCGCGGCCGAGGACCATCCCAAGGAGCCGGAGGTGGCGTCCGCCCACTGGCGGCTGGCGCTCGTGTACGAGAAGCAGGGGAGGTACGCGGAGGCGATGGCCGAGCTGGACGAGGCGATCAGGCTGAATCCCGAACACGTGATGGCGGTCGAGTCGAAGGAGAGGCTCGGGGCCGAACACCCGTAGGCATGCCGGGGGAGTCCCAAATGAGCGAGAAGAAGAGGCTCGGAAGGGAAGCATACGGCGGCGTTCCGGGCGAAAGCTACAGCCCGTATGTCGCGCATGACGCGACGATGCGTGAGCTCACGCTGCGTGCCGTCATCGTCGGTATTCTGGTCGGCATCGTTTTCGGAGCGGCGAACGCCTACATCGGGCTCAAGGTGGGCATCACCGTGGGCGCGTCCATACCCGCCGCCGTCATAGCGATCGCGATCTCCAAGTTCTGGCGTGCGACCGTGCTCGAGAACAACATGGTCCAGACGGTGGGCTCGGCCGGCGAGTCGCTCGCCGCCGGTGTCATCTTCACGGTCCCCGCGCTCATCGTGCTGGGGTTCATGCCGCAGCTCTCGAAGATCTTCATCCTGTCAGTCGTCGGAGGACTGCTCGGTGTCTTCCTCATGATCCCTTTGAGGAAGCACCTGATCGTCCGCGAGCACGGCAAGCTCCCATACCCCGAAGGCACGGCGGGCGCCGAGGTGCTCGTCGCCGGCGACCGCGGCGGGACGATGGTCAAGCGCGTCATGGCCGGCGTGGGCATCGGGGCTCTGTACAAGTTCGTCATGGAGGGCATGGAGCTCTGGAGCTACAAGCCGGAGTGGGACATCCGTGGCATCCAGGGCGCACGCATCGGCGGCGAGATCACGCCGGCTCTTCTCGGCGTTGGCTACGTCATTGGTCCCAGGATCGCGGGCATCATGCTCGCCGGCGGCGCCATCAGCTGGCTCGTTCTCATCCCCATCATCAAGATGATGGGGAGCGGGCTCTCTGAGCCGCTCTATCCGGCCACCGTCCTCATAAAGGACATGGGTCCGGCCGCGATATGGAACAACTACATCAGATACATCGGGGCCGGCGCAGTTGCGTTCGGCGGGCTGGTGACGCTCATTCGGGCCATTCCGACCATGGTGCGGTCGTTCGGCTCGGGTATGAAGGAGGTCGCGCGCGCCGGCGCCAGCAGCGGAGCCGTCAAGCGCACGGCACTGGACCTGCCCGTGAAGTACGTGATGGCGGGCGCCCTGGGGCTGGGCGTACTGGCCTGGCTCCTGCCGCAGATCCCCGTCAACGTGGTCGGCGCGATACTCATCGTGGTCTTCAGTTTCTTCTTCGTCACGGGCAGCTCGAGCATCGTGGGGCTGGTGGGAAGCACGTCGAACCCGGCCTCGGGGATGACCATAGGCACGCTCCTGGCGACCAGCCTCATCTTCCTCGGTCTCGGATGGACCGGCGCGGCGGGCATGGTCGCGGCCATCTCGGTCGGGGCGGTCGTCTGCATCGCCATCTGTATCGCCAGCGACACGTCGCAGGATCTCAAGACCGGCTTCCTCGTCGGTGCGACGCCGCGCCGACAGCAGTACGGTGAGATCATCGGGGTCCTGTCGTCGGCGCTCGTCATCGGCTGGGTCGTCTTCTTCCTCCACAGGGTCTACGGGATCGGCTCGGAGGAGTTGCCCGCCCCTCAGGCCGTCCTGATGTCAATGGTCGTGAAGGGCGTGCTGACGATGTCGCTGCCGTGGACGCTGGTCTTCATCGGTGTCTTCATCGCCGCATGCGTCGAGCTTCTGGGCATACCATCGCTGCCGTTCTCGGTCGGGCTCTACCTCCCGATCAGGCTCTCAACACCCATCATGGTGGGCGGGATCGTCAGGCAGCTGACGGAGCGCATCAAGGAGTCGGATCTCAGGCACCGTCTGCGGGAGAGGGGCGTGCTGTACGGGTCCGGCCTCATCGCGGGTGGCGGCGTGATGGGCATCATCGTGGCGGCGCTCTACAACTCGTCGATGCAGAGCGCGAAGCTCACCGCGGCGGGCGAGCCGGTCGGAGCCGCGACCAGGGTCACGGCCGCGTTCTACGACTTCGTCAATATCGGGCACGGCTGGGCCGGGAGCTGGGCGGGTGTCGTCGCGCTCGTGGCGTTCGGGGTTCTGACGATGACGCTCGTATGGAGCATCTGGCCTCCGTCGAGGAGAGACAAGGGCGGGGCGTAGGCGCAGCGCAGGGCCGCTGGAGCGCTGGTTCGTGGGTGCGCGGCACTGCCACGCGTGAATGTCTGCCGTCGGGTGGGCGTCTATTATGAGCGACTGCACACTATAGTGACGAATCCGCTTGACTGAAATGGCAGGCGTCCCTAGAGTAATGGTGCAGTGCACCAGTAAACGGGCCCGGTCCGATGCGGAAACCTGAGGGAAGGCCATCTTGAGGACTATCATCAAACACGCCAACAGGCGGCTCTACGACGCGAGTGAGCGCAAGGTGATCACCCTTCTCGGGGTCTCCGAGCTGGTCGTGGGAGGCGAGTCCATCCGTGTCGTGGACAAGGCGTCCGGGGAGGACATCACGGTGGTCACCCTGCTTCAGTCTCTCCTGGAGCGGCTGAGGAGGCGGTCATCGGAGGGGCTAAGGGAAGAGGACGCCGTCCGGCTTGTCGCTGCGCTGAGGACGGCAATGGCGCCGGGCTGCGAAGCCGGTGATTCGTACGATTCCGAGGCCGAAGCGGGTCAGAGAACCGGCGCCGGCACGGCTGGGAGAGCGGCCTAGCGACGTCGTGGCTCAGGCGTCTGCGCGGGCCTTCAGGGGAGCATGTGAACGAGACGAAAGACACGGGCACGAAGGGCCTCCTGAGTCTCTTCAGGAACAGGAACTTCTCACTCTTGTGGGCGAGCACGGTCGCCTCGCAGCTGGGTGACCACCTCAATCTCATGGCCCTCACGGCTCTGATCTTCTCCATGAGCGCCGGCGCCATCAAGGGCCTCGAGTTCTCGAAGATCCTCCTGCTCGCCAGTGCTCCAGTGCTTATCTTCGGTCCCATCTCAGGCGTCTACGCGGACCGGCTCTCGCGCAAGAAGATGATGATAATCTCGGACGTGCTGCGAGCGCTGCTGGTTGCCAGCATACCGTTCGTTGCCCGTTCGATGGTCTCTGTCTATGTGATTCTCTTCATCGTGTTTACGATCAACCGCTTCCACCTCTCGGCCAAGTCGGCGGCGGTCCCTCAGCTCGTCACGAGCGACCGGCTCCTGGCCGCGAACTCGCTTCTGAACGTGGCCATGATGGCGGCCATCATGTTGGGCCCGTGGGGTGGCGGGCTCCTGGTGGCGCGGTTCGGCTTCACCGCCGGATTCCTCGCCGACTCGGGCACGTACGTCATATCCGCGGCGTTCGTGACCTTCATCACGCTCAAGAGCATGTCCGAGATGAGAGAGGCGCGCCAGGCAGAGCACGCGGCGCTGCGGCACGCGCTCGGCGAGACGGCCAGGCAGACGCTGAGGGCGCACTCGCGCGCTGAGCTGGCCGGAGGCGCGGCGAAGCTGGGCCGGGAGATCGCGGCTCCTCTGGAGGAGGAGGTCGAGGTGATCGGGTCCGCCTACCATCGCCTCATGGCCGATCTCAAGGACGGCGTGGCGCAGATGCGGGGCAACCGAGTGGTCGTCTACTCCACCGTTTCCTTCTCCGCCGTCATGCTGGTTGCCGGGTTCGTGCTTATCGCGTGTCCGGTGCTCGTGCGCAACGAGTTCGGACTCGGAGCGGCCGACGTGGGGATGCTGTTCTCCGTCGGCGGCGTCGGCATGCTGCTGGGCTCGCTCGTGGTAGGCAGGTTCTTCCAAAGGACTCAGCGGCGGGCGATCATCACGGTCAGCTTTCTCGCGTCCGGCGTCGTCATCATGGTTCTTTCGACGGTGGGCTCCATCCCTGTTTTCGGAGCATGGATATTCGTGCTGGGTCTCCTCATCGCGCCGACGATGGTCACCTGCGACACGATCCTCCAGGAGAACATGCCGGCTGAGGTTGTTGGAAAGGCCTTCGGGTTTCGCGAGATGGTCAGCAAGGCGGCGTTCGGCGTGGCAGGCATCGCTTCGGGTGTCATCGTCGACATCGTAGGCCCGAGGAGCCTCCTGGTGGTTCTCGGAGTGGCGGCCGTCGCGTACTCCGCGCTCTCGCTGGTTCTCCTCGCGGACACGTCCAAGCTCAATCTGCTCAACGCCTACCCGCTGCTCAGGGTGGGCTCGGTGCTGGCTGCAAATCTGCCGCGCAGGATGAGCTACTGGCTGGCTTCGGTGCTCTCCGGCGTTGCCTTCATCGTGATGCCCGACAAGCGGCGGGTGGCCAGCGAGAACGTGTCACGCGTGATACGGAAGCCTCCGGAGAGTCCGGAGGTCAGGGCGGTGGTCCGGCAGGTGTTCCGAAGCTACGCCCTCTACTGGGCCGACTTCTTCGGGCTGAACGGGAGGACACGCGGCAAGGTGCATGAGATCGTGCGCACCGTGGGGCTCGAGCATCTGAAGGAAGCGCTCCGCGGTGGCAAGGGCGCGCTCCTGGTGACGGCACATCTGGGCAACTGGGACATGGGCGGCGCGGCCCTGGCGGAGACCGGCGAGCTGCCCGGGCTCTCCGCTATCGTGGAGCCGGTCACGCAGAGAGCATCCGAAAGGTCTGTCACCTCCATGCGTGAGCGGCGCGGCATCAAGGTCATCCCGCTCGGGAGGCCGTTAGGGATAGCCCGGGCCCTCAGGCGGAATGAGGTGGTCCTTGTGGTCGGCGAGCGTCTGATCGACGGCGACGGTATCGAGGTCGAGTTCTTCGGTGAGAAGACCCTGTTTCCCAGAGGAGCGGCGTACTGGTCGGCGAAGCTCGGAGCTCCGATAGTGCCCGGGTTCTGTATCCGTCAGCCCGACGGGACCTTCGTGAGTCACATCGAGGCCCCGCTTGCGCCCGCGGTGCAGAGCGACGGGGAGTTCGATGAAGCGGCACACACTCAGCAACTGGCCGACATCATCGAGAACTACATCGCCCGCTACCCGGGGCAGTGGTGCATGTTGCAGCCCATCTGGGGCAACGCGGGGGGACGCTCTTGAAGATAGGCATTGTCACAACGACCTACCATCCCTATCCCGGCGGCGTGCCCGAGCATGTGTACCACACCTGCGTCGAGCTCGGCCGTCTGGGGCACGACGTCCGCGTTCTGACCACGCACTTCGGTTCGGGCCGGGCGCCGAACGAGGAACAGGTCATAAGGATCGGACGCTCGGTGCCGATTCCCGCGAACGGTTCCATCTGCCCCGTGGCCGTCGACGTGCGCATGAGAGGAAAGGTGCGCAGGGTGCTTCTGGCGGAGCGGTTCGATGTCCTGCACCTGCACGAGCCGCTCATGCCGGCGCTGTGCCTGGCCGTCCTGGCCGAAGCGGAAGTTCCCGTCGTGGGTACGTTCCACGCGAACAACGAAGGAGCCCTAGGCTACAGGCTGTTCCGCCCGCTTCTCGAGAGCTACATCGACAAGCTGGATGCGAGGATAGCAGTGTCCGCCGCGGCAGTGCGGACGGTCTCCAGGCATTTCGGCGGCGAGTACACGATCATCCCCAACGGGGTGGACATAGAGAGATTCTCGACCACCGCTCCCGCACACGACGAAGCGGCCTTCACCATCCTGTTCGTCGGAAGGCTGGAGCCGCGCAAGGGTGCCAAGTTCCTGCTGAGGGCGATGCCTCGCATTCTGCGGGAGGTTCCCCGGGCACGTCTGGTCGTCGTTGGGAGCGGACCCATGTCCGGTTACTACCGGTCGCACCTGCCGGACGGCGTGGGGGACCGCGTGGTGTTCGCCGGACGCGTGTCCGGAGAGGCGCTCACCCGGTACTACGCCGAGGCGGACGTGTTCTGCTCGCCGGCCGTGGGTGGCGAGAGCTTCGGGATAGTCCTGATCGAGGCGATGGCCGCCGGCGCGGCGGTTGTCGCGTCCGATATCGCGGGCTACAGGGACGTGGTGAAGGACGGAGCGACCGGCCTTCTGGTGCACCGGGGTGACCCGGATTCCATAGCCGCGGCGGTCATCAGACTGGCTCGGGACGGTGAGCTCAGACAGCGTCTGGTCAAATCCGCCAGGGGCGACGTGCTTCAGTATTCCTGGGATCGAGTCACCAGGCGAATCCTCGACGTATATGAGTCCGTGGTCGACGGCGGAGCGCGAGATCCCGGCGAACGCGGTGAACCTGTCCTCGAAACTGAGCGGAGCGAGGAAGGAGTCAAACTCGACGTGATCTGAGCGCGGCGATGTTCTGGCACCGAGGAGTACGAGGGAACGGACTCGCAAGGAGTCCGTTCGGGCGGGTACTCCAGATGCAACGCCGGCCTCACGGGGCCGCATCCGGGTACTCACCTTGCACAGGGGGCGGTTGGGGTCGTATCGGGTTGTTGGGCAAAGGAGGGGTGAATCATGTTGGATAAAGCTGAGCTCGGCAGAAGGGTCAAGCTCGAACGTCTGGCCAAGAGCATGACGCTCAAACAGGTGGCGGACTCCTCGGGCATGTCGCCCACGCACATTTCGGAGATCGAGCGCGGCAGGACCTCGCCGACCGTCGGCGCGCTTCTTCGGATAGCCAGGGCGCTCGGCAAATCTGCGACTTACTTCGTGGAGGACGATGAACTGCCTACTGTGTCGATCGTACGTCGGCACGAGCGCCCGCACCGGGCGATATTGGACGGCGACAGGAGTATCGCAGACGTCGATTTCCTTACCAAGGGCATCCCCGCGGGGCGACTGCGCGTCGTCCAGTTCCAGGGCCTGTCTCAGGGAGAGATCGACGGTCCCGTCCACCAGGGCGAGGAGATCCTGCTGGTTACGACAGGGAAGATCCGTGTCACCGTCGGGAGTGAGGATTTCGAGCTCTCGGAGGGCGACTGCATTCAGTTCAAGGGCAGCGCGCCGCACAAGTTCGTCAGTATAGGCGACGAGCAACCGCAGGCATTCTGGATCACGGCGTCCGAGGGGCTGCTGTCACCCTAGCCGGAAGATCGAAACCGAAACTGCCAAGGAGCACGGGCGGGCGGTTCCAACGCCTGTCCGCACCGATGGAATCTCGGAAGGGGGTTCGAGCGTGGCACCACCTCGCAATCCGCACTCCCGGCTGCTCGTGATAGTACCCGTGGCGCTCGTTCTCGTGGCCGTGATGATCTCCACGACGGTCGCCCGGGCTGCGGGTCCGACAGTTGATGAGCTGGGACTGTCGACCGAGGCGCGTCGGCAGCTCTCGGAACACGGCGTCGTCGTGGTGCCGGGTGGGAGCGGGGATTTCCCCGAGACCTACGCCGCTCTCGCGGAGCGGGACCTGCCCGTATTCGTTACGTCCGACTCGGTCCTCCGCGTCACCGACATTCTGATAGACAGGGTCCTCCGGACCATCGAGGAAGTCTACCTCTATGACAGGCTGCAGCAGCTGTCGCGCGAGATGGTGCGGCTTCTGGACGACGACTACCTGCGTTCGAAAGACGCGATGGTCAAGGACGCCGCCCGGCATGATCTCGCCTTCTTCGCCGTCGGGCTGAGTCTGCTCGACGCTGACTACTTCCCGCCCGAATCCGTCCGGGGCCTGGTCGAGCGTGAGCTCGAGCTCATCGAGGACGCCGACCGCGTGGTCATCTCCCCGATCATGGGTCGGACCCCTCTCGATCAGGTGGTCGGCCCGGGTGAGGACTACACGCGCTACGTTCCCACCGGCCACTACGCTTCGGACGAGCGTCTCGGGAGGTACTACCGGGCGCTCACCTGGTACAGCAGGATGGCGTTCGCGCTTCCCGAGAGGCCCGTCGAGGACTACACGCTGACGGTGCAGGCTCTGCTCGTTGTCAGAGCTCTCGGGAGAGAGGCAGGAGAGTGGTTCGAGCTGTGGGAGCGCATCAACTACCCGCTGACCTTCTACTACGGTGGGGCGGGAGACCCGACAGTCGCGGATTACATGGAGCTGGCCGACGAAGTGTTCGGTCGCGAGTTCGAGCGGGACACCGCCGCGACCGAGTCGCTGCTCATAGTGTTCGTTGACAGGGTCTCCGAGATGGCCCCCGCTCACGTCCAGACGCATGAACTGCGCGGTATGCGGTTCCTGCCCAGGGATTTCCCGCCGGCGACCAACTACTTCGGGCTTCTTGCGGGCGGCGAGGACAGGCCGCTTCCTACCTCGCTGGACCTCATGTCCCTTCTGGGGTCGTCCGCGGCGCGGTCGCTGCTCGATGACAGCGACGTGTTCGACGACAGCGTGTATCGTCGGGCCCACGAATCCATCGAGCGCCAGCTGGAGACGCTGACGTACGGGGACTGGACGCGCGACCTCTACTGGGGCTGGCTCTACTGCCTGTCGGAGCTGCAGCTTCCACCCTCGGGCAAGGCTCCGGGGTTTATGGCGAGCCCGATCTGGGGCTTCAAGGAGCTGTCAACCGGAAGCGCAGCCTGGGCGGCCATCCGGTACCAGGCAGCGGACGCCGCACTCTCCCGAATGCAACGCCGCGGGCCTCCCGGCGCCGCCGGGGTCCCCGTGCTGGTGGAGCCGTACCCTGGGTTGTACTCGAGGCTCGGAGAACTCCTCGAGAACCTGAGGGACCGCTTGTGGGAACACTACCTGCTGGACGACACTATCGATGACCACATGTCCGAGTTGATCGACTTCCTGAAGCTGCTCGAGCAGGCGTCGAAGGGGATCCTGGCGGACGGTGCGCCTCCCCGTGAGGTGGGGGCCGCGCTCTCCGACTACGCGCGAGTCCTCGGGCGTCTGGCAGGTCACGAGGCGATGCGCAGGCCAGGCGAAGACTCGTGCGTTCTGCTCTCTGACGTGGCATACGAGGACCTGGACACCGGTCGCATCTTACAAAACGCGGTCGGGACTCCCGATATCATCTACGTCGTGGCGGACCTGGGCGAGGGCGAGACCGTCTTTGCGGGCGCCGTCCATTCCTTTTTTGAGACGGAACTCTCGGGCCGCGAGGAGCTGGAGACGGTGGGGTGGCCGTCCATTCTGCGATCGTGTCCCGTGAACCGTCCCTACTGGGTGAGCAACTTCGTGGTGGAGTAGCGGTGCGGGATGCAAGTTTGAGTCGGGGGCATCTGGATCGGGACCGGCCGGGGCGACGCCGGGCAGCGTCCCGGCCTACTCATATCTGAACGCGGCGACCGCCGCGGCCGAGAACACAACAGCGAATCCCAGAAGAACCAGCACCTGAGGCATGACGCCTGAAAGCGCATAGCCGCGGCTCATCAGGTTGTGCATCGCGTCCATGGCCCAGCCGGTCGGAACCAGGTGCCCGACGGTCTGGTAGGCCTTGGGTGTGATCTCCAGTGGCCACCAGACCCCGCCGAGCGCGCACATCGTGAGCGAGAGGGTCATCGAGAGGGTCTCGGCCCGTCTTGAACTCCTGGACAGACTGCCGATCAGGACCGACAGCCCCGCGACGGCCGCGACGTACGCTGCCCCCACGAGCGCGAGTGCCAGCATGCTATCACCCCAGTCCACGCCGAACACGAGCGCACCGAACCCGATGAGGAACCAGAGCTGCAGCGTTCCCACGGCGAATCGCCACGCGAGGTTCGCGATGACTATCTCGCTTCTGCGTACCGGAGCGGCAAGGAGTCTGGACAGCGTCTTCTCCCGCCTCTCAGTGACCAGCATGGAGGAGAGCGCCAGCCCGTTCAGCAGGATGAACATCAGCGCCATAGCCGGGGACGAGTGCTGGAACCCCATGTCCGGCATCTCCGACCGCGCGGATCGTCCCAGTCTCTCGACTGCGACCGTCATCGCCGGCTTCTCGAGTTCCTCGGAGACGAACGCCCGAATCGCCTGAGCGAGTTCGAGTTCTTTCTCTGCCGTGGGGGTTCCGCGGACGGCCTCATGCGCGCTGACCACGGCCCGCTCCGCCAGCTCCTCCGCATTGAGCTTCGCGACGACTCTCTCGACGGCCTGGCGTGTGACAAGCGGGTTCATCCGCTCGGGGTTCCTGTGGAACGTGAGTTCTGCGGGGTCTTGCGCGGTTAGCTTCTCGCTGTAGTCGCTCGGGATGATGAGGGCCGCCGACCTGTCGCCGTCCTCGACCAGGAGGCGGGCATCCTCGTCAGCATCATCGCCTTCGAGCATCAGGAGGTCGATCTCGTCCGACGCTCTGATCGCTTCCAGCAGCTCCTCGCCCCTGCTGCCCTCATCCATGTTCGCGACCGTCAGGGCGTACCTCACTGGCGCGTCGTCGTCGCTGCCTCCGCCGCCAGAGAACGCGATGCCCGAAACGAAAGTGAAGGCCAGAGGCATCGCGAGCAGCCAGAACACGGCGGACCGGTCGGAGAGGAGCACCTTCACGTTGAGCGCTACTATGGAGCAGATCCTCTTCACTTGCGTCCCTTCCTCAGACCCGCCGTCTGGAGAGCAGCAGAACGGCCAGCATGACGAACACGGCAGACATGGCCGATATGATGGCTATCTCCTGAGTGATGCCGGCGAGACCGGCGTCGTCGAAGACCAGCTTCTTGAAGCCCCCGTTGGCCCAGTAGTTGAACGTGAAGCGCCCGATTCGCTGGAAGGCCGCGGGCGCCTGCTCGATTGGCCACATACTGCCGCCGAGGAGCGACATCACGAGAAGGAGCGCAGTGCCCACGCTGTCGGTCTGCCTGCCGGTGCGGGCGGCCGCAGCGATGAGCATCGCGAGCGACGTCGCGCCGGCCGCGGTGACGAGCGCCATGATGACCGTGGCGCCCGGGTGGCTGCCCCACTCGATGCCGAAGAGGAGGCTGCCAAGCGCTATCAGGATGAGAATCTGAAGCGAGGCGAGCACGTATGAACCGAGCATCTTGCCCGCGATGATCGAGCCCTTCGACAGAGGCGCGGCCATCAGGCGCTCGTAGGTGCCGGACTCTCGTTCCTCGTGGATGGTCTTGGCGCTGGCCAACATCGTGAAGAGCAGGAAGAGTACGGCGAAGCGAGGAGCGAAGTAGGCGTGGATGTCGAAGTCGTCCGCGTCCGTGTCGGTGGCGTCGAGAGACACCGGGGGCTCAGTCCACGCGTCACGCATCCACATGAACATCCAGCCCCAAAGGGCGAGGTGCTCAGAGTCGCTGAGCGGTTGGTCGCGGTCCAGCGTCTCGAACACGCCGCGCCCCAGCGCGCTGCCCGCCGACAAGTAGGAGACGAGCTGCTCGACCATGGACTGAACGATTCCCGCTTTGATGCTGCTGGCGGGGTCGCGCAGGACACGCACCTCCGTGGGAGTGCCCGAAAGCAAGCTCTCCGTCAGTCCCTCTGGGATCACGACGGCCGCAGATCTCTCCCCGGCCGCGACGACCCTCCGGGCCTCTTCCTCGCTCGCACGCTCTACTTCGAAGAGCTCGTGCTGACTGAGAAGGCCTGCGGCCGCATCCGCCAGGAAACCGCCCTCCTCGGGAGCGACCAGCAGAAACTCGACCGTCGATATGCCCGACTCGCCTCCGAACGCGAAGCCGATGATGGCGGTCAGACCCACGGGAAGGAGCAGCATCATGACCAACGTGTTGCGGTCACGAAGCCTCATCCGAAGGTCCTTGAGCGCTATGTGCAGAGCCTTCATTCTTCCAATCGCTTCCCTGTCAGATGGAGGAACACGCTCTCGAGGTTGGGAACTGTCACGTCAACCGAGTGGATGTCGACTCCGCTGCCCGTCAGCTTCTCGACGACGGTCGGCAGGAGATTCGTGCCACTGACGACGTTCAACGTCAGCCCGTCGTCGGTTCTCGCGACCTCGCTGACCTCCGAGAGGGACGCCAGCCAGTCGACCAGGGCATCGTTGAGTCCGTCCGCGCGCACCTCGATGACGCCGGTCGCCCCGATCGACTCGGTGAGTTCGTCGCGCGTTCCGACCGCGATCATCTTCCCCTCGTCCATGATGCCTACGCGGTCGCAGAGGAACTCGGCCTCTTCCAGGTAGTGAGTTGTGTAGAGAACGGTCAGGCCCTCGGTGTTGAGTTCCTTGACGAGGTCCAAGATGCTCCTGCGGGTCTGGGGGTCTATGCCCACCGTCGGCTCGTCGAGGAACAGCACGTCGGGTCGGTGGAGCAGCCCGGCCGCAATGTTGATTCGTCTCTTCATCCCGCCGGAGAACGTGTCAATCCTGTTGCTGGCGCGGTCGGAGAGCTGCACGACGTCCAGCAGCTCGTCCACGCGCCGTGCCAGAGTCCGGTCGCGCAGCCCGTACATCCTGCCCCAGAACATCAGGTTGTCGCGCGCCGAGAGAGTCGAGTAGAGCGCGATCTCCTGCGGGACAACTCCGATCCTCGAGCGGGCCGTGAGTGAATCCGTGACGCCGTCGATTCCTGAGACCGATGCCGACCCGGACGTCGGGGGCGTGATGCAGGAGAGGATGGATATGATCGTGGTCTTGCCCGCGCCGTTCGGACCGAGGAGCCCGAAGATCTCCCCCTTGGCCACCTCGAAGCTGACCGCGTCCACGGCGACCAGCTCTCCGTAGCGTTTGACGAGATTCCGTACCCCTATTACGGGTTCGACGCTCATAGTTTCCTCCGAGAGTAAGTCGTAGCAGTGATCCGAGGGCGGGGTCCCGCATGTGGGGGAGGACGCGCTCCTCAGACGACCGACCTGTCCGTCGTCACGGGTCCGTCGGTGAAGCGGCGCACGTTCAGGCGGGAGATGTCGAGGTCCGGTTTCCGCCCGGCCACAACCTGCGCAACCAGTATGGCCACCTTTGGCGCGACCATGAAGCCGTGTCCCGAGAACCCGCTCGCCTGGAAGAAGCCCTCTACCCCGTCGGTCTCGCCGAGGATGGGCTGCGCGTCGGGTGTGAGATCGTACAGGCCGGCCCACTGTCTGACGATCTTCACGGACCTCAGGCGCGGCATGAGGAACGCCAGCTTCGACGACATCGTGGTGAGAAACTCGAGGCTCGACGTCTGGTTGAAGCCCGCGGGCTCGTCCGGGTCCCCGAATCCACCGATCACCGAGCCGTGCTTGACCTGTCTGAAGTAGATCCCGAGGCTGAACGAGATGATCATCGGGTGGAAGAACCGCTCCAGCGGCTCAGTGACGAGTATCTGTCGGCGGCACGGAGTGATGGGCAGCTCGACTCCCGCGGTCGCAGCTATCGGGACCGAGTGACTGCCGGCGACGTTGACCACGAGCGGAGCGCTGATGGTCCCTTTCGACGTCTCAACGCCCGTGACCCTCCCGCGCTCGGTGAGCACGCGGGTGACCGAGGTGAAGAGCTCGATCTCGACCCCCAGGCGGTGCGCCGCGTCCGCGTAGGCCACGGTGGTCAGGAACGGGTTGGCGCTGGCGTCCGACGGGCAGTACGTCGCCATGCGGACTCCGTCGGTGTTGAGCTGTGGTACGACGCGCTCTGTGATCTCGTCGGGAGTCAGGATCGCAACATCGAGGCCGAGTCCCTGCTGGAGACTGACGTTCCTCTCGAACTGAGCCACGTCCTCGTCGGTGTACGCGAGGACCAGGTAGCCGCCCTGGAGAAACTCGATGTCGGCGCCGAGCTCGTCCTCGAGCGTGGAGAACTCCCTGACGCTCTCGATGGCGAGCCGGGTGTTGGCCTCCGTGCTCCACTGCTGACGGATCCCTCCGCCGCATCGGCCCGTCGCGCCGCTCGACAGGCAGTCGGCCTCGACGAGGACACAGTCGGTCATCCC
>JAUWLR010000043.1 GCA_030613615.1 Candidatus Eiseniibacteriota bacterium
GGCCGTGCAGGCGCTCGCGCCGCTGATATCAACGAGCGGCGAGAACAGGCCGTTCTGCAGCATCGGCGGGACGAGGCTCGTGTCGGCGTCGTCGCCGCACCACCAGCTGTGCGGATCCGAATACGCAGGGCACATCCTGTCAATCAGGTGCCAGAAGTCACCGGCCGCGCCGGGGACCGCCGGAATCAGGTGGACCTCGTCGTCGGCGTTGTCGATGAAGTACACCTGGCCGCCGAAGTAGTCAAAGACCTTGACGATGTCGCACATGAAAGCGCCACCGACGGACAGATACAGACCGTCCTGATCCGACCAGGCGCCGTCCGACAGGAAGCGGAAGCGCGCGTTGAGCGGATTGTCGTAGGTCTGGAGGATGAACCCGTAGAGACCGATGTCGGTCCACGGGGCCGAACCGTCGTAACCACGGTTCAGGTTCACGAATACGCCCATGCTCTCGGCCTGAACGTACGTGTAGTCGTAGCCCGTCTCCGAATCGTGACGGAACGCGTAGGTCAGGATCGGATACGTGGCGGCGCTCAGGTCCAGCGTCGGGATGACCAGTCTGTCATCCCAGCTGTTGCCGTAACCGCCGTCGGTGTCATAGTCGAAGTTACCGCACCACCAGGAGTACGTGCCTTCGTAGGCCATGTACGTGTCCAGGTGGAAGTGCGGGGCCGCGCCGGCGCTGAAGTCGGTCGACGAATACGCGCTGACGTCGCCTTCCATGTCGTCATACCAGATGACCGCGTTCGCGCGGTCGGGCGTGCTGAACTCGTACGTCGGCGTGGCTTCGGTCAGCTTCGCTGAGGTCACGCCCACGCAAAGAGCCAGTACGGCCAGGACGATGAACAGCTTCTTCATTTTCGCTCTCCCACTGAGTAGGTTGCACCTAACCAACTACTCCTCTGAATCCCCCTTGGGTGCTGTGTCTCCCACAGCCCCCGCATCGGCACGACGGTCGCGGCACACTCTCCAGATCGCCGCTCCCCCGATCGCACCGTCTCACCTCATAGACGCACCTCCCGTGCAGATGAGCCTAGCCATTGTCAACAATTCACCTTCGTCTCACTGCGGGGCTGCAATCTCGCCCCGTGCCCCTTCCCCCACTCTCGCGGGGCAGGAGGCCTTGTCCGCGTGCATTTCGCGTTTCGGTGAACGGCCATTCAGGTTGCGTAAGGGCATGCCTCACACCCAATCTGCAACCGCATTCCTGAAGGACCTCTCTGGAAGGGCCTGTGCTTCCCCCTCCGCGTACCTCGAGAAGCTGCGCC
This sequence comes from Candidatus Eiseniibacteriota bacterium, assembly GCA_030613615.1. Classification (GTDB taxonomy): domain Bacteria; phylum Joyebacterota; class Joyebacteria; order Joyebacterales; family Joyebacteraceae; genus JALGZG01. Next base: position 1,269 of record JAUWLR010000043.1, read on the forward strand.
CCACAGCGCAGCAAGCCTCGCCGCCATATGTGCAAGGCCCGTTCCACTCCGGGGAGACGACCGCGAGTCATTTCGACTGCGCCAACAGTGCTCCGGGGCTTCTTGCGCGAATCCCGCGGACCAGCCGGTTCGCCAGGCTGGGGCTGGCCCGTACACAAGGGAGGGCCCGCGCCTGGAGCGCGAGCCCTCGGACAAACGAAGAGGCCCGGGGTCGAAACCCCGGGCCCCTGCCCATGTATGGCAACCTGCAGCTAGTTACTAGCGATACATGGCCTTGATCTCACCCCAACTGCTGTCCTCAACAGGCACTGCGGGCACACCCATGAACCAGGTGTCATCGACCATGATACCAGCGTCACCGCCGGCACCCGGGCCGCAACCGTTGTCCGTGGTGTTCATGATCCACAGGAACCCCGCGCTCGTGACAGGAGGCGTGGTGAACTGGCCCACGTCGAAGCCTACGTTGAGGCCCGTGCCGCCCCAGCCGTAGCAGGTACCGAAGTCGCCCCAGTACGACACGATGTGGTAGTAGTCCGCGCCGTCAGGCGTGGCCAGGAACTCGCAGTAGTCGTTGTCGACCGTCGGGATCGCGAAGTGCACCGCCATGTAGGCCGTGCAGGACATGGCGTAGATCGGGATGATCGGCGTGAACAGGCCGTCCTGGAGACCCGGCGGAATCAGGCCCGTGTCCGCGTCGTCGCCGCACCACCAGCTGTGCGGATCCGAATACGCGGGGCAACACCTGTCGATGATGTGCCACCAGTCACCGGCCGCGCCGGGGACCGCCGGAATCATGTGGACCTGGTCGTCGGCGTTGTCAAAGAAGTACACCTGGCCGCCGAAGTAGTCGAAGACCTGGACGATGTCGCACATGAAAGCGCCACCGACGGACAGATACAGACCGTCCGCATCCGACCAGGCGCCGTCCGAGATGAAGCGGAAACGCGCGTTGAGCGGATTGTCGTAGGTCTGGAGGATGAAGCCGTAGATACCGATGTCGGTCCACGGCGCCGCACCGTCGTAGCCACGGTTCAGGTTCACGAAGACGCCCAGGCTCTCGGCCTGAATGTACGTGTAGTCGTAGCCGATCTCCGAATCGTGACGGAACGCGTAGGTCAGGATCGGATACGTGGCACCGGTCAGGTCGGTCGTCGGGATAATCAGCCAGTCATCCCAGCTGTTGCCGTAGCCACCGTCAAGGTCATAGTCGAACGTCCCGCACCACCAGGAGTACGTGCCTTCGTAGGCCATGTACGTGTCCAGGTGGAAGTGCGGCACTGCGGTCGCCGTGAAGTCGTGGGTCGTCCAGTCACCGACGCCGCTCTCGATGTCATCATACCAGAATAGATCAAGGCGGCTCGGGTCCTGAAGCTCCTGCGTCGGCGTAGCGACGGTGAGCTTCGCGGTGGCCATGCCCGCGAACAGTGCCATAATGGCCAGAACAATTACCAACCTCTTCATTTTCAGCTCTCCCTGTAGCAGGATGGAGATCGAACAAGTAACCCTCTGTCCCCACAATCGGTGCCCTGCAACCCGGCACCGAGTCCTGGCGCGCTCCGCTTCGCGTACACACAAATGCAGGTGTCGCCTGCGGACCACGCCCTCTTACCTCATAGGCACCCCCTTCTAGCCAATGAGCCAAGTCTTAGCCCACAACTCACCTGCACTCCTCAGGAACGGCTCTATCCGCTCCCCTTCATGACAATGGAAGCATACCACTTTTGCGTTTCATCGTCAAGAAAAAATCCCGCTGCAATCTCCACTGACCGCAGGCTCAGGGTGGGGGTTTCTTCACACATTCCTGAGCATATACTCATTTCCGTTCTCCTCCACGCAGAGCGCCCCCACGGTTCGACCGCGGGGGCGCAGTGACAACAACGGGGCCTTTTCCACTCACGTCCCGTCGCCCTCTGAGGGGTGCAGGAGCGGTCCAGCGCTCCTCGGTGTGAAGCCCCGTCCCCTTCTTGGACAACGCGACTGCAGCGATGCTACCGGAGGAGGATCATCTTCCGCGTCAGCTCCCTTCCGTCGGCCACGAGGCGGTAGAGGTAGATCCCCGCCGCGGCCTCGTCCCCGTCATCCCTGCGGCCGTCCCAGTGCGTCAGGTAGTCGTCGGGCCCGCGTTCCGCGTCCACCAGGGTCCGAACGAGGCGCCCGGAGATATCGTAGACCATGAGCTCCACGTGCGCCGCCCGCGGCACCGAGTACGCGATGCCCGTCGCAAGCGTGAACGGGTTCGGCGCGTTCTGGAACAGTGAGAGCTTACGTTCCACGTCGTCCGGGATCCCGGTCTCAGATCCAGCCGTGAAGTCGCCGTCGGAGTCATCTTTCTGTGCCAGCCCGGCTGCGTCGCGCGCCACCACGCGGATTCGCGAGGTCGTGTTGAAGCTGTCCTGGACGGTCCAGACGAAGACGCCGTCGTTCGCTTCATCGGTCGCGATGATGTCGGGGAAAGTCACGCCGCTGTCCCAGGACCGCAGGATATCGACCGACGTTACGCCGACATTGTCCGAAGCCGTCCACAGGATGCTCGGTGTGGCTCCGCCCTCGAATTCCTCTCCCCCGTTCGGGTAGGTGACGGTCACTGTCGGTTGCTCCGTATCGGGCCACGCACCGTCGGCCAGCCACTCGAGGCTCCGTCTCATGATGGTGTCCCGCATCGCGGAGCCGGTGACGCCCTCGAGACCGAACGCGAAGTAGATCTCTCGGTGCCCGGTGCTGTAGCGAATGGCGCCCTCCGAGCTCCCGTCGTACCGGAACACGGCGGTCGCGCCGCTCCTCGGCTCGATCTCGCTCGGGTACTCCTGGTTCATCGCCGAGTCGGGTCCGTTCAGTGTGAACGAGAGCCCGTCGCCGATCGGATCGCCGGACACGCCGGCGACATCGCGGTAGCCGGAGTCATCCAGGACGTAGTCAGCGTGCAGGTAGTCCTCGTACCACTGCCGCGAGCTCGCGTTGCCCGCGTCGACGAGCGACCAGCCGATGTCCTCGCCGGATATCAGCAGTCGCCCGCCATTGTCGAGGAAGGGTGATAGCTCGGAACGGTTGTCGCTGCCGGGCTTGCCGCCCCAGCCGCAGTCCCAGACCACGACGGTGTAGCGCTCGAGTTCCGACAGCGGTATGGGTCCCTGGGACTGCTCGTTCCAGTTCTGGTAGATGTAGTCGTTGTTGTCGAGCGCCGCCTTGAAGTAGGCCTCGGTCCCCTCGCCCGCGTCGTCGTCCACGAGGATGATCGGCGTGGCCCCGAGCACGACGTCGAACGTGTCCGAACCCGCGTAGCCCGCGTCGGCCGTTATGTCCAGCACGAACTCCACAACCTCGCCGGCCGGTGCGAACTCATCCACGGTGAAGGCGTAGGACGAGAGACCCCACTTGGTCTCTCCGGGACTCATGCTCCCGTAGTTTGCTACGGACTGCGTCACGGTAACGTACGCACTTCCGCTCGAGAGCGACGCCGCTACATTGTGCCGCTCTGGAGACACGATCTCGTTCTCGAGAGCAACGGACATCGTGATGCTCTCCCTGGGATCACACCAGCCGTCTCCGTCGCCTGTCGAATCATCCACCGTGTGCGCGTCGTGCACGATGCTGTCTCCGGCGTAGTAGAAGACCTGCTGCGTGGCGGTCCCTACGGCCGCGGCCCCATACTTGATCCAGAAGAAGCCGCCCAGATCGCCCCACCAGTCGCCCCAGCTGTTCTTGCAGAGCCAGGCGCCGTCTCCGGGACCGCACTTGTTGTCGTCCCATCCGACGATCGCTACGGCGTGGTTGATGGGGTCGGTGTCCTCGTGGTCGTAGCATCCCGAGCCGTATGAGCCGAAGTCGCTGTAGACGGTGAACGTGGTAGCCACGGGACCGTCGAGCACGGCGGTCTTGATGGTGTCCACATCCCTTGGGATGTCTATCCAGCGCTTGCAGGTCGCGACCTTGTCACACAGCTCGTCGGTGCAGGGCACTGTGTCGTCCGCCTCGTACGGCATGCACGTCTCGTCGACCGAGCCGTTCCCCCTGATGTAGTTCCAGGCCCAGGAGTACCACCCGCCGCTACAACCGTAGCCGCCCGTCTCGCACGACAGGATCTGCTGCTCGGACAGGTCGAGTTCGGCTCCGGAGTAGATGAGGATCATTGCCTCGAGTGCGCTGTGCGCCGCGAAGTCCCAGCAGCTGCCACACCCACCCTGGCTCTTGACGGGCGTGACGCCGCCCAGCGTCCGCCAGCTGAAGCTGTCGGGCAGGTCGCGAGCGATCGGGAAATCGCCGGCGTCCAGCACGTCGAATCGCCTGAGGACCTCGGGCGGAATGCGGGCGCCGAGTAGTCTCTGGAATTCCTCCTCGGTCAGATCGGTCGTCCAGTTCCGCTTCGCCGTCCAGCTGTATCCGTTCGCGTCGATCTCGCGCTGGATCGCCTCGATCGCAGGGTCAGTGACGCCGTCCGTCTCGGCCGGCGCCGGGACCTGAAGCGAGGCCAGCGCCACAGCTACGACAGCACACAGCAGTGCGTGTCGGGAAGTGCTCATCATGGGTGCTTCCTCCGTTGAGGACTTGACTTACTTCGTAATTGTAGTCTTGTAGCATAGTCCTGTCCAGCTACAAGCCATTTCGACGGATTGTGCACCTGCCCCCTTCCAGAGCACTCCCCTTGGCCCGCGTACGCGGTCGACCGGGTCGTTCTGCCGGCACCTATGACCCGCGTAGGCGCCCGCCAGGGGCCCTCGACAGCCCCGGATCGGACCTGTACTGCAGGGCCTCGGACACGTGCTCCGCAGCCACCGCCCCCGCTCCCACAAGGTCGGCGATGGTCCTCGCGACGCGCAGGACCTTGTGGTAGGAGCGCGCAGACAGGTCGAGCTTCCTGACCGCGCTTCGAACGACGCTGCGGGCTTCCGAGCTCATCCGTACGACGTCGTCGAGAACTGCAACGTGGAGTCTCGCGTTGACGGGAGCGAAGCCGCCCCGGTCCGGGGCGGCGGTCTGCGCCCGCTCTTCCTGCACACGCCGCGCCGCAAGCACCCGCTCGCGGGCCCCCCGCGTGTCGTCGCACGCCGGGCCTCCTGCGAGTTCCTCGAACGCGGGCGTCCCCAGCGCGACGCGGACGTCGATCCTGTCGAGAAGGGGCCCGGAGACCTTCGACAGGTAGCGCCTGATCTCCGGCGGCGTGCATCTGCACGGCACCCGGGGATGACCGAGGTTGCCGCACGGGCAGGGGTTCATGCTGGCGACAAGGGCAAACTCGGACGGGAACGAGACCGTCGACATGGACCTCGTGATGGTCACGCGGCCCTCCTCGACCGGCTGTCTCAACGCCTCCAGCGCATCCCGACGGAACTCCGGGAGTTCGTCCAGGAACAGAACTCCCTTGTGCGCCAGACTGACCTCTCCTGGACGCGGAACGTTGCCCCCACCGACCAGCCCCGCCGCGGACACCGTGTGGTGCGGCGCCCTGAACGACCGGGTCGTGACGAGCCCGGCCCCCTCGGGAAGCAGACCCGCGACGCTGTGGATGGTCGTGACGATCAGCGCCTCCTCTTCCGTCAGATCCGGGAGTATCGCCGCCATCCGCCGCGCGAGCATCGTCTTCCCCACGCCCGGCGGTCCCACCATCAGCAGGTTGTGCCCGCCGGCGGCCGCCACCTCGAGAGCGCGCTTGGCGTGCTCCTGTCCGCGAACGTCCGACAGGTCCTCCGCGCGGACTCCCGGGTCGGGACGGCTGCCAGAGCCCTCGGGGAGAGCATCTGGCTCCCCTCCCGCGCGAACCCTGACGGCACTCTTCAGGCTCGCGACCGGCAGCACGCTGAGTCGCCCCACGGCCGAGGCTTCTCTCGCGTTGGCCGGGGGAACGACTATCCCGGTGAGCCCCGCGCGTCCCGCGGCCACGGCCATCGGCAGCACGCCCTTCACGCGGCGGGTGGACCCGTCGAGCGCCAGCTCTCCCATCACGGCCACGCGTTCGAGCGCCCTCGCCTCCACCTGTCCGGTGGCCGCCAGAATGCCCAAAGCTATGGGCAGATCGAAGCCGGCTCCCTCCTTCCGGACGTCCGCCGGGGCCAGGTTGACGGTGACGCGCTCCATCGGAAACTTGAATCCCGAGTTCCGTATGGCCGAGGCCACACGGTCGCGCCCCTCGCGTACCGCGCTGTCGCCGAGGCCGACCGTCGAGAACGAGGGCAGCCCCCGGCTGACGTCCGCCTCAACCCTGACTACGTACCCATCGATTCCGCTTAGCCCTCCGCTCAGCACTCTCGCAAGCACCGTCACCACCCCCGTCTGTCGGCGCCGAACGCCCCGACTATGTGCTCGACCACGAGTGACAGACCGCCGCGTTCGATGCGCACCTCGACAACGTCGAAACGTGACGACGTGTCGCTGAGGTTCCGTTCGGCCAGGAATCCTCGGGCCGCGTGGACGATGCGCCGCATTTTCTCCCTCCCGACTGCCTCGCGAGGGGAACCGTACCCCCGGCCCGACCTGCACTTCACCTCGACGAAGACGATCCGACCCTCCGCCTCGGCGACGATGTCGATCTCATGTCTGTGGAACCTGTAGTTCGTGGCTAGTATGGCGTAGCCCTTCATCTGGAGGAACGCCGCGGCGATCCTCTCGGCGAGCTCGCCAAGCTGTCTGGTGGACATGGAGATACTCCACGGGGAATTCGCTTGTGCAGGGGGATGACGAATCGCGCGTCCAGTGTGCAGGGGGATGACGGATCGCGCGTCCAGTGTGCAGGGGGATGACGAATCGCGCGTCTAGCGGGCCGCGGGGATGCCCGATCGCAGACGCACGTAGCAGCGTTTGTAGAGACCCCTCAACTTGGAGAGCTCGAAGGCAACCAGCCTCTCCTTCTCGCGCGCTATCTCGCGGGCGATGCGGTCCAGACGCTCGGGGTCGGAAGCCCCCAGGAGCGCAGCCCGGAACCCCGAGTAGAGCTCCGAGAGCCCGCCCGCCGCGTCGAGCACGACCCTGAACGAGCGACGGTGTATCTCGCACGGGCCCAGGCGCATGAGCGCCGAGATGTGCTCCTTCGTGCCGTAGCCCTTGTGCCTGGCGAACCCATAGCCGGGGTAGCGATCGTCCAGCTCGACGATCATCCTGTCCCTCGTGACCTTGGCCACGATGGACGCCGCGGCTATGACGGTGGACTTGCCGTCTCCCTGGCGGATGGCCGTCTGCGGGAAGTCGAGGGCGGGAATGGGGTCACCGTCCACGAGCACGTGCGAGGGCGTCACGTCGAGCCCCGCGACGGCCTCGCGCATCGCCCGTTGCGTCGCCTTCAGGATGTTGATCTCGTCGATGACACCCTCTGACGTGATGCCGGTGCCGACCGATACGGCGTCACGCATGATGAGCTCGAAGAGCGCCTCGCGCTTCGCGGGGGTCAGCTTCTTTGAGTCGTCGATGCCTCGAATCGAGAGGTCCCGGGGAAGGACGACGGCCCCTGCCACGACCGGTCCCGCGAGAGGCCCGCGTCCGGCCTCGTCTACGCCGGCCACGTGCTCCACGCCCTGGGCCCAGAGCTCGGCCTCGCTCCTGCGCATCCGCTCCTCGCGCTCGCGCGCACGGAGTTCCGAGTTCCTGCGCCGCACCAGCCGGTCGCACAGGCCTCGCACGCCCTTTCGGGGATCGCCCTCCAGCGCGCGCCAAAGAGAGTCGCCGGGCTCGGGGTGAGCTCCGGCGACGTACTCGCCTACTTCTCGAACGGTCATATGGGAGAGATCGTGCGGGGCGCCCGACTCGCAACCCGGGTCGCGGCCCGTCTCGGCCGCGTCCGGGCTGACTTCCCCGTCGCCGCACCTGGTCTCGGATTCAGCCATCGCCCGTGTCTCTCACAAGGGGAACGCCCGCGCTACCGCAGGTCGCGTGCCTTTGTCTTCGCGGCCTTGCCCGTTCTCTTCCTCAGGTAGTACAGCTTGGCCCTGCGCGCCTTGCCGTGACGCGTGACCACGATCTGCTGGACGTTCGGCGAGGACACCGGAAAGACTCTCTCGACGCCTATGCCCTGCGCCACCCTGCGCACCGTGAACGTCTCGTTGGGGCCGGTGCCCTGCCTCGCGATGACCGTTCCCTCGAACGCCTGCGTTCTCTCCTTGTTACCCTCACGGATACGAACGTGCACGCGAACGGTATCACTGACCGAAAATTCGGGGATGTCCTCACGCGTGTGGCCACGTTCTATCTCTCTTACCCTGTCGTTCATCTCGACTCCCTGGGGCCGTGGGCCCCGCGCTGTCCGTTCGGTCTACTCGTCTGTATCTTCCTGCTCTATCTCTTCGAGGATCTCGAGGTCCTCGTCGATTAGCTTCGTCGCGTCCAGAAGATCAGGCCGTCTCTCCTTCGTCACTCGCAGCGCGGCCTTCCGTCGCCACAACCGTATTTTCTCGTGATTCCCGGACACGAGCACGTCCGGCACCCGCAACCCCCTGTACTCCTCCGGCCGCGTGTAGGTCGGGGGTCCCAGAAGCCCGTCGAAGTGGGAATCCGTCTCGGCCGACTCGATATCCCCGAGCACGCCGGGGACCAGACGAGCGACGGCGTCCACTATCACCATCGCCGCGATCTCTCCGCCGGTCAGAACGTAGTCGCCGATGGAGATCTCGTGCGTGACCAGCGAAGTCACGCGCTCGTCGACACCCTTGTAGCGTCCGCAGATGAGAACGAGTCTCTCCCGCGTTGCCAGCTCCGCCGCCAGGGCCTGATCGAAGAGCCGGCCGCGCGCCGAGAGAAGAATCACGGCGGGCTCACCCGGACCTTCGGCGGTCTCTCCCAAACCCCCGGCGAGCACGCTCTCGGTAGCCTCGAAGATCGGGTCGGGCTTCATCACCATCCCGCTGCCGCCACCGTACGGATAGTCGTCGGCGGTCCGGTGCTTGTCCCTGGCGAAATCCCTGATGTTCGTAAGGCCGATGGTCAGAAGGCCCTTCTCCTGTGCCTGCCGGAGAATGCTCTCGCTCAAGGGGCCCTCGAACATCTCCGGGAAGAGCGTCAAGACGTCTATCCTCAAGAGATGCCCCCTACGCCAGTCCCTCCATCAGGTGAATCACCATCCTGCCCGAGTCGATGTCCACACTTCTGATGACATCGTCGATGACCGGAAGCAGGATCTCCTTCTCGCCCTTCCGAACGACGTAGACGTCGTTCCCCGGCATGTGCATCACCTCGGCGAGCTTCCCAAGGTACTCGTCTCCGTCCGTATAGACGTCAATCCCGACGATGTCCTGGACGAACCAGCGGTCCTCCTCCAACGGCCCGATCTGCTCTCTCGTCAGCCAGACCGACCAGCCACGAAGGGCCTCAGCGTCCTCCAAGGTACTCACGCCCTTGAACTGCACCACTTTGCGGGCCTTGTGGTCACGTGCCCGCTCCACGGTCAGGACACGCTCCCCCTCTCGGCGGCCGGTGACCCTGACTTCCAGCGACTCGGTGACGACCTTCAACAGATCCCGGGCCAGATCGACGACCACCTCTCCCTTGAGACCGTGTGGTCGCACTATCGCTCCCGCTTCGATCCAGTCGTCCAGCTGTTTCATCGGACGGCCCTCGGAAGCGGTCGCTCCGGCATTCGGGAATCCGGAGAGCACCTAGTCAATGATCTCGACTGTGGCCTTCTTCTCGGCCTTCGTCGCCGCCGCGCCGATGATCGCACGGAGCGCCTTCGCGGTCCGCCCGTTCTTGCCGATGACGCGGCCCTTGTCCTCGTCAGCGACCCTGACCTCGTAGACGATCATGTCACCCTTGGTTCCCTCGGTGACGGTGACGTCGTCAGGCCTGGTCACGAGACCTCGTGCAATGAACTCGACCAGTTCCTGAAGTGAGAGGTCTGTATGTTCTGTGGTCTTGGTCTCGTCCTCAAACATAGCCTTGAACCTTTCCGGGAGACTCGGTATGAACTTCCGCTACTCCTTGGTCTTCTCCGGCTCGACTGCCGCATCTTCAGCCGCCGGTGCCTCCGCCGGCTCGACTGCTGCATCTTCAGTCGCCGGTGCCTCCGCCGGCTTGACTGCTGCATCTTCAGCCGCCGGTGCCTCCGCCGGCTTGACTGTTGCATCTTCAGCCGCCGGTGCCTCCGCCGGCTTGACTGCTGCATCCTCAGTCGCCGGTGCCTCCGCCGGCGTCTCCGCAGTCTCCTCACCGCCCGATCCCGCCGCTGCGCTTGCGTCCGGTGTGTCCTCCACCGCCTCCTGCGGTTCCGCCGTGGGTTCTGCCGCCGCCTCCTCGGCGCCAGTCGCCTCGGATCCTGCTTCGTCGGCCGCGGGCTTCGCCTCGTCCTCTTCGGCCGTCTTGGCACCCTTCTTCGCCACCTTCACTTCTTCCTTCTTCCGCTTCTGCATGGCGGCCGCGGCCTCGGCCCGCTTGCGGGCTTCGTCCTCGATGTGGTGGAGCTCATCGTAGGACTTGCCCTGGCGAACCTCGTGCCACGTCTCCATGATCCCAACCCGAGAGAAGAGTGATTTCACCGTCTCGGTCGGCTTTGCACCCTTGCTGAACCAGTCGAGAACCTTCTCTGTGTTGACATTGATGTCAGCGGGCTCCTTGAGGGGATCGTAGTAGCCCAGCTGCTCGATGAACCGCCCGTCCCTGGGCGACCGTGAGTCGGCTGCCACGATCCTGTAGAAGGCCCTGTGCTTCGCGCCCTTGCGCTGCAGTCTGATTCGTACTGCCACTCTAGTTTCCTCCTCGTGTGCTCGGGTTGTCCGGTATCCGCGTAAGTCATAGGAACGCGCGGTTCCGTCACATGCCGAATGGTGTCAGGTTGGGAAGCTTCCCGCGCTTCCCCAGCTTCCCGAACTGCCTTGCCATCTTCTTCATCGCGTCGAACTGCTTGAGGAGCCGGTTGATGTCCTGAACGGTCGTTCCGCTCCCCCTCGCGATGCGCTTCCGTCTGCTCCCATCGATGATGCCCGGGTTGCGTCTCTCGTCCGGGGTCATCGAGTTGATGATCGCCTCCACCTGCGTCAGCGCCCTCTCGTCTACGTTGACACGGCCCATCTTGCCCATGCCGGGCATCATCCCGACCAGCTGGTCCAGAGGCCCCATCTTCTTGAGCGCCTGAAGCTGCCCGGAGAAGTCCTCGAGCGTCAGGCTCTCCTTCAGGATCTTCTCCTCGAGCTTCGCCGCTTCCTCGAGGTCCGTAGCCTCCTGAGCGCGCTCCACCAGGGTCACGACGTCGCCCATTCCGAGGATCCGCGACGCCATGCGATCCGGGTGAAACACCTCGAGCGCGTCCAGTTTCTCGCCCACCCCGGCAAACTTGATGGGCTTGCCGGTAACTGCGCGGAGCGACACCGCTGCGCCCCCACGCGTGTCACCGTCGAGCTTCGTCAGGACGGCCCCTGAGAAATCGAGCCTGCTGGCGAACTCCGATGCGACGTTGACCGCGTCCTGTCCGGTCATGCTGTCGAGGACGAGCAGTATCTCGGCAGGCTTCGTCGCCTCACGGATCCGCTCGAGCTCGGACATCATGTTCTCGTCGACGTGCAGCCGCCCCGCGGTATCCAGGATGACGACATCCGACCCCGTCTCTCTGGCCTCGCGAACCGCGGTCGACGCGATCCCGACAGGGTCCGCGTCCGCCTCGCCCACGTGCACCGGCAGACCAAGCTGTCCACCGAGTGTTGCGAGCTGGTCCTGGGCCGCCGGGCGATACGTGTCCACTGCGGCAAGCAGGGGACTCTTGCCACGCCGCCGGAGGTAATTCGCCAGCTTCGCGCAGAACGTCGTCTTGCCGGAGCCCTGGAGCCCCACGACCATCACGACCGCGGGTGCACCCGATGGGATCTGGAACGTGTCCGCGCGTCCTCCGAGCAGAGCAGCCAGCTCCTCGTGGACGATCTTGATCATCTGCTGGCCCGGCGTGACGCTCTTCAGAACGTCATCGCCGATCGCGCGCACCTTGACGTCGTCCACGAACGCGCGCGCGACCTTGAAGTTGACGTCCGCCTCGAGAAGGGCGCGCCGAACCTCTCGAAGCGCCTCCTCGATGTTGGCCTCGCTGAGTCTTCCCCTTCCGGTGAGCGACCTGAACGCGCTCTGGAAATGTTCCGAAAGCTGTTCGAACATCCCTTGGTCGCTTCCTCCGACGGAGTCCTCTGCTGCCCCGCGCGGGAAGCGCCCAAGGGCGCGTCCCGGACAAGAGGGTTACGGGGCAAGGCCAGGCAGACCACAACGCTCGCCACGGGGGTACAGCAATGCACCGCCCCGGCTAGCCGTCAAGCTTCGGGCCCGCAACTGGTACAGCCTAGAGAATATACCAAAGGGGAAGATATCGTGCAAGTGGAAACGTGACGACCCGGGCGGTACCCCCTACGCTAGGGCGGACTCCCCTGCCTCTCGAAGCGCCACGAGCGCCGCTCCGGCGTCCGGGGCCCCGAAGATCGCCGAGGCCGCCACCAGGATCTCACCGCCGTTCGTAACAACCAGCGGCGCCTGCGAGGGTCCTATGCCGCCGTCGACCTCTATGAAGAAACCCAGGCCCCTCTCCCGCTTCCAGCGCGCCAGTGTGGCCAGCTTGGGCATCACGTCCGCAATGAAGCTCTGGCCTGCGAACCCCGGGTTGACGGTCATGACGAGGGCCAGGTCGATCTCGTCGAGGAACGGCTCGATTTTCTCAGCCGGATTAGGAGGATTGACGGCCAGACCCGGCTTCGCCCCCCGTGACCGGATGAGCTTGATCACCGCCGACGGGTCCTTGCAGGCCTCGCTGTGGAAGACGATGAAGTCCGCGCCCGCGTCGATGAACGCCGCGGCGTGCTCGGCGGGATCGGTGATCATGAGATGCGCGTCTATGGGAAGGCCGGTGCACCTGCGCACGGCCTCCACAACGAACGGCCCCATCGTCAGGTTGGGCACGAAGTGACCGTCCATGACGTCGATGTGTATCATGTCGGCCCCGGCGGCCTCGATCGTCCGGATCTCGTCACCCAGTCGCGTGAAGTCGGCCGCCAGTATCGACGGTGAGATGAGAACCCTACGCTCCGCCATGTGCGCGCTCTCCTTATCGGCCTGCCCCTCGCCTGGTCAGCTCCCGATTCTCAGCGTGACGCCCTCTCCCTCGACGACGTGCGACCCCGCAACCGGGTCCTGAGTCACCACGACCTCCCTGGAGTACCGGCTCCGGCCCCGGCGGCCGCGTTCGAACTTGACCGAGCGCGTGACCAGCCCCAGCGCTTCCACAACGAGCCTGGCTTCCTCGGCGGTCTTCCCGACCAGGGAGGGCATCATGAGCTCGACCGGCTTGGGACCTAAGCTCACCAGCATCCGCACACCGGTCCCGAGCGGCCGCACAGCGCCCCCGCCCGGGTCCGTACCTATGACCCTGCCCCGCTCAACGTGGTTCGTGTGAACGTCCACGACGTCCTCGATGGCGAACCCCGCGTGCTCGGCATCGAGCTGCGCCTGCCGGGCGTTCAAGCCCGCGAGCATCGGGAGGCTTCTCATGTCCGCGCCGGAGCTGACGATGAGCCCCACGGTCCTGCCCCGCTTGATCTCAGTGCCCACGCGCGGCGTCTGAAACGCGACCGAGCCGACCGGCACCGTGGGATCGGGCCGTTCGGCATCGACGCGGATCTTGACCCCCGCGGCCTCGGCCATCTTCTGGGCCTCAACTACCGGCACTCCCACGAGATCGGGAGTCACGGTGAGGTCTCCGCGACGGACGATGATGGGCATGATGACGTAGTTAACGAGGAGGGCGGCACACACCAGGGCCGCGAACACGGCCGACATCTGGAGGAGAACGCGCCGCACGGCCGGGCCGACGCGTCTGGGCTCACGGGCAGCGGTCTCCGGGGTGCTGCCGGATGCCGGACGAGAACCATGACGCCCCAACACACGCCCTAACAGACGTGCCACGGCGCTCTCAGACGTCGAGGTCGACTCACGCAATTTCCTTGGCCTCCATTGCCAGTTCGGTGGACTCCTGCGCCTCCATGACCAGCGGCTCGCGTCCGCTCTTGATTAGCCTCGCCGCGAATGCGCCGTCGATCGCGTGTTTGTGAGGAAGCACGCGGACGAACCCCCCGTCCACGAACATCGGTGGCACGAAGTCCGAGGCGTCCTCCAGCGCGAAGTCCGGGCGCTTGTCGAGGAACCGCGTTACCACCTGCTCGTTCTCCTCCGGCTCCATTGAGCAGGTGCTGTAGACGATCCTCCCGCCGTCGTCCACCAGGGTCGCCGCCTTGAGCAGGAACCGCAGCTGGCGTTCGACCTGGCGCGCGAAGATCTGCCTCGGGTGCATTCGCTTGAGTTCCTCGGTGTCAGAACGCACGCGCTCGCGCGCGTCCAGATCGAACTTCCAGCGGGAGTCGGCTCGCCGTCCCAGTGTGCCCGTGCCGGTGCACGGCGCGTCCACCAGGACGCCGTCAGCAGTGCCGTCGGCCTCGGCGATAGCATCGTCCCGAATGACGTCGCAGCTCTTGATCGAAAGCCTCTCGATGTTGCTGGTCAGCTTGGCGGCGCGCGCTTCGGAGATCTCGAACGCCTTGATCGTCCCCTCCCCGAGCATGCGCTCGGCGATGTAGGTCGTCTTGCCGCCGGGCGCCGCGCACATGTCTATGATGTTCTCGCCGGGACGCGGGTCCAGAAGTCGCACGGCCAGAAGCGTACTCTCGTCCTGTATCTGCATCATTCCGCTCTTGAAGCAGTCCAGTCCGGACACGTCACCTCCGGTGAGGATCTCGAGACATTCGTCGAAGTAGCGCCCCGGACGCGTCTCACGTCCCTCGGATCTGAGGGCCCGCGCCAGCGCCGGCGTCGTCGCGCTCAGTCCGTTCGCGCGTGCCACCAGACGCGGCACCTCGTTGTTGTATTCGCAGAAAACAACCGTCATCTCGATACCGTACCGGGCGATCCACCTCTCGATCAGGACCCTGGGATGAGAGTAGACGACGCTGATGTGGCCCACCGGGTCCTTCCGCATGTCCGGGAAGTCCGGTCTGAGCGATGTGAGGATATTGCGCAGCACGGCGTTCACGAGGCCGGCGGTTCCCTTGTGCCCAAACTCCTTCGCGAGTTCGACCGATTCGTTGACCGCAGCGCGAGGCGGTATTCTGTCAAGGTAGTCGATCTGATAGAGCCCCAGGCGGAGCGCATTTCGAATGGGGACGGGAAGCGACGTCAGGCCACCGTTGACGTACTGGTCCAGGACCCAGTCGAGCCTGCCCTTCCACCGAAGGACCCCATAGGTGAGATTCTGGGCGAGTGCAGTATCCCTCGCGTCCAGGTTCGCGCCGACGAGGCGGTGCTCGAGCACGACGTCGATGTTCCGGTCGCCGGACTCCCACTCGGTGAGGCTCAGGAGTGCTGTCTTCCGCGCGCCCAAGGGCACCTACCTTCCGGCGGAAGCGAAGAAGGCTATCGCTTCCTCTACTCGATCCAGATTGACGGTCGTGTCACGGCACGGGCCGTGCGGTCGCTCGTTCAGAATTCCGTAGACCGGAAGCGGGTAGCTGTCCTGTATCCCGCTGGTCAGGTCGGTCTCGCAGGCGACTGCGATGATGGCTACAGGCCTCACCTCGCCGATGACGCGGCGCGCCAGCGTACCGCCCGTCGCCACCGTCAGTGCCAGGCCGTGCTTCCTCGCGAGTACGAGAAGGCTGGAGATGACGCACTTGCCGCAGCCCTGGCAGTTCTCGATGAGGCCGCCCGTGATCCTGTTCGGACAGTCGGTCGACTGCAGGCAGTGAGGCAGCAGCAACAGCAACTTGCCTTCTCTCAGCGTGTCGCGCCCGGCGCCGACCAGGGCGTTGTTCACGGCGATGAACGAGCGCTTGACCCTGTCCTTATCTATGCGGATGATCCGCGAGAGCATGAACACCAGAGGGAAGAGGATGCGCACGACCGTCGCCGTGATCCGCTGGCTGAAGAGCACGCGCCGGCCGGTCAGCGCGGACAGGGCTATCATCCCGAGTCCGACGGCGATGGCCGCGAACCCCAGCAGAGCGGCCACGCCGATGATCGCGGGCAGGTCTTCCTGGAAGCCGGACAGCCGCGGCCCGATAAGATACCACGCGGCCCCGGCCAGTGCGGCCAGGAGAACCAGCCCGCCCGCTGCGATGGAGATGAAGAGCTTCTTCTCCCCGAGTTCCATCAATGCCCTCCGGACGTGTCATCGGGTCGCGCGAACGGCCTCGTTCCCACCTCGGGCTTGTAGCCCCGCACGAACGAGGCGGCGTCCATTGCGCCCTTCCCCGAGGGTCCGAGACGAGTCAGCCAGACGCTGCCATCCCCCACCGCCACTTCGATGCCCCTCTCGGCATCGAGCGTGAGGATCTCTCCCGGTTCGCCCCTGCGCCCCGAGTCCTCACCGCGCGCGGCCTCGAGCACCCGGAGCACCCTCCCGCGGTACCACGTGAACGCTCCGGGCCACGGGGTCGTCCCGCGGACGTGATCATACACGCGGCCCGCGTCCCCGGACCAGTCCACCTCTCCGTCGGACTTCCTGAGCTTCCGCGCGTAGGTCACGTCTGCCGGGTCCTGAGCGCTCCTGGGCGCCGTGCCCGCATCAACGAGTTCCAGCGTCTCGATGAGCAGGTCCGCCCCCATCACCGCCAGTCTGTCGTACAGCTCACCGGCCGTCTCGTTATCAGCGATGGGCGTCTTCTTCGTGAGGATGATCTCGCCGGCATCGACCTTCTTCGCCATGAACATGGTCGTGACGCCGGTCTCCGTCTCGCCGGTCATGATAACCCAGTTGATCGGCGCTACGCCACGGAACCGAGGAAGAAGCGACGCGTGCACGTTGATGGCGCCTCTGGATGGGCACTCGAGGATGTCCTCGC
>JAUWLR010000250.1 GCA_030613615.1 Candidatus Eiseniibacteriota bacterium
AGCTCGTACGAGAGGAACTTCTCCATCTGCTCGCGGCCGTAGTCCTGTTCCATCACCATGAGCGCGGAGTACTGCGCGAAGCTCTCCTCCATGAACATGGCGCCCTTCACCCACGCTGCGCAGACCTGGTGGCCCCACCACTGGTGCGCCATCTCATGCGCGGTGATGTAGTAGACCATGTCGAGGTTGTCCTCATCGCGCAGGTCGTTCACGAAGTGCGCGCCCTCCGAGTACGGGATGATGGTCGAGAACGATTGCGCGAACCGGCTGTAGCGCGGGAACTCGACGATTCGGACCTGGCGATGCTGGTAGGGACCGTAGGCCTCCGTGTAGTAGTCGAGCGACGCCTGGACGGACTCGATCATGCGCTCGACGTTCCACGTGTGCTTCGGGTGGTGGTAGATGGCGATCTCGACGTCGTTCCACCGGTCCCGCGTGACCGCGTAGCGGCCGGACATGAACGGGTAGAAGTGAAGCGTCGGCTCGTCCATCACGTAATGGAAGTACCTCCGCCCGTCCTCTTCCCACTCGCTCTCCAGGTAACCGACCGTGAGAGCGGTCTGGTCCGCGCTGGTCGAGAGCGTGGCCTCGAACGTCACCCAGTCGGCGTCCGGCGTCATAGTGTTGCCTAAGCCCACGGCGTCGTCGGGCGACCGCCATCCTTCCTTCGGCGGAAGATCGTGCTTCTTCCGCTCATGCTCGTCCGTGAGCTCAGCGTCGGCGATGTAGCCGATGTGCGGGACCACGACGTCGGCCGTGAGGAACGTGCCGTTCTCGACCACCCGCGTGTTCGTATAGCCGTTCATGAATCCCGGATTCGTGATGGACGCGTCGTAGTCCAGGACCAGCTCTTCTCCCGGCTCCAGCGGATCGGGCAGGGCGTAGACGCGGTAGCCCAGCTCCTCGTCGTTCACGGTCATCCACTCGTCGGGCAGACTCATGCGTTTGAACTCGAGCCACTCGTTGGGCAAAAGATGCAGCTCTTCGATGGTCTCGTCCGTCTTGTTGACCAGCGTGACGTTCCCGCTGATCTCGACCCGTCGCTCTTCGGGGTACATGTCGATCGCGAGTTTGACATCGGATATGCGCGGCTGCGCGATCCCCTCATACTGCTTGTAGCGCTGCTCGTAGAGCGCGGCCATACGGCTCTCGCGCTTCGAATCGGTGTACTGGTTCAGGACGTTCGTGTTGTAGAAGATCCACCCGCCGGTGGCGACCGCGGCCAGCACGACGGTCACGAGCGTGGCCACGCGCAGGGCGGTCCTCCGCCTTATCGCCTCGCGCCATCGCATCATCCCGCGCACGTCGGTGCCGCGCACCCAGAAGAAGATGGACAGAACCACCAGCACACCCGCCACCAGAACCCAGTAGAGGTTGAACCAGAAGAGCGGCTTGACGTAATGCCCGTAGCCGTTCATGTCGGAGTAGACGGTCCTGGGCATCTCGGCATACATCACGAGGTTGTGCTCGAGACCGATGGTGTAGGCCACTTCCTGGACGATGAAGAAGACGATCATGATGGCCCAACCCACAAGCTTGTTGTTCGTGAAGACCTGCGTCGAGAGCGCCAGCGCCGCCATCGCGAACATCATCGGCATCTGAAGCAGGAGCACCCAGCGGAAGTAGAGCCCCAGCTCGAAATCGAAGTACCCGTTGGCCGCCTGGTAGATGATCGTCGTCAGCACCGCCGCCGAGAGCGCCAGCACCTGAACGACCAGGAGGGCGGACATCTTGGACGCGACGGGCAGCCAGTCCGGCACCGGCAGTGCGCCGTGTATCTCGTGCATCGCCGCCTTGCGCTCACGCCACACGAGCTGCGCGGCGTAGATCAGCAGGAATACGAAGAGGAATATGGAGAAGCTACCCTCCATGTTCGTGATCATTATGCGTGTCAGGGGATAGCTCGCGGTCCCGCCGATGTCACCGAAGAGGTTTCCACCGAGGTTGAAGAGCCCGAAGCAGATGATGACGATGAACGGGACGCTCCTGACGATACCGACGATCTCCGCGCGCGTCTGGTGAGCCAGCTGCGCGAGCCTGGCGCGCGTCGAGAAGCTGAGGGTGACGGCAGGAAGCGGCCCGGAGAACGCTAGCGCTGCGGGAGTCGCTCGCGCCTCCTCCACGGCGACGCTCTTCCTGCGACGCGACACACCTCCCTCGGCCACCGTCATACGGAACCGCGCCCGCGCGAACAGCAGGAGTCCGGCGCCGAGCCCGGTCCACAGCAGCCTGTTCGCAATGAACCTGCCG
>JAUWLR010000212.1 GCA_030613615.1 Candidatus Eiseniibacteriota bacterium
GGCCGTCGTTACGCCGGACATTCTGGTGGAGGAGATGGAATTCACGGCGAGCAGCGCGAGTGAGCCGGCGATGGTTGGGGGGCGGCCGTAGGCCCACCGAGTGAAGAGCAAGAGGGTGGTGCAAGCAGGGGCGAACGCTAACCAGCCCGCCTCGACCAATGAGCATCAGACAAGGTCGCAGGTTCGAATCAGGCCCCCGCTACCATATCGAAAGAACTCCCAGTGCTCGGCAACTCCGTCGCTGGGAGTTTCTTCATCCGGACTTCCCCACTCCCGGACAGGCCGTCGATCGTCAGGCCCTCCACGAACGCCCGCACCACCCGCTTGCGCTCCTCCATCGTCCCGTGCTTGAAGAGGCGGCTGGCGTCCGCGAGGCCCTCGAGGATTATGTCTACAGCGGCCTCGGGGTCGAAGGCCCGTGTGGGGGCTTCGGCCAGCTCGCTCAGGCGGCTCTCGATCTGCTGCTTGTCCCGGCGGAGCCGGCCGAGGCGATCGGTCAGAAGGTCTTTGTTCTCAGGCGACGATACGGCCAGGTCGATCACGGAGTCGATCTTCGTGCTGAGCGCGGCGAGGTGAGCTCTGAGCTCGCGCATCTCAGGCCCGGGATCCTCGACCTCCGTCTCGAGTTCCCGCTCGACTAGGCCACGGAGCATGGCCCGGCCGTTCTCCCCGAGGAACGCGGCCATCCGCTTCCCGACAAGGTCTACTACGAACTCGTCCAGCGGCTCCTGCGCGAACTGGATCGGCTGGCAGACGGCCTTGCCCTTGGTGATGGCTGCGCCGCAGACGTAGTACCGCGTGCCGACCCGCGTGCCGTCCTTGCGGCGCTTGCCCTTCCAGGTCGTGCGGCCGTGCATCGAGCCTCCGCAAGCACCGCACTTCATGAGGCCGGACAGGAGATAGGGCGAGACCTTTGCCTTCCCGGTGAGGAACCCTGTCGCCCGGGCGCGATCGGCCCGCTCCTTCATGATGCGCTGTGCCCGTTCGAAGATCGCGCGGGCGACGAGAGGCTCGTGCGCGTTCTCGTAGACGAGCCAGTCCTCGGGCGCGTTCCAGTCCACCCGCCGCTTCCCGCAGCCGTCCCGTTCGACCTCCCGGCGGTCGGCGATGCGGTGGAACTTCCCCATGCTCCGGCGGTTCCAGACCACACGCCCGATGTAGACCGGGTTCATGAGAATCACGCGGATCGAGGAGAGAGCCCAGCCCTTCCCCTTCGGGGAGACCACGCCTTCCCGGTTCAACCGATCGGCGATCGACTTGAACCCCAGGCTGGAGCCTCCCGCGTACCAGTCGAAGATCCGGCGGACCACCTCGACCCGCTCCGGGAGACTCGGGAGAAGTCGGGTGTGCTCGGCGTGAGAGCCCTTCACCTTCTGACCGCGTCGCACCGTCCGGATCGGTCTTCCCTCCGGATCGAGAATCAGCTTGTCGCGCGCGCCCATGTAGCGAACGATCTGGAAGAGCCGTCCGGCCTGGTCGAAGTGGCCGAGGTCGTATCCGTACGGCGCCATTCCGCCCGGCCACCAACCCTGATCGGCCAGGGAGACGAGTCCCCGGATGACCGCCTTGGAGAGCGTCGCGGACTCGTCGCGCGCCGCCTCCTGCTTGAAGAACCGCAGGAACTTGTCGGCGCTCGTCCCGGTGAACCCCTCCGAAGTGTAGATGATTTCGACTCCGGCCTGTTTGAAGAGCCAGCGGTAGTACCCGACCTCGTCGCTCGACATGCGGCCGAAGCGCTTGATGTCCCAGACCAGTATGCTCTGCCACGCGCGCCCGGGCGACTTCGCCTCGTCGAGCATGGCGAGGAAGCCCTTGCGCGTCTCCCCCGACGTCCCGGAGACGCCGTCGTCCACGAACTCGGCCGCTATGCCGAAGCCATGCTCGGAGGCATAGCGGAGGATCTCCTTCCGCTGGTCCTCGAGCGACTTCTCCTGGCGGTCGGTTGACCGCCGCAGGTAGATTGCAGCGGATGTCTTCCCGTTCGCGTTCGTGTTCATATCCAGGTCCATAGCACCATCAGTCCTCGGAAAGCGCGCCGGCATCAAGTCATTTCTCCGAGCCGTAAGTGGCGCTGTTCTCGTCAGTTGGGGCCTCGATGGCGGCGGGACGGCCGCGTTTGCGTGCCCTGACCGCCCACCTCACAAAGAGCTCGAGCGCGTCGTCGAGAGCGGTGGGATCGGCGGCCTCTGGGCTTTCGACCACGGTGAGGAGTGGATCCGTCACGAGGACGCGGGGCGTGCGGCGAGTGCGGTGGCCCCTGTCCTCGGACGCGCGGCTTGCCTTCATCGCTCACTGGACCTTTCCCCACCTCCGCGGAGCCTCCGGATCTCGCCGAGGACTGCCGCCTCGAATTGGGCGGCTGTCTCCCGGTCGATCGGGTGGTGGAGCGGATGCGGGCGCCCCGTGGACGCGAGCTTCCGTGGGTAGGTCAGGTACAGATGGCCCGAGTCGTCCCGGCGGATCGCGATATCGTTCAGGAGCACGCCTCCGTACCGGCAGGATGCGAAGGCGACCAGGCCGTCCCTGCCGTTCGGCACCGGCCGGATCCGGACCTCGGTGATTGTGTGTATTTCGTGTGCGCCTTTGGGGGTCTTGGCCATCGTCAGAAGCCTCCTGTTTCGTCCTCTTGGAGAACCTGCGGTAGAAGGGAAGAATCGGTCTGACAGGGCCCCGAACCCTGGACAGAATTGACAGAACCCCCGTCCCAGGGTCCGGCCACCGAATTCTGTGTATTCTGTCCGTGGATTGCGGGGTTCACATCGAACATCGGGCTCGGCGGACGCCCGGGACCTAACCGGGGCGAAGCCGGCCGGCGGCGGATCACCTCGTGGTCGACGAGAAGGTCCAGGGCTGGGTCCATCTCCGCCGGTGCGCGGAACCGGATCCGGCTCGCCCGATAGGCGTCACGCGCCGCGAAGCTCTCGGCACCGGTGCGCTCGAGCCACGCAAGGATATGCCGCGCCCCGCGCGCGACGTGGTCGGACTCCATCAAGTCGAAGGCGATTCTAGCGTGAGCAGTGAGGAAGTCGGCGATGCACATGGCCCGGCGCATCTCCCCTTCCCCGATTGGGTCGAGCCGGCGCTCCGGGGGTTCCATGGCCCGGTCGGCCAGGTGGAGCAGCCCAGCGAGGCGGACGGCCGTGCCCGCGAGCTTGTTTCCCCAGTCGGCGATGCTCTCGAGCTCTCCTGAGGGACCGAGGCTCGGTTCGATCCTGTCCTTGAACTCGACGAGGAGGGCGTACGCTTCCCGG
>JAUWLR010000128.1 GCA_030613615.1 Candidatus Eiseniibacteriota bacterium
GCGTTCGACCCGAACGACGGGGAGTAGACGAGGAACCAGCAGCGAATGAAGAAGGGCGGGCCACCCGAGTGGGTGCCCGCCCTTTCTCGTGCGGTTCCGCGCGTCTACGCGAGGCGCCGTAGCGCGTTGCGACGCCCGCCGGCTCCGGGGCGCCTCGCACGGCCGCCCACGATTGCCGGTCACCTACGGCGATCCGGCCGTCTGGTCCGCTAGTTGCATGCGTCCTTCCTCTGGGCTACTGTTGTGAGTCGTACGTGGGTGGCTGTGGGTTGCCTCACGCGCGAGTTGAGGTGCGGCGAGCCTTCGCCGTGTGTCTGAGCGCCGAGGTAACCCACAGCCGCCGACAAACGCGGCACTGAGATTCCAGCGGGAGGACGCATGGCACTCTTCGGACGCAGGAAGCAGAAGACACTCGTTGTCGGCCTGGACGGCGTGCCGTACCCGCTGCTCCAGGACCTCGCGGCGAACGGGACGATGCCGAACGTTGCGAAGCTCATCGAGCTCGGCCACCTCGCCAAGATGAAGGTCACGCTCCCGGAGATCTCTGCGGTCAGCTGGCCCTCCTTCATGACCGGCGCCAACCCGGGCACGCACGGCATCTTCGGATTCCTTGACCCCAAGCCCGGTAGCTACGACGTCCGGTTCCCGAACTTCAGAGACCTCAAGGTCCCGACCTTCTGGGAGAAGATGGGGGACAGGAAGAAGACCTCGATCGTCATCAACCAGCCCTCGACCTACCCGGCGCACGAGATTCCGGGCATTCTGGTGTCCGGGTTCGTGGCGCTGTCGCTCAAGAAGTCGGTCTACCCCGCGCGCGTCCTGGACAGCCTCGAGTCCATCGATTACGCCATCGACATCGACACGCGCCAAGCGCGCGAGGACCACGACTACCTCATTGAGGACCTCGGCAAGACGCTCGAGGGAAGACTCAGGGCCGTCGACCTCTTCTGGGGCAAGGAAAACTGGGATTACTTCCAGGTGGTCGTCACCGGCACAGACAGGCTGCAGCACTACATCTGGAACGCCTACGAGGACCCGTCAGACAAGTACCACGATGCCTTCCTCGACTACTACCGCCAGGTCGATGCGTTCATCGGCGAGATGTACGGGCGGTTCTCCGAGATCTCCGGGCGGACGTACGAGGGCGAGGGTTTCTTCATGCTCTCGGACCACGGGTTCTGCGGCATCGAGCAGGAGGTGCGTGTCAGCAACTGGCTCCGCGAGAACGGGTTCCTTTTCTTCGAGAGCGATGCGCCCGCTTCCATCGAGGACATCGCGGAGAAATCGAAGGCGTTCGTCATCGACCCGGGGCGCATCTACCTGAACCGGAAGGGCCGCTTCCCGAAGGGGAGCGTCGACGACGCGTCGGCCAGGGACATCATGGACGAGATCAAGGCGGGCTTGGCCGAGCTTCAGTACGAAGGGAAGCCGGTCATCGAGCGCGTCTTCGAGCGGGACGAGATCTACTCGGGGCCGGAGAGCGCCAGGGGTCCGGACCTCATCCCGGTAGGCAACCACGGCTTCGACCTCAAGGGCACCATCAAGGAGGCCGACCTCTTCGGCCGGACGAATCTCACGGGCATGCACACCTGGGACGAGGCGTTCTTCTGGTCCGCCAAGGAGGCGCCCGCCGACCTCAACATCACGCAGCTCGCCAATATCATCATGGAGGCGACGGTGTAGGGAGGCCCGCAGGGCAGGTAGCTCCCGATGAGCCAGGATTTGCCAGTTTCCTTCCCCAGTCACAGATACAGAGTTTGTATCTGGAATTACTCACGTCAGTGTTGTTTCTTACTTGACATCGGCACGGTTCTCGCATACAAGTGACACATTGGTAAATGGAAATACCCATGTGTCATTTGTGTGGAGCAAGGAGAGAGTGATGTCGGAGACACTGCTTGTGCTTCTGGGCGATGTGGAGGACTCGCGCCGGATAGAGAAGCGGGACGAGTTCCAGCGCCTCCTGGAAGCGATCTGCGGCCGGCTGAATCGCGACCACGAGCGACAGCTCCGGGCGGCGTTCGCGATCCTCAAGGGGATAGACGAGATCGGCGCGGTGCTGCGTTCGGTGTCGGGGGTCTACGAGATCGTCGATGCGGTTGGGCGAGCGCTCTACCCTCAGCGAATGAGATTCGCGCTGGCTCGGGGAGAGGTGGACACGGGACTGCAGAGCACTGAGGTGGGGCGGATGGACGGACCCGCGTTCCACAAGGCCGCGGCGATCATGGCGGAACTGAAGGCCAACCGATTGCCCTTCGGAATGGCGGTCGAGGATTCGGCCTTCGATGATGCTCTGGCGGGAGCGACGAGCCTGATTCAAATGGCGAAGGCCAGGAGATCGGAGCGACAGTGGGAAGCCGTAAGGGAGTACGAGAGGCTTGGGACGCAGGCGCGTGCAGGCGCCGAACTGGATGTGAGCCAGCAGGCCATATCCCATGCGCTGGTGTCGGCAGACTACAAGCAGGTGCGGTTGGTGGAAGCGCGGCTGAACAGTGCGTTCGGGGAGTACGCGAGGCGAATCGAGGAGGGCGGACGCAATGAGTGAATGGGCCGGGCTTGGCATCGCCGCTGTCGGTAGCATCCTCCTGATGGTGACTAGCGGGCGCGTGGTCAACGGCGTGCTCAAAGGGATTGCCAAGGAGGACGTCGAGGGCAAGCTCGCGCAGCGAGTGCGCGACACCGGTGTCGTGGTGGGGAAGTGTGAGAACATCCTGATCGTGGCATTTGTGCTGGCGGGGGCCTACACGGCCCTCTCCGTGATCTTTGCCGCCAAGGCGTTCGTCAGGCGCGAAGACATGAGCACCAACTCACTCTATTTCCTGGCGGGGACCATGGTCAATGTGACCTACTCGCTGCTCGCGGCCCTCGTCCTCAAGGGCATCTTGGCACGCATCTGACCGCCGTCGCAGCAATTGTTTGAATTCCTACCCAGTATGTGGTAAACTGTGCTCGTGGATTACGCATTCGCTCTAGGCAAGCATGCGGATTCCATGGATAATTCCAGCAGCGATGGAACTGAAGAGTCGATAGCGAGCAGGAACGCTGCCTCCCCAGTGACCCAGGCGGCACGGGCCTGATTTACTGGTGCGGTAACACCGCGGAAGGAGAGCAGCGTGGTGAAGCGACTGGCGATTCTGTTCATGGCCGTCGGGATTCTGCTGACGGTCGTCGTGCCGGCCGTCGCGGCCGAGAGAGCTGTGCTGGCTGAGCTCTTCGGAGCGACATGGTGAAGCTACTGCCCGAACGCCCGTGCGGCGCTCTCGCAGCTGCAGGAAGACTACGGCACTGAAAGCCTCGTTTGCATCTACTGGCACGTTTCCGATGCATACCAGATCCCCGCAAGCAGCAGCCGTGCAAGCCTCTACGACGTGAGCGGTATTCCCGAGTGCAACTTCGACGCGGTCGTGGAAGTCGTCGGCGCCGGGTCAAACGCGTACTCCGTCTACAACCCGATCATCGTAGGGAGACTGGCGGTCCCGACGCCGGTCATCATCGAGTCGCACGGCTACGTCATGGAGGGCGGGGGCACGATCACGGCCAAGTTCAAGGCCGTCGATACCGTGTCCTACACGCACTTGCAGGCGCAGTTCGTGGTCATTGAGGAATCAACGCCCACGTACCCGTGGACGGCCGTGGAGGCGGCGACTCCGGTACCGATAAGCCTGTCGGCACCCGGTGACTCCGTGATCGTCACCAAGAGCTTCGACATCGATTTCGAGCCCTCGGGCGACCTGCAGGTCGTGGTCTTCCTCGAGAATACTTCCGGTCCGTTCGAGATCATCAACGCGCACCTCATGCCGGATCCATACGCCGTTGCGATGGCGATGCCCGTCTACGCGAGCGAGATCGACTACGGCGGGACCGCCACCTACACGGCAACGCTCGAGAACACGGGCACCGCGCTCGACACGGTGACCGTGAGCATCGCGCAGGACGAGTTGCCAGGCGGAGTGAGCCCGACCGACTGGGAGGCCAGCTACCGCGAGGTCGGCGGTTCGTGGCAGACCGGCGCGTCGCAGTTCGTTCTCGATCCGGAGGAGACGGTCGAGCTCGAAGCTCGGATGGTCGACAACCTCGGGACGGTTCAGGGCATGTGCCTCACGAGCCTGACCTCGACGAGCGGCGGGAACCCCTCAAGGACGGCGGTCTCTTCCTTCGCGACGTTCGTGGACCTGCCGTCGATCCTCCTCATCGCCGACGACATGGGCTGGGGCAACGAGTCGCACTGGGAGACCGCGCTCGCCAACAACGGCTACGCGGCGCGGACGTGGGTCGCCGAGGACCTCGGCAGGCCCAACCTGGCGCTGCTCTCGTCCTACTGGGCGGTCCTCTGGACCGCGGCGAACGGCAACTCGTTCGCCTTCACCGGACAGGATGAGCAGACCGTGATGGACTATCTGGACGGCGGCGGGAACCTCTACCTCGCGAGCATGAACTTCCTCTCGAGTCGCCTGGCCTCGACGACGTTCATCCAGGACTACCTGCACATCACGTCGTGGACCGAGGATGTCGGTGACCTCTATGTGTACGGAGACTCCGGCGATCCGATCTCCGATGGCATGACGCTTCACCTGGTGTACGGCCCGCCGCCGAACAGCAGCGACGCGTTCGTGGCGACGGGGCCCTCCGAGACCACCTTCACGGGTACGCCCGGCGTGCTGGGTCTCAAGGTCCAGGAGGGCG
The DNA here is from genome assembly GCA_030613615.1 of Candidatus Eiseniibacteriota bacterium. Taxonomy (GTDB): domain Bacteria; phylum Joyebacterota; class Joyebacteria; order Joyebacterales; family Joyebacteraceae; genus JALGZG01. Next base: position 4,684 of record JAUWLR010000128.1, read on the forward strand.
ACTCCAAGGTCGTCTTCCAGTCCTTCCCGTTCGAGAGCGTGAGTTTCTTCGAAGCCGACTATCCGAACAATCGGGACACCCTGCTGGACCGGGTTCTCGAGTGGTTCGGCGAGGCTGCGGGTGTCGATGACGGTCCGATTCACAGGCTGGCCATCGACCACGTTTCCCCGAACCCGTTCAATCCGGTGACGAAGATCGCGTTCACGGTGCCTGAGAGCGCGGGACGCGTGACCCTGACCATTCACAATGTGAACGGCCAGGTCGTGCGGTCGCTCGTCGACGCGGAGTATCCGGCTGGTCCGGCTGTCGCGGTCTGGGACGGTATGGATGACGCGGGGAAGGGCCTCGCGACAGGCATCTACTTCGCCAAGCTCAGCGCGGGCGGAGCGGACGCGTTCACGAAGATGACGTTGCTGAAGTAGCCTGACACGAGCGGTCGGTTCGCTCGGCACGTGTAGTTACGAGAAGAGGCTCGGGGCAGTCGCCCCGGGCCTCTGTTTGTGCGGGCGGCTGGGTTCGAGCCGGCGCCAGGGACGGCGCCACGCAACCCGCAAGCGCGGGCGCGCCACGCGAATCCGTCCCGCGTAACTGAGTAAAACCTCAGAATACGTACAGGTGTCTCATGGGTGCGCGGCATGATGGGGCCGTACGGGCCCTGCCGCGTTGCCTGATACCGGCCCGCTGGCCGGGGACATCCACACCAGACAGGGAGCCACAATTGGAACTGCGCATCGAGAACATCTCGAAGACGTATTCGAACGGGGTGGTGGCGCTGAATGGGGTCTCGCTGACCATCCCCACGGGCATGTTCGGGCTGGTGGGCCCCAACGGCTCGGGTAAGACCACGCTCATGCGGACCATCGCCACGCTGCAGGAGCCGGACGAGGGTAGAGCGCGCCTGGGCGACATCGACATCCTCAAGGACAAGGAGTCCGTGCGCCGCGTCCTCGGCTACCTGCCGCAGGAGTTCGGGGTCTACCCGAACCTGAACGCCGAGACCCTGCTGACGCATCTCGCCACGCTCAAGGGCATCACGAACCCGCGCGAGCGGAAGGAAGTCGTCGATGCGATGCTCCAGCGCTCGAACCTCTGGAACGACCGGAAGAAGAAGCTGGGCGGGTTCTCCGGTGGCATGCGGCAGCGCTTCGGGATCGCGCAGGCGCTCCTGGGCGACCCCAAGCTCATCATCGTGGACGAGCCGACCGCCGGCCTCGATCCCGAGGAGCGGAATCGATTCCTCAATCTGCTCTCCGAGATCGGCGAGAACATCATCGTCATACTCTCGACGCACATCGTCGACGACGTGGCCGAGGTTTGCAGCTCGATGGCCATCATCAACAACGGACGCGTCGTGCGAACGGGTGCGCCGCAGGAAGCCATCGAGGGCATTCGCGGAAGGACGTGGAAGAAGATCATCGAGAAGTCCGCGCTGCCCGAGTACGAGCGGGATCACAGGGTCGTCTCCAAGCGGCTGCGCGGCGGTCAGACCATCATCCACGTGCTGGCCGCCGAGCGCCCCGCCCCGGCCTTCGCCGGCGCCGACCCCGCCCTCGAGGCCGTCGACTTCATCACGCTCTCTCGCACGCACGGCGGGACCGGGGCCGGAGCAGGCAGTATCTCCCGCGATCCCCGGTCGCCTCGCGCGGCCGGCGGCGGACCCACGACCGGCACGGACTCCGGGCGGGGGAGGTGAGCGGAATGTTCTGGAACATCCTCAAGTTCGAGCTCATCTACAGATTCAGGCGCCCCGTGGTGTACATCTTCACGGCCATGTTCTTCCTGATGATGTTCTCCGCCATCGCTTCCGACAACGTGCAGATGGGAGAGAGCATCGGGAACGCGGCCAGGAACTCACCGTTTGAGATCGTCCGGATGCTCTCGATG
>JAUWLR010000225.1 GCA_030613615.1 Candidatus Eiseniibacteriota bacterium
GGGCGGGTCCGGCAGCGCGCCCACCAGCAGTTCGATGAGCTGCTGGTTGACGTGCGCCAGCGCCGTCTGAAGCTGCGTGCTCGTCTCCTTGTAGTCACCGCCCCCGTAGGCCTTGTTGGCCGCGGAGATGGCGTCGGTCACGTCGTCCGCGCACGCCGCGCCTGCGAGAATAGCTGTGGCCAGCAGAGTCACGATCAGAACCATGAACTGTCTCACGATCGTATCCTCCTCCCCCTCGTCTGTCCCGGGCCTGCACTCCGACCCATTTCACCTTCCTTCAGCATCCTGCCGCTCCCGCGGCGCATCAAATAATGAGACTAGTCGCCGGACGCGAGCGCGCCTACCATGACCGTGCGCGTCCTGGGCCCGTCGAACTCGCAGAAGAAGACGCCCTGCCACGTGCCCAGGACGAGGGCGCCATCGCTGACGAGCACGGTCTCCGAGCATCCGACCAGGCTGGACTTGACGTGCGCGTCCGAGTTGCCCTCGGAGTGCCGGTAGCCGTCGGCGTGCGGGACGAGACGTGCGAGTTTCGAATCGATGTCTCTGACGACGTCGGGGTCGGCGCTCTCGTTGATGGTGATGGCCGCGGTCGTGTGCGGACAGTACACGAGCACCGCGCCGTCGGTGACTCCGAGTTCCCCGGCGGCACGCTCGACATCACGGGTGATGTTGACAAGCGTTGTCCGCGATGAGGTTCGCACGCTGAAGGTCGTATGCATGTCCGGTCCCCGTGTCGATCCTTACTTACGTTGACGGCCGAATGGTATCCAACGATATATGACGTGTCAAGGAGGCGCGAATTCGTGAGTGACCAAAACCGACTGAGAGTCCCGGTGACCGGCATGACCTGCGCCTCCTGCGTCGGGCGTGTCGAGAAGGCGATCGCCGCCGTGTCCGGTGTGAGCGAGGCGCCGGTCAACCTGGCTACCGCCAGCGCGAGCGTAGTTTTCGACGGCGCCCGGACAGGCGCCGCGGATATCGGCGCGGCCATCCGGGGCGCGGGGTACGGGGTCGAGACCGAGCGTCTGGAGGCCGAGGTCGAGGGGATCTTCTGCGCCTCGTGCGTCCAGAAGATAGAGAAGAACCTGCTGGAGCTCCCGGGCGTTCTGTCGGCAAGTGTGAACCTTGCGACAGCGAAGATCACCATCGAAGCGGTCACTGACACAGTGGCCCTGGACGACATCGCCGAGGCCGCGGCGCGCGCGGGCGACTACCGTGTCATCCCCGTCGCCGCGGAGGCCACGGCGCGCACCGGCGGCGCGGACCGCGAGGAACGCGAGACGGCGAGCCTCAAACGCGACCTCATCGTCGCTTCGTTCCTCACCGTGCTGGTCTTCGTCGGCAGCATGCCGATGCTCTTCCCGTTCGTCGAGCACATCCCCCTGCGCGCACGACACCTGACGCTCTTCCTGCTGGCGACGCCCGTCATGTTCTGGGCCGGCGCGAGGTTCTTCCGGGGCTTCTGGGCGGCGACTAAGTACCGCACCGCCGACATGAACACGCTGGTCGCGGTCGGCACGTCCGCGGCGTACGTCTACAGCGCGGTCGCGACGTTCGCGCCGGCGCTCCTGTCGGAGTCACCGGGTGACATCCACGTGTACTTCGACACGAGCGCCATGATAATCACGCTGATACTCTTGGGCCGCTTCCTCGAGCTGCGCGCCAGGGGCCGGGCGTCCCAGGCGATCAGACGTCTGGCCGACCTGGCGCCCCGCACGGCGACCGTCGTGCGGGAGGGCGCGGAGGTCGAGGTGCCCGTCGAGGAAGTGGCGCCCGGCGATACCGTGCGCGTGAGACCCGGCGAGAAGATTCCTGTCGATGGAGAGATCCTGACGGGCGCCTCCGCCATCGACGAATCGATGATCACGGGCGAGAGCCTCCCCGTCGACAAGGGGCCCGGCAACCAGGTCGTCGGCGCGACCATCGTCCGGACCGGCAGCTTCGAGTTCCGCGCGACGCGGACCGGCAAGGAAACCGTGCTCGCTCACATCATCAAGATGGTCGAGGACGCGCAGGGCTCGAAGGCCCCGATCCAGCGGCTGGCCGACAAGGTGGCGAGCGTGTTCGTGCCGACGGTCATCGGGCTCGCGCTCGTCACGTTCGTGTTGTGGCTCCTGCTGGGTCCCGAGCCCGTGTTCACCGGCGCACTTCTCAGGCTCGTCGCCGTGCTCATCATCGCCTGCCCGTGCGCAATGGGACTCGCGACGCCGACGGCCATCATGGTCGGAACCGGACGCGGTGCGGAGATGGGCATCTTCATCAAGGGCGGCGAAACGCTCGAGACCGCGCACAAGCTGAGTGCGATCGTGCTCGACAAGACGGGCACGCTGACCAGAGGCGAGATGTCCTGCACCGACGTCGTCCCCCTCGACGGCGTCACCGCGGAGGACCTGGTTCGCGCCGCTGCCGCGGTGGAGAGAAACTCCGAGCACCCGGTGGCCCAGGCTGTCGTGGCGAAGGCGAGGGAGCTGGCGCTCGAACTGCCCGACGCATCGGACTTCGAGGCAATCCCAGGCAGAGGCGTTGCGGCCGTCCTCGATGGAGCGTCCGTCCTCGTCGGGACCGAGGCCTTGCTGCGCGAACGCGGCGCGGCGGACACGGACGGTCATGGGCTTGAGGCCGCCGCGGCGAGCGCCGTGGCGAGCGGCAGCAGCAAGGCCTCGCGTTTCTTGATAAGATGGAGCACCGCGCGGCGCGCCGAGCGCGGCCCGAGGCCGGGCAGGCGCGCCAGCAGCTCGATCAGGCGGTCGATCTCGGATACGGCCATCGCGCCCAGGAGAGTCCTCAGAACGGAAGCTGCATGCCCGGCGGCAGATCGAGCCCGCC
>JAUWLR010000273.1 GCA_030613615.1 Candidatus Eiseniibacteriota bacterium
ATAAGGACGACAGGGTACCATCGCACCGAGGGAGAGAGGGAAGGTGCGCTCTCCCTGGATGAGTCGCTCGCGGGCGTCCGCGTCAGCGTCGAACGAATCGCCGGGCTCGAACTCTCGGCCTCGTTGCTTCGCTTCGGCTTCTCGCCGGAGCTGGCGCCAGGCGACCCGGTGAGGCAGCGCTTCAGGTTCTGCGGTGAGGAACTGACGGCGGGCGGGTTCGATGTTCGGGCTTCGATCGGCGGATTGTGTGCCGGGTGCGAGGTGGCGACAACCTCGGCGGGCGGCATCGCCGCTCTGGCCGCTGCCCGGCTGCGGCGCGGAGGCTGCCGCGTGAGCGCCGGCGGGGCGTACCTGTCCCGAGATTACTGGTCGCCGCTGGGTGGAGGCGTCCCCGGCTTCTCGGGCGGGTCGAACGGCGCCGTCGGGTGGGTGGGCGCCGAGTACCGCTCCGGAGCCGACTGGAAGGTCTGGGCCGCGAGCCGCGTGACGAGGCGACCGTGGCGTTCCTACCACTCGGAGCTGCCGAACGACTCGGCGTCAGTGACCATCGGCGGCGAGCTCAGGACGAAGCGGAACTGGCGCGTCGCGGTCGAGTCGAAGATCCGTGCGCGCAGCGACAGCGAGGGGGATCCCACGGTGACCCGGGAGGGCATTGTGCGCCGGATCCGAGTGTCACTGCGAACGAAAGGGGCTGTGCCGGTGACGGTCTCGGGGTGGCGCGTCACATCTCTCTCTGACGGATGGGAAGAGGGGTCAGCTCTGGCAGTCGCCCTGAGGATCGACGGCAGCATCGCGGGCAGAAGTTCCTACACGGCCGGTCTGACATCGATGATCTCACAGGGAGCCGTGGCCTCGCTCGTCCAGTACGAGCCTCGCCTCCCGGGCGAGTTCGGGCTCACCTCCTTGAATGTGCCGGGAGCGAGGTGGTATATTCGCGTCAAGACGGGGTTGCCCGCTGGGCTGGGGCTGTCGGTCAGGCTCAGCGGCGGCCCGCAGCGAGGACAGACGCAATTTGGCTTGGGGCTGGACGCAGGGGGCTGACGAGATGGCGGATCGCGCGCAGAAGGTCGAAGAGCTGAGCGAGTCGGGGCGGACCTACTCGCCGCACGAGGCAGTGCTGGAGGCATCGCGCTGTCTCATGTGCGACGAGGCTCCGTGTCTGGACGGATGCCCGGCCGGGGTCGATGTCCGCAGGTTCATAAGGAAGATACGGTTCGGGAACTTCCGGGGTGCGGCGCGTCTGATCCGTGAGGCGAACCTGCTGGTAGGGATCTGCGGGCGCGTCTGCCCACAGGAGATCCTCTGCATGGAGAACTGCACGCGCGGCAACCTGGACATGCCCATCGACATAGCAGGTCTTCAGAGGTTCGCGGGCGACATCGAGCTGGGCACGCTGGCGCCTTTGCCTGTGCCGGCCGAGAGAAGGGGAGAGAAGATCGCCGTCCTGGGCGCGGGCCCGGCCGGTCTGGCCGCCGCCGCTGAGCTCAGGAAGCGAGGCTTCGGCGTGGAGATCTTTGAGCGCGCCGATTCGATGGGCGGAGTTCTCACGCAGGGTATCCCACCGTTCCGACTGGACCGCGGGTTCGTCGAGAGCGAGCTCGACTACATCGGGAGGCTGGGCGCCGACGTGCACCTCGGGCGAGACGAGAAGGACGTTGGCGCACTTCTCAAGAGCGGGTTCGACGCGGTCGTGATCGGTGTGGGGCTCTGC
>JAUWLR010000124.1 GCA_030613615.1 Candidatus Eiseniibacteriota bacterium
TCCACTGGGCGTGGCACTGGGGATCGTGGGCGTCGCTGTCGGGGCGGTGCTCGTATGGAAGTTCGGAGCGAGGCAGGGGCTCTGGTTCCTCCTGCTGGTCTCGATCCCGCTCCGTGAGCCCCTGTCCATCGACATCGTTGGTACGGCATCGCTCTTCCCGACGGACCTGCTTCTTTTCGCCCTGTTCGTGATAGCGATTCGTCGAGAGGGTCTGAGTCCCACGTGGCGCGAGAGCCCTGCCTTCCGCATCGGTCTTATCATCATCGTGCTCAGTCTTCCCGGGCTCGTCACCGCGTCCCGACTCTTCTGGGGCGTCAACGCCGTCTACCGCATCGTGGGTCAGGTCGCGATGCTCTTCGTTGCCAGGAGCATGGTGCGGAGCGGACGCGACGCGGGCAGGGCGCTTGTTGCCGTGATGGTCGGCCTCATCCCGGTCATCATCTACGGATTCTATCAGGCGTCGCTGCCGTATGGCGCAGACTTGCCGGACTGGTCGGTGCACTACCCCGCATGGGACGCCCTCGGCCGGAAGAACGTGCGCATTTTCGCGACCTTCAGACACCCGCTCCACCTCGCGCACTACCTGGCCATCGGGCTCGGCCTGTCGCTCGGGCTGCTGTCGTCGTCCCTCAACAGGGGGCTCAAGCGGTTCCTGCTCCTCATCGGCGCGGCCGGAGCTGTCTGCAACCTCTTCACCTCGTCCATCGGTGGACTGCTGGGTATGTTCGCAGCCGTGGTCACCACCATCATCTTGGAGCGCCGGCGCCGCATCGTCTTCCTCGCGCCGGTCCTGCTTGTCGCCCTGCTGCTGGTTGCCCCGCCCGCGCTGACGACGAAGCTCGGCAAAGTGCTCACGGGCCAGGCGACCACGGGGGCCGCCAGGTTGGTCACGTACAGCCAGTCGATGGCGGTTCTTCGAGACAGCCCGCTCCTGGGTGTTGGTTGGGGCAATGTGCGGAGCGCGCTCGAGCACGACTACAGGGTGACGCGCGCCGCGGCGGTGGCGTTCGCGGCCGAGAACTACTTCCTCCAACGCGGAGTGGCGCTCGGTCTGCCGGGCATCGTACTCACCCTTCTCCTGTGCGTGCTCTTCTTCCGGAACGCGGTGAGGCCGCGCGGTCAGCTGCCGGATGCTGAGTGGCCAAGGGCGGGCGTCCTGACGGCGGGCGTGGCTTTCTACATGCACGCCATGTTCTTTCCTGCGGCCTACCCGGCCGGCAACTTCGTCCTGTGGCTTCTGTTTGCCATAGCTGAGCGGATGCGCGAGCAATCGGTCGCGCGTAGGGAGATCGCCTGATGCCGACCTCTACCAGCGTCATCGTAGTCAACTACAACGGTGGCCGGGCGGCAGCCGAGAACCTGCGCGGCGTATCTGAGCAGCTCGCGGGTACGGCCTGGGAGCTCGTCGTTGTCGACAACTGCTCGACCGACGGGAGCCCCGATCTGATGGGCAGTGAGGTGCCGGCGGCCAGGCTTGTTCACGAGTCCGAGAACTGCGGATATGCGTCGGCCGTCAACCGCGGCCTCGAGGAGGCGTCGGGTGACGTCCTCATCGTACTCAACGCCGATGTCGCGCCCAGGCCCGGGGCTCTGGCCGCTCTGGCCGACGCAGTAGATGCGAACAGGCACTACGCGCTTCTCGGTGGCGTCCTTGTGGACGGTAGCGGGAGGCCTTCCCCGAATACGGCACGCGCGCTCCCGCGTCCGGGCGACATACTGAGAGAGGGCCTGTTCGTGCGGCCGAGACGGTCCTCCCTATGCGACGACGCGACGCGGGCAGGAGGTTCCCGGGAGTCCGGCATCGTGCCCGTGCCGGTGATAAGCGGCGCCGTCATGGGCGTGCACCGTGAGACACTCGCGGTGCTCGGTCCCATGGACGCCGAGTACTTTCTCTACGATGAGGATATTGAGTGGTGCCGCCGCGCGGTCCGGAGCGGGCTCGCGGTCGGCGTCGTCACGGACGCGCTGTTCGAACATGAGGGCGGCGCTTCCACTCGTCTGGACGAGCTCCCGTCTTTCGCCGCGCGCGTGCTCGCGGACTTCCACTACTTCTGTGAGGGGGAGGGCGTCGCGCCCGAGAGGATACGCCGGCTCTGGCGCCTCCGCCTGGTCCTCCGGTCGTGGCTCTACAGGGCCGACGCGCGGCTGGGAGTCCTCGGGCGCCGTCCCGAGTCCGGGAAGCGGGCCGCCATATACCGCATTCTGGCCCGGGAGCTCGCGGCGTTCCGCTGGTCAACCTCGGAGGGCGTGCAGAACGGCCACCCGTCCAGGCTGTTCCGCTTCCCGGAGGCCGCGCCGGGTCACGCAGAGGACGCGCGCAGGAGCATTCTCCACGTAATCCCTAATATGGAGTACGGCGGGGCCCAGCGTCTCGTGGAGACGCTGGTCGCCGGGCCGCTCTCAGAGCGCTACAGGTTCGAGGTGCTGTGCCTGACCCACGCGGGGGAGATAGGCGAGGAACTCCGGGCGCGCGGCGTGCCCGTGCACGTCGCCGGGCTCTCGGGCTGGAGACGGCCTGCCGACTGGAAGCGGGCTGCCGACTACGCGGCCCTGCTCAAACCCGACCTGGTCCACTCGCACCTGATTCCGGGAGACATAGCCGCGTACGTCGGGTTCCGGGGCAGGGCCGCCAGGCTCTCGACCAAGCACAACGTCGACCCGCTCTTCACGCCTGCCGTCAAGCTGTTCGAGCGCTATATTCTCAAGGGAGTTGACGTGCTCGCCGTCAGCGACGCCGTCGCCTCGGCGAAGGCGCACCTCTGTCCGGCAGGGATGCTGCCGCCTGTTCTGCAGAGCCCGCCGTCCGTGCCGATCGCGGCGAGCCCGGCACCTTTCTTCAGGGAGGGTGAGCCGGTGAGGCTGCTGGCAATCGGCCGCCTGCACGCTCAGAAGAGGCTCGATATCTACGTCAAGGCCGCGGCCGAGCTCGAGCGGCGTTTCCCCGGTCGGTTCTCGTTCCGGGTGGTCGGGGAGGGGCAGGAACTCCGGGCGCTCGAGGAGCTGGCAACGAGCCTCGGGATCCGTGACAGAATCGACTTCCGTCCGCCCGTCTCTGACGTGGCCCGCGTGCTCGACGACACCGACATCGTACTCATGGTCTCCGACTACGAGGGGCTGCCTCTCACCATCCTCGAGATGCTCGCGCGCGGCAGGATCCCGCTCATCAGGCGTGTGCCGGGCACGGACGAGGCCCTGCCCGCCGCTCTCGAGCGATGCTACGTCGACTCCTCGTCGCCCGTCGACGTGGCGGAGAAGGTGCTCGAGATCTGCGCCGAGCCCGTCCACTTCGCCGAGCTGGCGCGCGAGGGGCTCGCGTGGGTGAAGGAGAGATCGGACTACGCGTCGGTGACGGGCGGGATCTACGATGAGCTTCTTCGCTCCGGTTTGCCGCGTCCGCGCAAACGAGTGCTTCATCTCATAACGCGTCTCATCGTTGGTGGTGCGCAAGAGAACACGATCGCCTCGGTAGAACGGGTGGACCCTGCGAGGTACGATTCGCAGCTCTGGACCGGACCGCAGGCCGGAGCGGAGGGCTCCCTGATGGCGGACGCGCGATCGCGGGGGATCGTCGTCCGCGTGCTGCCGAACATGGTGCGCGAGATCAGCCCCTTCAGGGACCTGCTCATGCTCGTTCAGCTCACGCGCCTGCTCCGCCGCGAGCGCTTCGACATCGTCCACACCCACTGCTCCAAAGCGGGGTTTCTCGGGCGCATCGCGGCCAAGCTGGCGGGGGTGCCGCACGTCACGCACACACACCACGGATGGAGTTTTCACGACCGGATGCACCCGCTTCTAAGGTGGTCCTTCACCACTGCCGAGAAGGTCCTCGAGCCCTGGACTCACCCGATGATATCCGTTTCGAACAAGACGACGGCGGTCGGCCTCGAGGCGGGCATCGGCGGGCCATCCGACTACCTGCTGATACGAAGCGGCATCCCTCTCGGCCGGTTCCATCCGGACGAAGGCAGGGGGCGTGCCGTCCGCAAGCAGCTGGGCATTCCGGACGGTCACATCGTCGTGGGCTCCGTGGGCAGACTTACTCCACAGAAGAACCCCATGGACTTCGTGAAGCTCGCGACGGCGGTTGTCGATGGCCACGAGAGTGTCACGTTCGTCTATGTTGGGGACGGGCCGATGCGCACTGCGGTGGAAGAAGCGGCGGAGGCGGCAGGGTTGGGTGAGGCACTGAGGATACTGGGCGTCCGCGACGACGTGCCCGACCTGCTGAGGGCGATGGACGTGTTCGTGCTGACGTCGCTGTGGGAGGGGTTGCCGCGCGTCGTGCTGCAGGCCCTGGCGACCGGCGTTCCCGTGCTAGCGTACGACACGGCGGGCATAGCGGAGGCCGTGGTCGAGGGGAAGAACGGACACCTGGTGTCGCGCGGCGCAGTGGACGAGATGGCAGCGCTTTTGACCGCCCTTGTCGAGGACGCACCGCGGCGCTCAGCGATGAGCAGAGCCGCTTCGGAGGAGTTCGACAGGGCGTTCTCGGAAGGCCAGATGATACTGGACCTCGAGAACCTCTACGACGGCCTGCTCCGCTCACGGAAGGCCTGACTGAACTCACGACCCGCGAGACGGGGGGTATCGTGCTGCACGCCTTCACGGTCGACGTCGAGGACTGGTTCGACGGAATACCCATCGCCTCTGAGACGAAGGCGTCCGCGGAGCGCCGCCTGCGCCTTGGCATGGACGTCCTCACGGGCGCGATGGCCGAGCACTCGGCCCTGGGCACGTTCTTTTTCCTGGGACCCGTCGCCCGTGACAACCCTGAGCTCGTGCGAGGCCTCGTAGCCGCCGGTCACGAGATCGGCTGCCACGGCTGGTCTCACGACCTTCTCTACTCGATGACCCGCGAGCGGTTTCGCGCGGAGACCGCAGACGCTAAGAAGGTCATCGAGGACATCGCGGGGGCGCCGGTTACGGCGTACCGCGCCGCCTACTTCTCAGTCACGCGGCAGTCGCTGTGGGCACTCGACGTCCTGGTGAAACTGGGGTTTCGGTGTGACTCGAGCGTTTTCCCCGTCAGGAACTGGAGGTACGGCATATCGGGCTTCGACACGGCTCCCGGACCGGTCGCGACACCCTCCGGGACCATCTTTGAGTTCCCGCTGTCGGTCGTGGACTACCCCGGCCGCAGGTTGCCCGCCACCGGAGGGGCCTATTTCAGAATCTACCCCTACGCCCTGACGCGCGCGCACGTGAGGCGCCTCGAGGGCGAGGGCAGGCCAGTCGTCTTCTACATCCACCCTTGGGAACTCGACCCGGACCACCCTCGCGTCCCGTTCCATTGGAAGCCGAGGTTGACGCACTACTGGAATCTGCGGTCGACGCGCGGTAAGCTTCTGCGTCTCCTGTCCGACTTCTCCTTCGAGCCACTCGGAAAGGTCATGGAACATGAGTTCAAGTAACATCGTACGTGAGCACTTCGATCGCGCGGCAGCTCGCTTCGATGCCGTCTACGACGAGCGGAAGCCGCTCTATCAGCGCGTTATCGACCGCGCCTTCCGGCGTGTGGTGGTCGAGCGCTTCCAGCTCATCTGTAACCTCGCCCCGCTCCCTGGAGACTGGAAGGTCCTGGACGTCGGCTGCGGTCCTGGCCGCTACGCGCTGGCCCTGGCGGCCGAGGGCGCGTCCCGCATCGTAGGTGTGGATTTCGCTGAGGAGATGATTAGGATCGCAAGGGAGGGGGCGGAGCGCCAGGGCGTGTCCGACACGTGCGAATTCCATGTCGCCGAGTTCAAGGATTTCTCCAGCGACGAGAAGTTCGAGGCCGTGGTGGCCACCGGCTACTTCGACTATCTCGAGGAGCCGCTCGTCGATCTCAGGTTCATGGTGGAAATGTGCTCAGGGCGCATACTCGCGTCCTTCCCGAAATACTGGGAGTGGCGCGTGCCGATTCGGAGACTGCGTTTCCTGCTCTCGAGGAGCTTCGTCAGGTTCTACACGAAGCGAGAGGTGCTTGACCTCTTCGCCGCCGCCGGCGTTCCGCCCGAGCGCCTGTCGCTCATCGACCTCGGCCGCGACTGGATAGCGGTCGCCCGCCCGTGAGCACTACCGTCCCCTGACGTCTCGGTTTCTGAGCGCTCCCGGTCAGGCCGCGCTCCGCGCCCCGGACGGGGTCCGTGTGCCACCTGCCGGCTAGAGGCATGCCCCTTGCACCCCTTTGAGGGAGGGACCTGGGCATACTTCAGAGTGATGGCGAAATCGGTTGCTCTTCAGGCCGTCCGAGTTGTATATTCAGTGTTCTGGAGGGAGTGAATCACGGCGGTTCCGTCCACGTCTCAGTATCGGGACTGGCCTCGACCATGGAGGGCGCAAGCTCGAATGAAAGCTCTCGTCACCGGCGGTGCCGGTTTCATCGGTTCTCATCTCGTCGAAGCGCTCCTCGAGAGGGGCGACAAGGTCTCGGTCATTGACGACCTGTCTACCGGTCGTTTCGAAAACATCGCGCACCTTGAGGGGAATCCCGATTTCGACTACGTTATCGATACGATCCTCGACGAGCGGATCGTCGCCGACATGACGTCCAAGGTGGACGTCGTCTTCCACCTCGCGGCGGCCGTCGGCGTGGCCTACATCATCAACAACCCCCTGAAGTCGCTCGAGACGAACATCAGGGGCACGGAGGGCGTGCTCCAGAAGGCCAACGACGGCAAGAAGAAGGTCGTCCTGTTCTCGACCTCCGAGATCTACGGCAAGGCAAACTCGCAGCCGTGCAAGGAGGAGCACGACAGGG
>JAUWLR010000152.1 GCA_030613615.1 Candidatus Eiseniibacteriota bacterium
CGCAGGCCGGGCAGTCAGGCGTGCCCCAGCACCACGTGTCCAGCGGAAGAGTCTGCGTCGGACCGGAATCATCAATCACGAACTCATGGTTCGGGTCGCAATCCCACGTAGCACAGTCGTCCTTCTGGTACTTGTACTGGACGTAGGGGTTCGCGCCGGCCGCGAACGTCACGGTGATATCGTAGAGGTTGGGACTCTGGGCCGGGCACGGCTGCGCCATCAGAACGCCGGGCTGGCCCCAGTTTGTGATGGCTGGATCGCTGCCGGTCACGCAGACGTCACCGGTCGAGCCTTCCGGGATGCAGATCTGGAAGGTGACGAGAACGTCCTGCGACGTCACATCGGTGATGGGCAGGAAGAAGTTCGGGTCGTTCCCGTTCTGGTCCTGAGGATACAGTGTCTCGCCGTCCTCGGCGTCGACGACCTCAACGTAGAACTCGACCTCGGTGCAGCCGTGCGTGTTCAGGATCGTGCCGCTGAACTCGTCGTTGTTGCCGGCGGCTCCGAAGTACGGCATCGGAAGCGTCGTGAACGTCGGGTCGCCGGTGCAGCGGTAGTAGAGCGTCGCTGAGATGTCGGCACACGGGCCCGCGCCTCCCGTGCAGCCGTCCTTCCAGACCTGCACATACACGCCGATGTTGTCGTTCGACGTGAAGCTGGTGCCGTTGACTGGCCAGATGTTGCCGGCCCAGCCGATGTTACCCACGGCCGTTCCCGCAATCGCGAACAGCATGACGCTCGCCAGCAGGATGCTCGCAAACCTCTTCATCTCACTTCCCCTTTCCTTGGCGCCACATGCGGGCGCCAGTATGGGAACGTGCGGGCGCACATCGCTCCGAAGCACCACTGCCAGGAGCGACACACACCCACGATAGACTCATCCCACCGCCGCTCGTCCGCGCGATGCGCACGCGACGAGCGACCGGTCACTTGCTGTCGATCGAAGACGCCCTGCGGCGCCTGTCGATTCGACACTCATAATAACACAATCACTTGTGCGTGTCAATGTATCGACTCTCTTTGTCCAGAATGTGTGCGGGCCCGACAGGGGGTTCGTCGGGCCCGCTTGAGGAACTGAGCGCGATCTGTCCTCACATGTACTTTTGATGCCGGTAGGCAGGTGAAGTTGCAGCCCCCACGGCGGCAACTGGCGACACGGCGCCCTTTTGACAGTGGGAAGCCCCGGCCAGCGAGGTCCCAGAACGAGGCCCCGGAACGAGGCCCCAGAACGCAGAAACGCGGCCGCTGATCGCGACCGCGCCTGTCTCGACGCAATTCTGGAGCTGGTGAGCGGACTCGAACCGCTGACCTACGCATTACGAATGCGTTGCTCTACCAGCTGAGCTACACCAGCTCAGTTCCCGCCGCATATCTACTGTGGTGCCGCCCCGCAGAATCGAACTGCGGACACACGGATTTTCAGTCCGTTGCTCTACCAACTGAGCTAGGGCGGCACATGTCCAAAAACGGATACTAACAACGAGGACCGGCGATGTCAAGCCGATAGGGGCGCTGCCAGTGTGGCATGCGTCAGTCCGGATACCCGTCCGGGAATCGCTGCATCCACTCCCAGGCGGCCCCGATCATATCCGAGAGATCGGGATGTGCGGGCTTCCACCCGAGCGCTTCCTTCGCGAGGGAAGCGCTCGCGACGAGCCTGGCAGGGTCTCCCTCGCGCCTCGGGCCATACTCCCAGGGGATCTTCTTCCCGGAGACGGCCTCGGCCGTCTCGATGACATCGAGGACACTGGCCCCCTCGCCGTTGCCGAGGTTGTAGATCCCGTTCCGTCCTTCATCGAGCGCGTTCAGTGCCGCGATGTGTGCGTCGGACAGATCGCGCACGTCGATGTAGTCCCTGATACATGTCCCGTCCGGTGTGTCGTAGTCGTTACCGAAGACCGTCAGCTCCGGGCGTGTGCCCGCGGCCGCCTGGAGCGCAATGGGAATGAGGTGCGACTCCGGGCTGTGGTCCTCGCCGCAGTCGGAGGACGCTCCGGCGGCGTTGAAGTAGCGCAGCGAGATGTACTTCAGCCCGGTCGCGTGCGCCTGCCATGCCAGCACCCGCTCGAAGACGCGCTTGGTGTCTCCGTACACGTTGACGGGCTCGGTCCGCGCTGTCTCGACGATGGGTACGGACTCGGGCTCTCCGTAGACCCCGGCGGACGACGAGAAGACGATCTTCGAGACACCGACCGATGACATGGCCGACAGAAGTCTGCTCCCCCGCACGACGTTGTTGTCGTAGTACTCCGCGGGCTTCTCCATCGACTCCCCCACGAGACTCATGGCCGCGAAGTGGATGACCGAGTCGATCTCGTGCTCGCGGAGGAGTCCGGTGACAAGCTCGATGTCGCCGATGTCCCCCGGCACGAAGGGCACGCCCGCCCGCACCGCCGACCGGTGGCCCTTGCTGAGGTTGTCCAGAACGACGACGCCACAGCCCGCGGCCACGAGTCTCTCGACCGTCACGCTGCCGATGTAACCGGCGCCCCCGGTGACCAGAACCGATGAACTCATGTCCGTCCTTTCGGGTGCGGGTCCGTAGGCGACCGGATACCGGGTGCTTCTCACCTTGCGCGGACACGACGACCCAAGCGTTGACGCGATGACTAGCGCCGCGCGCGCGGCAACAGAAGGCGTATTTCCGCCAGACCCAGGAGCGAGGCTGTGACCAGGTACGTCACACCGCCCACGACGCTCGTCACGACCATCCTTAGAAGTCGCTGTGCCAGGAGGTTATCAGCAAATCGTATGCCAAGCCAGCCGCCAATGCCCCAGGCATCGCCCGCCCACACGACGACGATCAGGGCGGCTCCCGAGGCCAGGATCTTGAACGCGGGCGTCAGGATCTCGACCGGTCGAATCGCGGCCCCGACCGCGGCGGCGCGCCGGTTCAGTAGCATATAGAGGATGATCGCGTGGACCGAGAACGAGATCGAGCTCGCGAGCGCCAGTCCCGCGTGCCTGAGCGGTGTTCGCACCAGCAGGAGGTTGAGCACCACGTTCAGGAAGAACGCCAGAACCGCGACCTTGACGGGTGTCTTCGTGTCCAGCTTCGCCGCGAAGGCGCGCACGAGCAGGAAGACGGCGCCCATCCCCAGGAGCCCGGTGGAGTACATCGCCAGCGCCGACGCCGTCATGGCAAGATCGTTCGCGTCGAACGCGCCGCGCTGGTAGACGACACCCACGATCGGCCGGGCGAGCCAGACAGAGAGCAGGACGACAGGCGTGAGGAACGTCAGGTTCATCCTCAGGCCGGACAACAGCGTCTCCTTGAACTCGCCGTGCCTGCCCAGCGCGTGCTGCTCCGCGAGCGCCGGCGCGACCGCGCGACCCGCCGCGAGCGCGAGGATCGCGTACGGGAGATGCACGAGCCGGAAGGAGTAGTAGAGCGACGAGATGCTCCCGGGCACGAGGAACGACGCGATGGTCCGATCGACGATGACGCCCATCCTCTGGATGGCGGCCGCGACCACCACCGGCCCGGAGAGGGTGGCAACGTGCCGCACGTCCTTATCCTTCAGCCCGGCGCCGCACCTGAGCAGCCGCTCGCCGTCGCCGGCCGCCAGCCGCGATACGAACGGAAGCTGTACCAGGAACTGGAGTGCCCCGCCGACCAGCACGCCCACCGCCAGACTGACGTACGAGAGTCGCCCCGTCAGCGTGAGCACGGCCACGATGATCCCGATATTGAGAAGAACGGGTGCGAGGCTGTAGACGTGGTATCTCCTGAAGCTGAGGAGCACCGCGCCCATGAGCGCCGCGAGGCCGATGAAGAGACCGAAGGGGAACATCAGCCTCGTCATGAAGACGGCGGATTCGGCGACCTCGCCCGTGAACCCGTGCGCCACGACGCGGACGAGAAGCGGCGCCGCAGCGACGCCGACCAGCACCACCACGACGAGAGCCACCGTGAGGTTGACCAGCGTTCTCGAAGCCAGCCTCCAGGCTCGCTTCGTCTCCCCGCGCGCGTGCAGCCCTCTGAAGAGTGGCATGAAGGCGGACTCGACCGTGGTCTCACCGAGAATCCTGCAGAGGAGATTGGGAATGGTGAAGGCGGCGACGAAGATGTCCATCGACGTGCCGGCGCCGAAGAAGGCGGCCGTGACCACCTCCCTCGCGAAGCCCGATACTCTGGAGATCAGAGTCCCCGTCCCAATGTGCGCGAAGCCACGGACGATGTCCCCGCCGCTCGAGTTACGTTTCGCCTCCGGCACGTTTCCATCCCCCGGATGTGGAGCAGGTACCGCGAGCGGTCGCCCGCGGTAGGCTGAGCGAGGCTAGCAGGTCGCCGAGACCGGTGTCAACGAGCGACGGTCCGCCGTGAGAGCGCGTCCCGCGGTCTTTCCCCGGCGCGCGCCCTACGGACGCCGCCCCGGGGTGCTCTCTTCGCCGGCCCCGGTCTCGAATCCACCCACCCGACGTCCGCAGCGCAGGCAGGACAGCCTGGCGGCGGGAACGTGCAGGGGGGAATGGAGACACCAGAAGTCGAGGCCGGGGAGCAATCTCCCCGGCCTCAATCTGTTCTGTCCCCCGGGTCTGGGGGTTCTGCTCTACGGCCTTGAGGCTACCAGCGTATGGCGCCGGGCCTCACTCGGATCCAGAGCGCCTTGTTCTTTCCCTTGCCCGTGAGCACAGCCCTGTGCTCACACTTGGCGGAATAGTGGAGGCAGTCCCCCGGCTCGATGATGAATTCGTCGTCATCGACGGTCACACGGGCCTGGCCCGCCACCATCACGATCGCCTCCTCGCCCTCGTGCGAGTGGAGCGAGAGCGTCCCGCCCTCGTTCTCTTCCACGAGAACCAGCTTCACGCGGCCCGCGGGAATCCCGCTGGTCAGTGCCTTGGCAGTGACGAAGGCATCGCCGTCGCCTTTCAGGAGTACGGTCTCCCTGTCCTCCTTCTTGACGACCGAGACGCACGGCAGCGGCTCGTCCTCGACGAAGAAGGCCGTGTCCTTTCCCAGGGCGCCCGCGATCCTCCGGAGGGCTCCCACGGTGGGTGACGTCTTCCCCCGCTCGATCTCCGAGATGTGCGTCGGAGACATCCCGGAGGACTCGGCGACATCCTTGAGTGTCATCTCCTGCACCTTCCGGACTTCCTTCAGGCGCCTCCCGACCTCTTCGGTAGTTGGCATATCACTCCCTCTCGAAACGCGGCAGGGCACCTTCAGGCCCAGCCAGCCCACAGCCTGTGGCGTATGTAGAATCTCCATCAAATCGTAACACGGGGGGCGGACCGGGTCAAGCTGGAACGCCTCCCGCGCCGGCGGTCGAGTGTTTAAGCAACGAGATTCTGTCCTCCTAACTGCAACGAGATAATGTCCCCTACGGGAGGGGTGCTGGTTTGGAGGCGAGGTAGATCTGTAGTATCTGCCT
>JAUWLR010000174.1 GCA_030613615.1 Candidatus Eiseniibacteriota bacterium
GCCCTGAGGAGATTGAAGCTGCCCAGGCAGCCGTCGATGCCGCCCAGGCACAGCTTGCTCGAGTCGACCAGGGCGCCCGCCCGGAGCCCGCGAGTCAGTTTCCCCGGCGCCCCGGGCTCCGACGTGCCGTCCTCGCGCTCGCTCCAACGCACCCGCCCACCGTACGGCTCCGGTTCGGTCCCGAAGGCGCGCGACAGAAGCGCGAACGCCCGCCGCCTGAGCCCCATTGCCTTCGCGCGGGCGAAGCGGATCCTTTCCTCCAACGGGGTCAGCGGCTCCAGGGCGTCGTCCAGCCACCGGAGCTGGCACAGCTCGAGCGTCGACTCCCAGATGTCGGCGGGAAGCTCCGGGAGGTCGCCCGGCGAAGGGATCTCCAGTGTCAGCTGACCCGCACCGCTGTCGGTTGTGGCTCGCGTCATGTTCGGCGCCTCCGTCTCGAGTCACCTGGGTCCTCACCGGCCCGGACCCCTCTCAACTCTCTCACTGATTATCGCACAGTTTCTGCAATCTTGGAAGCTCAGAATCGCCCGGGTCGCGGCCTCAATGCGGGTCTCCCACGAAGAACCGCACTGTGCGCTTCTCCGCGAAGTCGTAGCCCAGATCCATCAGGAGCTCGCCCTCGGCATCGAGAAGTTCGAGCGCGCCGTTCTCTCCGATGCTGTCGGGCGCGGAGCCTCTGAGCCACCAGTGCCGTATGAGCCCGTCCTCTTCGCTGTCGAGGAACTCGAACGTGTACGCGCCGGGAGGTAGCTGAATGCTGTCACGGTACGTCGTCTCATCGGAGAAGCTGTCGCGCCCGGCGACGATCCGTCCGTCGCGATCGGTGATGGTGTAGCTGTTGTCCGCAGCTCGCCCGAAGCCCGGAGTCTCCACGTGAATCAGGAACTCGGGCGGGAGAACGTGTGGCGCGGCGACGGTGACGACGGCGCGATCGTTGGACGGATGCTCGTCTCTGCCGCCGTTAGGGCGCACTACTTCGGCGAAGAAGCGGGAGCCCTCTCTCATGCCGGTCCAGTCCGGCGCCGGAAGAGTGACGGCCTCGCTGTCGAGGAAGGCGAGCTCACCCTTCCAGGCGAAGCTGCTCATGAGCCCGCCCTCCAACCCGTAGCGGATCGTGAGCTCGGTCAGCGGAGCAGCACCGAGGTTGCGGATGCGCACAATGGCCTCTCCTGACACGGGGTTCAGCCGCTTGTGCTCACCGTGCGAGGAAGGGGCGACGACGTCCTCGACCGCCGCGTCCAATTCGAAGCTCGGCGGCCCGTAGCTGAAGAGCTGGTGCGACATGACGAAGCGTCCGTCGGCCTCGCCGTTCTCGGGGTCGTACGACTCGATGGCGTAGTTCAGCACCACGTCCTCGCCCGCCTCCACCCACGGCGTCAGCTCGTGCTCGTAGACATCGACGAACGTGCCCGGGCACCATCCCGCCCTGTCGAACTGCCACGTTCCGCCCTGCGGGTGCACCGGGTTCATGCCGCAGTCGCGCCAGACGGTCCAGTGGAAACGCTCCTGCCCGTCGACTGCGAGCGCGTGCTCCTTTGCGTCCCACTCGCAGCAGTTGTCCGGGCCCGCGTGGCCGTGGCCCGAGATGCAGGAGCGCACGCGGAAGCCCGAGGCGTCCGGGTCGAGCGTGATCTCGACTGGCTCGAGCACTTCGTCGTCGGCGAGCTCGCGATACCCATAGTCAGCGAGCGGCCAGAGGTTGCGGATGTCGAGCACCTCACGCGGTGGCGTGCCCTCCACGAACACGAACTCGAGGTCCAGGAGTTCGAACGTGTTGCCGGCCTGAAGATCCACGCTCCCACGCAGGAGCGGCGCGTAGTCGGTGACATCGTAGACCCAGGTGAACCCGTTCTCTCCCAGGTCCAGTCTCAACCCGTACGGCGTGATGAATCGGGCCAGCTCGAACTTCTCCACGACTTCGAAGGGCTCGCCGAACCAGGAGCGCTCGTACTGCTCGAGCACCATCGCGTCCTTGACGGGCGTATCCTCCAGCCAGTTCCCGTCTCCGTCGAACCACGAGTCGTGCGCAAACCACACGTCCATCACCTGCGTGACGCTCTCGGGCGTCGCCTCGTCCCCGAAGATCTGCACACTGAGCCGCGGGGCAGGGATGCTGTCCGTTCGGAGTATCGCTCGCGGCCCCGGCCTGATGTCGGCTCGCCCGATGAGCCCGAAGGGCACTCGCTGCGGCTGGCCGAAGCGCTCCCCGTGATTGCCGCGGGGCGAGCTGTCCAGGATGCGGCTGCCGCCTACGTCCTCGTTGTCGAATCGGTACTCCAGAAGCAGGTGCTCCAGGAAGGGATGGTCCGCTCCGACGACGCTGCTCCGCCAGGCCCGGATCGTCTCCTCGTCCAGGGCGACGTCCCAGACACGGAAGTCGTCCAGCCCGCCCTCGTACCAACCGCCGCTCCCGTGGAGGTTCGCGCCGATGACGAAGCTGTCGATTGCGGGGATGTCCTTCTTCATGTTCCCCGCCTCGTGCCAGAGCTCGCCGTTCAGGTAGATGCGCATCTCGCCCTTTGCTGAGTCCTTGGTGAAGGCCCAGTGGTTCCACCGGCCCTTGTACTCTCCCGGCTTGGCGTCCTTGCTCAGTCGGTTGTTGGCGCCCGAGAGCCGACCGCCCGCGTCCCAGTAGACGGTGCCGGTACCCCACGGCAGGTGGATGTTGATCACGCGACCGCCCGTATTCCCCGCCTCCACGATATGGTCGTTCCTGGGCTGGGAGGCTGCGCCCTTCGCCCAGAACTCGATGGTCAGGCTCGAGTCCACGGTGGCCACGGCCGACGACGGGACGGTTACGCGGTCCGTGCCACTGAATCGCATGTAGTGGTCGCCCGGGAGGGGCCCGTCCGGGTCCTCCCAGTACGTGAATCGGTGGAAGGTGGGCCTCGCGCTGTAGCGAAGCTCGGGCGGGGATTCCCCTTCCACGATGAAGTACGGGTGTGTCTGGAGTACCGAATCCGTCACGCCCGTGTGGACGTGCGCGGTCACGTGCGTGGTCACGTCCCACTCGCCGCAGGGATGCGGGTCGCCCACCGTCGCCTCGTCACACTTGAGCGTGTAGCGCATGAGGATGCGCTCCCAGGTGCGGCCGTCGTCTGGAAAGCCAAAAGTGGCGCGGCGCGTCTCGATGTCATCGAACGTGAACGTCCGGACGGCCAGCGTGTCGCCGGACGCCGCCGCGGCCGGACCGCCGGCAGCGCACCCCATCAGTCCACAGAGGAGGAAACAGAGAGCTGCCTGGATCGGGAATCGCCGGCTCATCGAAAACCTGCTCCTTGTTGGGGTCCGCTGGCTACGCGGCAAGCATAGCCAGTGAATCCCCGCTGGGCAAGGCAGGTCGCGCAGTTCGCATCGGCGCCCGCTTCATCTGCCGCTGGACCGCCCACGGGGCCCATCTGCGTGTGCACTAACTGAACCGCACGAGAGTCCGATATTGGCACATGGCTTGCATATAGTGCAGTCCGCTCGTGCTATGCGCGACTGAACGCGACGTCAGGAATGTCTGTGGCGCTGCTACGCCACTCCGCCGGGCACCGCGGGTCCCGTTGGGGGACGCTGAAGTGAGTTCTGGAAGACTGAGACGAGCGGCGGAGACGTCGCCCGAGCATTACATAATCCTCCTGGCACTTGCCGCGGGGCTCTTCGCCTGGATAATGCGCACAGCGCTGGACTTCTACTTCTACTCGGAGAAGACCCTGCCCGGGGCTCTTCTGCTCGACATATCACACCGCGAACTCTACAGCCGCGTGAGCATAGCGGCCGCCTTCCTTCTCACAGGTATCATCATCTCTCGCGCCGTCAGTCGGCTCAAGGCGAGCGAGAGGCGCGCCCACCGTCTGAATCAGTGCGTCCACTCCGTCCGGACGATCAATCAGCTGGTCACGAGGGTGCGCGACCGATCCACTCTCTGCCAGAGGTCGTGCGACGAGCTTGTCATCGGTCTGGGCTACGAGAGGGTTCAGGCCCGCCTCGACGGGGTTACTCTCGGATTCGCTGAGTTGCCGCATACTGACACAGACGCTCAAGCGACATCTGCCTCCGAGCCCGTGACCATCCCCATCATCTGCGACAGCGAGAGACTTGGCGAACTCATCGTGACGCCTGGCGGGGAAACGGAGTGGGACGCTGAGGAGCGTGCCCTGTTGAGCGAGGTGGCCGAGGACATCGCGTTCTCGATAGCGATGATGAGCGTGGCCGAGCACGTCCGGCAGCAGAAGGAGGAGGTCCAGACCATACTGGACTCAGTCGCCGCCTACATCTCCTACAAGGACCGTGGAGGGCGCTACATCCGGGTCAACAAGGCGCTGGCGGACGTTGCCCACATCCCACAGCAGGATTGGATCGGCAGGACGTTCGCTGAGATCGTGCCGACCTGCGAGGAGGTCGGCACCTACGCCGATGAGGAGGTGCTGGCTACCGGCAGGGCCAGGCACAGCCCGCTGGAGGCCCTGGAGCTTCCGGCGGAAACAAGATGGATACAGTCGGACAGGGTGCCGTACA
>JAUWLR010000192.1 GCA_030613615.1 Candidatus Eiseniibacteriota bacterium
CAACGTGGATAGCCTGTACCCGGGTATGTTCCAGTTCCCGCCGGTCTTCAGTACGCCTTTCGAGACCCAGGTCGGCAATGTCTACACGGGCATCTCGGTGGCCACGGGGACCTGCCGGGACGAAGAAGTTGTGATCGCCGGGGAACTGGGCATGTTCCCGACCGTGGCGGGCGACATCTGCCTGGAGATCAAAGATTACCCCGCCTTCCCTCGGTGGGTGGTTGACTGCACGCAGCCGTACGGCGAGGTCGACTTCTACTGCGTGCTGGCGCACGGCACGATCGGCGCAGGTCCTTGCCCCGACGGCGACTGCGAGATCGTCCCTGTAGAGGACGCCACGTGGGGCAGTATCAAGGCCCTGTACAGATAGTCCCGCGGACAGCGCTGCTGTTGAGAACCGGGTGGCGGTTGAGCGCCACCCGGTTCCTGTTTGTGCGGTCGGCTTGACTGGTGCCCGATTGGGCGGTCCCCCGTGCGCTACCTCGGGCAATCCCCCATGCGCTACCTCGGGCAATCCCCCATGTGCTACCTCGGGCGGTCCCCCGTGCTACTTGCGCAGGTTCGGGGGCCGTGTTATCATTTACAGATAGACACTGGCAATCTGGTTGGGGTTTCTTCCCCACGCGTGGCGTGGCCTCAGGAGGTGGATGTGTTCTCTTACAGAAGGCTCTTTCTCATCGCGCTCGCGGGTTTCATGATCGCGGGCTGTGCTGTGGTCCAGCGAGCCGAGCGGCCTGACGGCCCCTTCGGGATCGCCATTCTCGCGGTCACGGACACTCGCGGCGAACTTGAGCCGTGTGGGTGACACGGGGGCCAGAAAGGCGGGCTGGTCCGGAGGGCCGGCTACATCAACCAGACAGCGCAGGAAACTCCATACATACTCCATCTGGACGGAGGTAGCTTCGTCACGCGCAGGTCGTATGAATTCGAGCTTGTCGACGCGATGAACGCGAAGGGCATGATGGAGTCGGGGTGTGCGGCGGCGACCATTGGAGCTTTCGACCTCTTCAGGGGTGGCGAGTACCTGAAGCGACTGATTGCCGACCACGGCCTGCCGGTCGTGTCGGCCAACGTCTACGATGAATTGAC
This sequence comes from Candidatus Eiseniibacteriota bacterium, assembly GCA_030613615.1. GTDB lineage: Bacteria > Joyebacterota > Joyebacteria > Joyebacterales > Joyebacteraceae > JALGZG01. The sequence continues at coordinate 1,090 of JAUWLR010000192.1, forward strand.
CGGCGAGCTCTTCGTCGAACCCTACATAATCGTGGAGCGCGGCGGCGTTAAGTTCGGTATCACTGGGGTGCTCGATCCGGAGGCGGACATCAGGACTCACAACACGGTTGAGCAGCTCGGCGTGACCATCGGTGAGCCCATGGAGACCCTCCGGGCAGTCGTGGAGGAACTCCACGAGAAGGCGGACTACGTCGTTCTCCTGAGCCAGTTGGGACTCGCGCAGTCGAAGCTCCTGGCCGAAGAGATGCCCGGCATCGATTTCATGCTGATCGGGGTCGCAGCTCAGTATGCGGCGAAGTCTTTCGAGGTCGGCGGCACGGTCATAATGCAGCCCGGATACAAGGGTCAGCGCATGTCCGACTACCGCCTTCAGTTCGACGAGGAGAACGCCTACCTTGGGTGTTCGGGCTACACGTTCGACCTTGGAGAGAAGGTTCCATCGGATGCGGCGGTGGCGCTCCTCTTGAAAGAGCACAAGATCGCCATAGAGAGTGCGAACAAGCGCCGGGCGGCCGCGAGAAAGCCCGCCGCTGACGCTGCCCAAGCGGCCTCTCCGTACACGGAGGAGTGCCTCGGTGTGGGGGCGACGTGCCAGAGATGTCACCGGCCTCAGACGGAGCAGTGGACCGAGACCGTTCACGCGAAGGCGTTCGCGACGCTCGAGCGTGCGAACCAGTCCAGCAATCCCGAGTGTCTGAGATGTCACACGACCTGCTCTATCGATCTTCCGCTCGACGGCTCCGCCAGGGTGCAGAGCAACCTGAGGAACGTCCAGTGCGAGGTGTGTCACGGGAAGGCCACGGACCACGCCCGGGACGGCTCCTACGGGAAGGTAACGGTCGAGACGTGTCTGCGCTGTCACGACGAGGAGAACAGCGAGGACTTCGACTTCGCCGTGTACCTGCCACAGATCACTCACTAGGCGCGAGAGAGCGCGCACACTGCGCCGTCGCTCAGACGAGCTTGCGACGAGCTTGCGAACCCGACGTGGATGGCCAGGAAGGCGTGCTGACGGGGGGTTCAAGACGATGTTCCACAGGTCTGCCTGGGCAGCCGTGGTGGTTGTCGCTCTCACGGCGGTTCCCGCCGCTTCAGTGAACGAGGCGCGCGTACTCGACTCCGAGGACAACGAGATACTGATAGAACTCGCCACCGACGACTTCTCCCTCGAGGAGATAACGGTCGGCGGCGAGTCCTACGTACGCGTGAAGGCGCCGCGGTACGGCCACACCGACGCCGCGGGGCTGCCGTCGCTTCCCAGGAAGGCCGTCCTCATAGGAATACCCTTCGGCGCCCGGCTCGACCTGGACGTCGTCTCGGCCGAGACAGAGAACCTGGGGTCGCATCGTGTAGAGCCGTCGCCCGTGGAGGAGATACTCGGCGACGGTGACTTCGCCACCCCGGTCCAGCGGTTCACCATCGATGAGGAGTACTACAGTCGTGGAGGAACGTACCCCGCCGCGGTCGCGGAGCTCGGCGCTCAGGGCACGCTCCGACACCAGCGGGTCGCACGCGTCGTCCTCAATCCCTTCCAGTACTCCGCGCGGACCGGCGCGCTAACGCTTCATCGGAGGGTCATCGTCCGGATCTCCATCGTCGAAGCGAAGCGCCCGTCGGGCCTCACGGACGCGGTCAGCCCGGAGCCCGAGTGGGAGAGGACCTACGCGAGGACCGTCCTGAACCACCGGCAGGCGGCGAAGTGGCGGGCGCGGAGCGAGCCGGGGCGCGCGGCGGTGAGGGTCAGGCAGGACCACGAAGCGTACAGGATCCTTACCACGGAGTCCGGGATGCATCGTCTCGACTTCGCGGAGCTCTCGGCGGAGGGACTGGGCGCGACCGTTCCGGTCGATGAGGTCGCGGTCTACCAGCGTTCCTACGATGCCGCCGAGCCCGACCCGTTCGTCGAGACGCCGCTTGCCATAGCCGTCGTCGACGCGGATGAGGACGGGCTCTTCGACGACACGGACTACATTCTCTTCCACGCGCTCAGCTTCGAGCAGCAGCACATGCCCGTCGGGTACGAGGACCACTACGGCTCCGAGAACGCCTACTGGTTCGCTCACGACGCGGAGCTTGCCGTCCGCATGGACGCGAGGTCCGCGTGGCTGGATGAGATCGGCCTCGAGGCGCCGCCGAGCTTCCGGGACACGGTGAGGTTCGAGGAGGACGTGTACTTCCATCGCGAGCCCGATGACGACTATCTGGACCTCTACCATTGGACGAGGTACCAGTACCTCAGCGACAACCACACGCTCCCGTTCACGCTCTACGACGTGTACGCCGCCGGCGACGCCCGCATGCGGGCGAGATACCAGGGCATGACCAGCGGCTTCCACTACATCGACTTCTATATCGCCTACGGCGCTACCGAGGACAACCACGTGGGCCAGTTCTCGTTCAGCGGCATCAGCGAAACCATGGACGAGGACATCTATCAGAGCGGCCCGATCCCGACCTCGTACTTCACGGACGGGGATCACACGCTACGGGCAACGGGCAGCCGGGGCTCCGGCGCCAACCTCGACTGGTTCGAGTTCGGCTACGACAGAGAGTTCACGGCGCGCGGCGGGAGGCTGCGCTTCACGAACGCCGGCGAGACCGGTGTGGCGCAGTTCGAGATCGGAAACTTCGGTTCGGAGCAGCTCCGTCTCTTCGACGTGACGGACCCGTTCGCAACCGCGGAGCTGATACTCGGCCCCGAGAACATCGAT
>JAUWLR010000167.1 GCA_030613615.1 Candidatus Eiseniibacteriota bacterium
AAACGGCGGGTTTCCGCCCGTCGAGGGCCTGCCAGCCGCTGTGTCCACTCGAGCGAATCGCTACAATGACTTCCGGCGGGGAGGTTCCGTGTGAACGATCCCTGAGGAGGGAGTGAGCGATGAGGCGAACCATGCTGCGGATGGTGGCGGCGCTCGTTCTGGCGGCCCTGGTGCGCGCGTGTAACGGAAACGGCCCGGTTGCGCTGAACCAGTCCGGTCTGCCGCGTCTCGGCGAGCTGTGGCAGATGGTGCAGAACTCGACCGCGCCGGACACGGACGGGGACGGGCTGGCGGCCGCCACCGCGCGGGCCGGGGCGCGCGCGGAGCAGGGCCGCACGCCGCTTCTCGTCGCAGCGGGCGGCCGGGTCTTAGGCGCGCTCGCCGTCGCCGACACTCTCCGCCCCGAGGCGGCCGGCGCCGTGGCGCGGCTGAGAGAGATGGGCATCGAGGTCGTGATGCTGACGGGAGATCGCGAGGTCATCGCCCACGCGATCGGCCGGAGCGTCGGTGTCGACCGCGTCGTCGCCGAGGTTCTTCCCGCCGGCAAGGCGGCGGAGATAGAGAAACTGCAGAAGCAGGGCGCGTTCGTCGGGATGGTGGGCGACGGCATCAACGACGCTCCGGCGCTCGCGGCCGCCGACGTCGGCATTGCCATCGGCACCGGCACGGACGTCGCGATCGAGGCCTCGGACATTACGCTGATGCGCGCCGATCTCATGGGCGTCGTCCAGGCCATCGAGCTCTCCCGGCGGACGATCCGCACCATCAGGCAGAATCTGTTCTGGGCGTTCTTCTACAACACAGTCGGCATCCCCGTGGCCGCGGGCGCTCTCTATCCGGCGTTCGGCATCCTCCTGAGGCCGGTGTTCGCCGCCGTCGCCATGGCGTTCTCCTCCGTGTCCGTTGTGACGAACTCGCTCAGGCTGCGGCGGTCGCGAATCCAGTAACGCGCCGGCGCACCTGCCCCCGCCGACCCCCCGCCCGAAATCCCCGTTGACGCCAGCTCCCGAGTGGCGATATAACAGGGAGACACGAATACATCAGACATGACAGGCGTATCTTGACTGACGCAGCATCCGTTCGGACGAAAGGAGAACCCTATGCTCATATTTCTGGTCGTCATAGTCGTGATCGCAGCCTGGGTGGTGGCGATCTACAACGGCCTGGTCGTCCTGAGGAACCGCTTCGAGAACGCGTGGTCTCAGATCGACGTTCAGCTCAAGCGCCGGACCGATCTCATCCCGAACCTCCTCGAGACGGTCAAGGGATACGCGGCGCACGAGAAAGAGGTCTTCACGAAGGTCACCGAGGCGCGCTCCGCCCTCATGAACGCGCAGGGCGTTCAGGACCAGGCGCAGGCCAACAACATGCTGACGGGGGCGCTCAAGACCCTGTTCGCCGTCGCCGAGGCTTACCCGGAGCTCAAGGCGAACCAGAACTTCATGATGCTCCAGGAAGAGCTGTCTGGAACGGAGAGCAAGATCGCCTACGCGCGGCAGTTCTACAATGACACAGTTCTCAAGTACGACAACAAGCGGGAGAAGTTCCCGTCGAACATCATCGCGAACCTGTTCGGCTTCAAGGACAGAGAGTACTTCGAGGTCGCCGAGCCGGATCGCGAACCGGTGAAGGTGGACTTCAGCTCGTAGAGAGTGGCGCGCCCGAGACACACGTCGGACACAATTCGCTGAAGCAGTGAGGGATCAGAAATGGGCAACATGGTACTCAAGATCATCCTGGCACTCCTCTATCTCTTCGCCGGGCTGGGGCTCTTCCTTGGAAGGCGCAGGCTCGTGGAGGGCGGCAAGCAACCGAACCTCAAGGTGCCGGCGGCGCTTCTGATACTGGCGGCCATCACGACGCCTTTCCTCTAGGGAAGCACTCCATGTGGGAACAGATAACCAGCAACCGCGTGAAGTCGGGTGTCCTGGTCGTCTTCTTTGTGGCTTTCGTGGTGTTCCTCGGGTGGATCTTCGGCAAGACCACCGTGTGGGGACCGTATGCTCCGATACTCGCCGCGATCATCGCGGGCGTCGGCGCGTTCGTCAGCTACTACAAGAGCGACCAGCTGGTCCTGGCCATCAGCAAGGCGCGGCCGGTCGAGAAGGCGCAGTATCCGCACCTTTACAACTCGGTTGAGGGTCTCGCCATCGCCGCGGGACTCCCCACTCCCCAGATGTACGTCATCGAGGACAGCGCGCCGAACGCGTTCGCCACCGGACGGAACCCCGAGCACGCCGCCATCGCGGTCACGACCGGCCTTCTCGAGAAGCTCAACAGGACGGAGCTGGAGGGCGTGATCGGCCACGAGATGTCGCACATCGCCGACTACGACACGCTGCTCATGACCGTCACCGTCGTTCTCGTGGGCACGGTCGCGCTCGTCAGCGACTGGATGCTCCGGAGCTTCATCTGGGGAGGCCGCAGGCGAAGCAGGAGCTCGGGCGGCGGTCAGGCCGGGATGATACTGATGCTGGTGGCCGTGGCGCTCGCCATACTCTCGCCAATCATCGCACAGCTCATACGACTCGCCATCTCGCGGCGCCGCGAGTTCCTCGCCGACGCGAACGCCGCACGCCTCACGCGCTACCCCGAGGGCCTCGCGAGCGCGCTCGAGAAGATATCCCGTGACACCGAGCCGCTCGAGGTGGCGAACAAGGCGACAGCGCACCTCTACATCGAGAACCCGCTCAAGGAGCACCGCGGCGCGATGAACAAGCTCTTCTCAACTCACCCGGCGGTGGAAGAACGCGTCGCGGCGCTGAGGGCTATGTAGCTGGAAGACCGGGAGGGAGCGGGCGCAGGCGGCGATTCGCGTGGCGCAGTGGTGCCGGGAGGTCAGCGATCGACGGCAGCGACCTTGTGCCTGGTGACCTGCTCCTAGGCGCCGCTGAGAACCTTGAGAAGTGCCTTCGTCGTGAGCGTATTCAGAATGTCGGCAGGCGTGAGCCACGCACGCCTGGCCGTTCTGACCCCCAGTTCCATCACCCACATCTGGTCGACGTGATGAGAGTCCGTACTGATGGCCACCTTCACCCCCATCTCCGCCGCGCGTCTGGCGTTGATGTCGTTGAGGTCGAGCCGCTCGTGGTAGGCGTTGATCTCAAGCGCCGTTCCGGTGTCGGCGGCAGCCGCCATCACCTGTTCCAGATCGACGTCGTACGCGGGCCTGGTGCCCAGAAGGCGTCCGGTAGGATGCCCGATTATGTCAACATGAGGGTTCTGGATGGCTGAGAGAATCCTGCCTGTGATCTTGTCCTCTGACTGCTGGAATCCACTGTGTATCGAGCCGACCACGACGTCCAGCTTCTCTAGACAATCGTCCGGGAAGTCCATGCTCCCGTCCGACAGAATGTCGGCCTCGGTACCGGACAGCACCGTGATCCCCTTGACGCGCTGATTGACCTCCGCTATCTCCTCTACCTGCTCCAGCAGCCGCTCGACCGTCAGGCCGTGCGCGACGCCGAGCGAGCGCGAATGGTCGTTGATCGAAACGTACTTGTAGCCGCGGGCCTTGGCCGCGCGCGCCACTTCCTCGATGGTCGAGTGGCCGTCGCTGTAGTTGGAGTGCACGTGGAGGTCGCCGCGGATGTCGGCGAGTTCCACGAGCTCGGGCAGTTCATTCTCGAGCGCGGCCTCGACCTCTCCCCTGTCCTCGCGAAGTTCCGGCGGGATGAACGGAAGCCCCAGCTTCTTCTGCACGTCCTGCTCGGTCCGACCTGCGATACGCCGCTCGCCCTTGAACAGCCCGTACTCGTTGAGCTTGAGACCCTTCGACTGCGCGAGGCCGCGGAGCTTCACGTTGTGCGCCTGCGACCCGGTGAAGTACATGAGCGCCGCGCCGTAGACGGATGGAGAAACGACGCGCAGGTCCATCTGGAGTCCGTCGACCACGCGGACGCTGGCCTTGGTCGTGCCGGCCGCGAGCACCTCGACCACCCGAGGCAGCTCCGTGAACGCCTTGATGAGCGGCTTCGGCTTGGAGCTCAGGGCGAGTATGTCGATGTCGCCGATCGTCTCGCGCCAGCGTCGTATCGAGCCGGCGACCTCTATCTCGTCGATGCCGGTCGCCTCTCGCAGCTCCGCAACGGTAGCGAGCGCCGCGGGCAGAACGGTCCCGAGAGTCAGGCGCCCGGAACGGGACTCGTAGACCCGGATGCCCGCCTCGATGTTCTCGACCTTCTTCGGCCCCATGCCCGGGAGCTCGAGTATCTTCTTGCCGCGAAGCGTGCGCTTCAAGCTCTTGATGGACTTGACGTCGAGCTCGTGCCAGAGGAGCCCGATGGTCTTGGGGCCCAGTCCGGGGACCGAGAGGAGTTCCGCGAGGCCCTTCGGGATGCTCTTCCTGGCCTCCTCGTACCTGCGCATTTTTCCGGTCTCGAGATACTCCTCGATCCCGGCGACGGTCCCCTTGCCGACGCCCTTGATGTCGAGCATCTCGCCCGACTCGACGAGGTCGGCGACGTCCGCGGAGAGGTCCTCAATGATGCGCGCGACCCGCCGGTACGTGTTGACCCGGAAGAACTCCTCTCCGCGTATCTCGAGAATGTCCGCGAGCCGACCGAAGATGTCGGCTATCTCCTGGTTCTTCATCGAATCCTCGTTCAGGGGGCGCGGCTGCGGGCGTGCGCTGCACGCCTCGGGGCCCGCGATGCTCGCTCAGTGCCG
>JAUWLR010000092.1 GCA_030613615.1 Candidatus Eiseniibacteriota bacterium
GGGATACGGTCCCCGGCCTCTATGTGAATGATGTCACCGGGCACGAGCTTCTCCTGCGAGACCTCCGAAAGCTCGCCGTCAACGAGCACCTTTGCCGGGGAGCTGATGAGGCTCTTCAAGCTGTCGACGATTCTCTGTGCCTTGTGCTCCTGCACGAACCCGATCACGGCGTTGACGATCACGATCACAAGCATGATGGTCCCGTCGCGCACACTGCCGCTCGCGAAGGAGATGGCGGCCGCAATATTGAGGACCAAGACCAGAAGGTCCTTGAACTGCGACAGGAGAAGCACCCACTTCGGCATCTTGAGGTCGGCGGTCAGTTCGTTGGGGCCGTGCTCGCTCAGACGCTTCTCGGACTCCTCGCGCGCCAGGCCCCTGGGCGTCGTGCCGAGGGAGTCCAGGGCCTCTTGGACCGTCATCTGGAAGTACTGGCGTTCGGGCATGCTGTGATGCTCCTGGACCAAGGGCGGCCAGCCACGATGCTCGGGAGTGGCCACCCACGATACTCGAAAGTGGCCGGCTCATATCAGCGCACGCGGCGGTGCGAACCGCCGCGGTCGGTAGGAACGACTCATAGACGCTCCAGTACCCGAAGTCAAGGACCCCGACCGGCGCCGACTTGACGTGAGGACCCTGAAGGCGTATCTTGGGGGTGGTTGCAGTTATGCAACCACTGTCTCGGTCGGCCACCTCCACTGGAGCCAGCGTGCCCTCTCGCTCAAAACAGAACGCGCACGACCTCAAGAAGCTCCTCGAGAGCGGGCGCTACGAGGGCGTCATCCTCGACAGCATCGCCGACGGCGTCTTCGCCGTCGATACCGACTGGAAGATCTGCTCCTTCAACCGCGCCGCGGAGGAGATCACAGGCATTCCCGGCGATGAGGCGATGGGCAGGCAGTGCTCCGACGTCTTCCGCGCCAGCATCTGTGAGTCCGCCTGTGCCCTGAGAGAGACAATGAAGACGGGCAAGCCCATCATCAACCGCGCCATCTACATCGTCCGCGCCGACGGAACTCGCATCCCCATCACCATCTCGACCGCCCTTCTCAAGGACGACAGCGGGCGCACCATTGGAGGTGTTGAGACCTTCCGCGACCTCAGCGTTGAGGAGGAGCTGCGCCGTGAGCTCGCCGGGCGCCACACGTTCGAGGACATGGTCAGCACGAACAAAGACGTGCTCCGCATCTTCGAGATCCTTCCGGATATCGCCGAGAGCGAAAGCACAGTCCTGATCCTGGGAGAGAGTGGAACGGGCAAGGAGCTGGTCGCGCGCGCTATCCACAACATGAGCCCGCGTGCAGAGGGTCCGCTCGTGACCGTCAACTGCGCCGCTATCCCGGATACGCTCCTTGAATCCGAGCTTTTCGGCCACAAGGCCGGCTCCTTCACAGACGCCAGGAGAGACAGGGCGGGCCGCTTCGCCCTGGCGGATGGCGGCACGATATTCCTCGACGAGATCGGCGATGTCTCTCCCGCGCTGCAGGCTCGCCTTCTCAGAGTTCTTCAGGATGGCACCTACGAGCCGATCGGCGCTACCAGGACGGAGAAGGCCGATGTCCGTGTCGTAGCGGCGACCAATCGTAATCTCGACGCCATGGTTGCCAGCGGAGAATTCCGCAGCGACCTTTTCTACCGCATCAACGTCATCGCCGTGGAGCTCCCGCCGCTCCGCGACCGCCGCGAGGACATCCCCCTGCTCGTGGAGCACTTCGTCGAGCGATACAACCGCCTCAAGCGCAAGGAGCTCTCAGGCGTCTCCCCCGATGTCCTCGAGCTGCTCATGAGCCACGCTTACCCCGGCAACATCCGGGAGCTCGAGAACATCATCGAGCACGCGTTCGTCATGTGCCGCTCTGGGACCATCAGAAAGCGCCATCTTCCTCCACACCTCCTGCCCGCCCCTCTCCCTACGGGTGACGCGCCCAGATCCCTCCCTGAAGCCGAGCGGGCGTTCCTGCTATCGGTGCTCGAGCGGAACCGCTGGAACCGCGCCGCTACCGCCCGCGAGCTCGGCATTCACAAGACGACCCTCTGGCGCAAGATGAAGCGCCTCGAGATCGTCCCACCCCCCAAGCGTCCTACCTTCTGAGACCTCCCCGCTCAGATTGAGGCGCCCCTGCACGCCACGGAACTGACATCATCGCATGGTTGCATACCTGCACCCTGCGGTCCCGGATGATTGCACGCACGCACCGCTCGCCCCCGCCGTCAGCGCGCACATTGCTGCAAGCGTCGCTTCTAACTACATACGCAACATGATGTTAGACGATGCACTCCAGACCGCCGCGTTCTGGCACAACCGATGCTTTACTAGGACACCATGAGAGTCGGAATCCCCATATGGAACGGCAGAGTATCACCCGTCCTCGACACCGCTGAGCGGGTCGTCGTTGTCGACACCGAGACCGAGGCCGGCGACGTGCGCCAGGAAGTGGCGCTGGAACCACGACGCCTTCCCCTCAGGGCCGCACGTATCGCCGAGCTGCGCCTGGACCTGCTGGTATGCGGGGCCGTATCCCGGCCGCTGGCGGAGATGCTTGCGGCCGCGGGCGTCCGGCTCGAGCCCTGGATCTCGGGCGAGGTTGAGGATGTGCTCGGGGCGCTTACGACCGGGCAGCTGGACCGACCGCGCTACAGGATGCCCGGATGCTGCGGCGGACGTGGACAAGGCAGAGGCAGGGGTAGAGGAAGAACTCAGAGAGGGCGCACGGGCGCCCAGGGGAGGAACAGATGAGGATTGCAGTAACCGCACAGGGTGGGGAGCTTACGAGTGAGCTCGATCCGCGATTCGGTCGCGCGAAGTGGTTCGTCATCGTCGACACGGAGACAGGCGAACATGAGGCGGTGGACAACTCGGCAGGGCTCAACGCTCCCTCGGGCGCCGGGATCGCCTCAGGACAGAAGATCGTCGACTCCGGAGTGAAGACAGTCATCACGGGCCACTGTGGACCGAACGCGGAGAGAGTTCTGACCCAGGCAGGCATAAGAATCGTGGAGAGAACCGGCGGCACGGTCGCTGAGGCCGTCGAGGCCTTCAAGAAGGAAGAGCAGTAGTCGAAGGCGACCGCATCGCGGTCGTCGGCATGTAACCGGGCGACTGAACGCCCGAAGGAGGTAGATCGAAATGCCACGCGGAGACAGAACGGGACCGGGAGGCGCCGGACCGATGACAGGAAGAGCACTTGGGTACTGCGCGGGCTACCCCGCGCCCGGCTACGCGGCTGGCGGATATGGCTACGGAAGAGGAGCAGGTGGATACGGCGGTGGTGGATACGGCGGCGGTGGTCGTGGCTTCCGACACCGCTACTACGCCACAGGCGTACCCGGGTGGGGTCGAGCGGGGTACCCCGCGGCCTACGGGCCGCCCGCCGGATACGCACCGCCCGCCGGATATGCACCACCGGTTGCTCTGGCACCCAGAGATGAAGCGGCCGCCCTCAAGGCCGAGACCGAGTACCTTGCGGCCGCGCTGGAGGAGACCAAGGCGCGTCTGGCCGCACTTGAGTCAGACAAGGACGAGTAGGAAGAGTCGGGGAGGCTCCCTGAAGGAGCCTCCCCGCTGGTCCCAAGGAGAACTCACACGGAATGAAGCTAGCCATCGCCAGCGGCAAGGGCGGCACCGGAAAGACGACCGTTGCCACGTGCCTTGCATCTCTCCTCGCTGAGGCGGGCGAAAAGGTCGCCTACATCGACTGCGACGCCGAGGAGCCGAACGGTCATCTGATCCTCCAACCGATCATCGAGCGCACCAGAGCGGTCGAGGTGCCCGTGGTCGCAATCGACGAGAAGAAGTGCACGGGCTGTGGCGAGTGCTGCAGGGCCTGTCAGTTCCACGCACTCGCGTGCATCAACGGCTCGGTCACCACGTTCTCGCAACTGTGTCACGCTTGCGGCGCGTGCTCTCTCGTCTGCCCTGTAGATGCTATCATCGAGGTGCCACAGAAGAGAGGGATCATCCGCGAGGGCCACGTCGGCGACGTCTCCTTCATCGGGGGCGAGATGTCCGTCGGCGAGGAATCCGTGACTCCAATCGTCCGAGCCCTCAAGGCAATGGTCCCGAGTGACGGGATCTCGATTCTCGACGCCCCCCCGGGAACTGCTTGCCCCGCCGTGGAGACCATGCGCGGCGCGGACAGAGTCATTCTCGTCACAGAACCGACGCCGTTCGGACTGCACGATCTCAAGCTGGCCGTTGCCACGGCAAGAGCACTGGGCCTTCCGGCCGGTGTCGTCATCAACCGATGCGACATAGGGAACTCCGACACGCTGGACTACTGTCGGCAAGAGGGCCTGGAGATACTACTGCAGATCCCCAACGACCGTGCGGTCGCCGTGGCCTACTCGACCGGGACTCTTCCAACGAAGGTCGTCCCGGGATTCCGGGAGACGATGCTCGCTCTCGTCGACACGGTGGTCGGATGGACCAGGGAGCTTTCGAACACATGAAAGAACTGGTAGTGCTGAGCGGGAAGGGTGGCACGGGCAAGACGAGTATCGTCGCGTCCTTCGCCGCCCTCTACGAGGATAAGGTCGTCGCCGACTGCGATGTCGATGCGGCCGACCTTCACCTCGTGCTGAGCCCGAGAATGACGAGTTGGAAGGCCTTCCACGGCAGCAAGCTGGCCGTTATTGACCAGGACGGCTGCACGGGGTGCGGAAGGTGCGCGGATGTGTGTCGCTTCGACGCGATCATCCAGGAGAGCGACACCGCCGATCCCACCAGAACGAAGTACTCGGTGGACCCACTGGCGTGCGAGGGGTGCGGCGCATGCGTCATCGCATGCCCGACCGACACCATACGTCTGGAGGACGCGATGACCGGCGAATGGGCCGTCTCGGAATCCAGACTGGGCCCACTGGTTCACGCCCGCCTGGGCATAGGACAGGAGAGCTCGGGGAAGCTCGTCACCATGGTGAGATCTCAGGCGGCCACAGTGGCCAGGAAACGGGGCGCTGCGCTGTCACTCATAGACGGCTCTCCCGGCATAGGCTGTCCCGTGATAGCATCTCTCACGGGCGCCGACTTGGCGCTCGTGGTCACAGAGCCCACGGTGTCCGGGCTGCACGACCTGGAACGGGTCGCGGGCGTGGCGAAGAAGCTGGGGGTCCCCGTTACCGTGACCATTAACAAACATGACATAAATCCGGACGCCGCGGCGCGCATCGAAGAGTGGTGCAAGAGCTCAGGCATTTCGGTCGCCGCCCGCATTCCTTACGACGACGCCGTCACGGCGGCGCAGGTCAACGGTCTCTCGGTAGTGGAGCATTCCGACGGCCCCGCCGCAACCGCGATCAGGGACGTGTGGAGCGACGTCAGGGCAACGCTCGGCCTCTGATGTAGAGGTCCGTGAATCGAGCAGCGCGGGCAGACATGGGCTAACGCCCCAACAGGAGGACCGCATGGGAGGAAGTGACGACAGGAAGAAAGCAAAGGCGACACCCGACGCGGCAGTCGCGGCCGGAGGACCAGCGAAACACAAGCCCGACGAGGACGAGCAGCTGAACCGGAAGCTCTCCCATATCAAGCACAAGATCCTCGTCCTGTCCGGGAAGGGCGGAGTCGGCAAGAGTTCCGTGGCCGCAGGACTCGCCGTCGATCTGGCCAAGCGCGGCAGGCGCGTGGCCGTGCTCGACATTGACATCCACGGCCCCAGCATTCCTCAACTGCTCGGGATCCAGGGAGAGCGCGTCACCGGCACGAATGAGTCGATCCAACCGGTCGTGTCGCCAGCCGGCGTCGGCGTGATGTCGATGGGATTGCTTCTCCAGGGCCAGGACGAGGCAGTCATATGGAGGGGCCCTCTGAAGTACGGCGTCATCAAGCAGTTCTTGCGCGACGTCGAGTGGGGAGAGCTCGACTACCTGATCGTCGACAGTCCCCCGGGAACCGGGGACGAGCCGCTCTCGGTGGCGCAGCTCATCAAGGGAGTGGACGGTGCCCTCCTCGTCACGACACCACAGACCGTGTCCACGAACGACGTCCGGCGGTCGATAGGGTTCTCGAGACAGCTCGACCTCCCAATACTGGGCGTCATAGAGAACATGAGCGGTTTCGTGTGCCCCAGCTGCGGGACGAAGGTCGACGTGTTCGGTTCAGGAGGCGGCGCCTCGATGGCGGAGGAGATGGGTGTTCCGTTCCTGGGCACCATACCGATAGACCCTGAGTTCGTGAGGGCATGCGACGAGGGAGCCATCGGACCATTCCTCGCGGGCGGAAGCCCCGGCGCGACAGCGTTCACCAAGGTGGCGGCCAAGGTCATTGACCGCATAGAGAGCGGATCCGACAAGGAGACAGAGTTGACGACAGCAGACCAGGCGGGAGCGGCGCCGAACGCGGACTCAGCGGACACGCGAGCTGGTAAGAGGCGGAGGATAGCCGTGCCGGTCACCGGGGGGAAGCTCTCCGCACACTTCGGGCACTGCGAGGAGTTCGTCATCTTCTCAGCGAAGGAAACATCCGAAGGGACAGCAGTGGAAGCCGAGGTGGTGGACGTCCTTGGGGCACCGCCGCACCAGCCCGGCCTTCTTCCCGCGTGGCGCAACGAGCGCGGCGTGAACATGGTGATAGCCGGTGGGATGGGCAGCAGAGCCCAGGAGCTGTTCAGTCAGGCGGGTATCGAGGTCATGGTCGGTGCGGCCAGTACCGACCCGAAGGAGATCGTGCAGTCCTATCTCGACGGCACACTGGTGGCCGGGCAGAACATCTGTGACCACTAGTGGTGGGTCGAAACTGAAGCGGCGGCTCGGTCTCTCACCGTGCCGCCGCTCTTCCCGTCCAGTGCCTGTCGTTCTGACGCACCTCGAGCGACCGGCGCGTCCTCGCCTGGTGGGTCACTCCACGTAGAACGTGACTATGCTCCACGAGGTGCTCCAGCATCCGGACTGGTCCTGGGCCCTGACTCGGAACTCGTGCGCGCCGGGCTCGATGTCCTCGTAGAGCATCTCACTGGCCTCCGTGAGTTCGTACGCGTGGAGCCACGGATCCAGGACGTACTGGAACAGCAGCTCGTCTCCGTCGGGGTCGTCGCCCTCCCATTGAATCGTGAAGTCGCTTCCGAGCGTGTCGCCCTCGGACGGGAAGGTGATGGTGACCGTGGGCGGGAAGTTGTACCAGAACATGAACGCATCTCCGCTATCCGGCGTCTCCCACCTGCCGTCGAGGTCAAGAGCGTAGGCCCGAATCATGTGGGGCGCGTTGCCCCCTTGGGGCGAGTTCGAACTTGCGATGTAGTGGCCACTCGCGGAATCGGCGTTCGAGCTCCACCACCACTCCGCAGCATCTGGAGGAACGAACGTCAGCGCGTCGATGTTGTCCATCACCATCACGATCTGAGCGATGCCACCCCCCACGCCTTCGATCTCCTCCTTGTCACGCGCCACCACCCTGACCCACAGCGTATCTCCGTCCGCAACCGTCAGGGTGCCGCTCGGTTCCGCGGGGTCGATAATCTCGCTGTCAGGATCGAAGTTGACGACGAACCCGAAGCTCTTCTCTATCCCGGGAGTGCCCGGACAGCCTGGCTGCACGGCGATCTCGTGGCCGCCGTCCGTGAGGCCGTCGACGACGCCCGTCGTGTCGGGCGCCCAGTCCGAGAGCGCTCCCTGGTCCACGCGATGGCGGTAGAGAAGCGGGTCACAGAGACCGTGCGGGTCGCGTCCGCTCCAGGCGAACGTGTGCGGGACATGCATCAGCGCGGTATCGACCACGCCGGGGTTGTAGTTGGGACTCGTCGGGTCGTTGGTGCCGTCCACCCTGTAGAGCGAGGAGCACATCGGCAACATGGTGGCTTCCTCGGGGCGTCTTGACGGTCGTCGGTGACCGGCGGCGTCGACCCCGACGACATCGGACCCCTCGCACCCGGTCAGTGCCACCGTGATGATCAGGAAACATGCGCAGAGCTTCATGACTCGGCCTCCTCCTCAACGCCCCACCGACCCGAAACGAAATCGCGGGACACTGCCCCCACAGAGGAGACTGCGCCCCGCTCAAGCAGTACTTGCTGCTCACGCTCGGCCACGTCCGGACCGCCCTACATTTCGATACTACTCGAGCGCACGCAGCTGCGTCAAGTTAGTTCCGTGAAGACCTGGAATTCCGGCCCGAGCCGCACCCGCGGCCCCTATTCCTCTTCCACGATCACGGCCGTCCCGTAGGCCAGAAGCTCCGCCGCACCCTGCATCATGCTCGCAGTGGTGAACCTGATGGCCACGACAGCGTTCGCGCCGAGCGCCTCGGCCTCCTCGACCAGGCGATCGAGGCTCTGCTCGCGGGACTCCGCTACCATCTTCGTGTACTCGGCTATCTCTCCGCCAACAAGCCCTTTGAGGCCTGCCAGAATGTCTTTGCCCACGTGGCGCGCCCGGATGGTGTTGCCCTTGACCAGGCCGAGCGTTTTCACCACGCGCCTTCCCGGAATGCTGTCGGTAGTCACGACGATCATCGCTCGACCTCCTTGTATCGTTCGGTCTTGCTCACGTTGATTCTCTCGCGAATGACACTGATGAGCAGCATCAGCACACCGACCACGGGTAACGCGATCAGAAACTTGGTCATGCTGCCAATGGTCGGGTCGGTAATGAAGAGGAAGATCCCGTAGGCGATCCAGATCAGCGCCCCGACGACAACGAGGCCCCAACCCGCGCCGCGCTCGATCTTCGCGTAGACACTCGGCCAGTACTTCATCATGTCCTCCTGAGACGGCTTTGTCAGTTCGATCTCGCCGACGAGCTCCGAGAGCGTCGTGTGCTCGGCGAACTCGCGTCTACAGTCATCGCACTCGGCCAGGTGCGACTCGAGTTCTGCGCGATCCTCTGCGCTGATCTCACCGTCGAGGCTGGCCATCATCAGCTCTTTGAATCGTCCGCACGCCATCATCGTCCTCCCCGCCCGTCACGGACATCGTCCCCGAACACCGACCCGCCGCCCTCGGTCACATATCGCGTGAGCCTGACCTTCAACGCCTGGCGCGCCGCGTAAAGCCTCGACATCACGGTTCCGATGGGGCACGCGAGCACCCCTGCCATTTCCTTGTAGGAGAGAAGCTCGTAGTGCCTGAGCAGCAGGATCTCTTTGTGGACCGGCGCCAGATTGTCGATCTCCGCGCGCACGAGTGCCCTCATCTCCTTGAGTTCGAGGGCCGCCGATGGGCCGGGCGCGCCGTCAACGACGTCGAACCCGTACTCCCGTGCCGCGTCGAGCGAACTCTCTTTCCTCGTCTTCCTTCTGCGAAGGAAGTTGAAGCACGTGTTCCTGAGAACGGCGTAGAACCACGGATAGAAATCACAGCCATCCTTGAACGTACGCATCGCCTTGAACGCTTTCACGAAGGCTTCCTGCGACAGGTCCATCGCGTCGTCGGGATTGCCGACGAACCCGAGGGCGATCATGTAGGCCCTCTCCTTGTAGCGCTCGACCAGTTCGCCGAACGCGTCGATGTTCCCACCCTTGGCCTTCGAAGCAAGCTCGGCATCGCCTATCTCATGCCCTGCCTGTAAGGCTTGCTCAACATCGCGCACCATCAAGACTCCCCCAGGACGACGCCGTCCAGAGATATATACAAGGAGGGGCGCCACATATTCGTCCCTGCGAAAATGCGCACGGGCCGCGTTCAGCCCGCGCACATACAGTGAACCACAGTCACGACAGGAAGACCACTAGAAGCACACATCGACCTTGAGATCGACGGTGCGCGCAGCGGTCGCCACCCGCTCCGAGAGCGCTGAGAGATAGGCTCCGGGATCGCTCCCGACGGTGTCGAACGCGTCCAGTCTGTCCGGGAATGCCCTGGCGATGAGGGCGCGCACGCTGTTCTTGACCTTCGGGTAGAGGTTCATCGCGTCGACGAGCACCCGCACCGCGCCCGCCTCCGACATCGCCCTCAGCACCTCTGCTATCTCCTCCTCGGTGTCGGTGAACCCGGGCAGCACCGGCCCGAAGAAGCCCCACACGGGGATGCCCTCCCGCGAGAGCTCTCGCATCGCCGTGAGCCTCCGCGACGGGGACGGCGCACACGGCTCGAACGCGGCCGCGAGCCTACGGTCGAGACACGTGATGCTGAACCCCACGTCCGCGCTCGCGAGCTTCGAGAGCACGTCAACGTCCCGGAGCACGAGGTCGGACTTGGTGAGCACGCCGACCTCGAAGCCGTCCGCACCGACGAACGCTTCAAGACACGACCTTGTGATGCCGTACTGTTCCTCCACCGGCTGGTAGGCGTCGCAGACCGTCCCGAACGTGACGGAGCCAGGTCTCCTGCGAGGAATCTCTTTCCGGAGGACTTCCGGCGCGTTCTCCTTGACCCCGACGAAGTTGCCCCACTCGTCCTTGATGTCGCTGAACCTGGCCATGAATGTCGCGTAGCAGTAGACGCACCCGTGCTCACAGCCAAGGTAAGGGTTGATGGCGTAGTCGAGGGAGGGGATCTTCGACTTCGTCATCAGGGTCTTGCACTCGATCGGGAAGACGCGTGGCTTGGGCGACACGATTCCAGTTTCTCCTGAGTTGCAGAATGGAGGGGCGAAGGTACCACTACGACCCTTGCACATGTCTGGGGAGCGCCGACAGGGCTCCGCAACCCGAGGCTACCACCTGCGCCGTGGGCCGTCCAGTGCACCAACGCAGCCGCCGCCCCCGGCGGGGGACGGGGGGGCGTGGCGCCCCCCCCGGGGGAGATTGAACGCCCCCCCCCCCCGCCG
>JAUWLR010000116.1 GCA_030613615.1 Candidatus Eiseniibacteriota bacterium
CAGCATACCAACCAGCGACTCTGTCACCCTCGATGGCGTGTAGATGGGCGAACGAGTCGTGATTCGGATTATCTCCACGTGGGGGATGGCCCGCAGCGACGACACCCAGTGGTACAGCTCGTCGTCCGACAGGACGAGAGGCTCTCCCCCGGTGATTATGACGTCGCGGATCGACTGGTCCTTGCGGATGTAGTCGAGCGCCCTGTCGCTTTCCTCCTGGCTCAGGTGTTGGACCTTGCCGCCCTTCCTGAAGCAGAAGCGGCAGTGAGAAGCACATGACAGCGTGGGCAGCAGAAGAAGCTTGCCATGATACCTGTGGACGATCCCCGGGCAGGGCTGGTACCTCGCCTCGTCGGCATGCACATCGTCGTCTTCCTCACCCGGCCTGTGCCGCCGCTCAGCCATCGTCGGGACGACCGTTCTCCTCAACGGGTCGTTGGGGTCCGTCGGACTGATCAGGCTCGCGTAGTGACGCGAGATCTTGAGCGGATACTCCTCGCGAAGCTCATCGATGGCCTTCGCCTCGTCGTCGGTCAGGTCAATGAGCTTCGCGAGTTCCTCACGTGTCGTGATGACCCGGCTCAGTTCTCGTTCCCACTGTTCTCGCTGATGCATTCGCTCTCCGTTCTGCAGTCGGGGTTGTCCCAAGGGTGCGGCACCACAGCCCCTCCGCAAAAAAGCAAACCGCGACGCGCGGTCTCATCGAAACCACGCTACGCGGCAGCCGACGGATTGACTGTCAACTCAAGATAGAAGCTCAGAGGAGTTTCTGTCCAGTCCTAAGTTGGCGATTGTGGCAAGGACAGGGGATCGACGCCGCAGATCGCCACGACGAGCGCTAGCGCACATGCCAGTGGGCGAGTTTCGCGTGCCGTGATTCGAGCGTCGCCTCGTCTATTCGTCCGGTTTGATCTTCGAGTATGGAACGCCCGCTCTCGCCCAGTCAGTGCGTGGAACGTCACGTATGATCACGGTCACTGCCTCCGGAGGCGCGCCCGATGTGCGCACGATTGCGTCCGTGACCTCCCGGATCATCTCTTCTTTCGTGTGCGTGTCTCTTCCCGTCAACATGGAGATCTCGACCAGCGGCATTCCGTCCTCCTGGAGGTGTGTGCACTGAAGCCATCGAGCGGCTCCCGGCCGGGGTCGCTCCCCTGCTCGTCTATCCGCGGGCGTCTCGAATCGCGCCGAGTGCGGCCGCCATTCTTGCTTTCGTCTGCTCGGTCACTCCCACGAGCGGCGCTCGCAGCTCGTCGCTCTCTATGAGTCCCAGCTCGGCCATGGCGTACTTGATGGGGCCGGGGCTGGTTTCGAAGAAGAGCGCCTTCGATATGGGGCGGAGCGCGTGGTGAAGCTCCGCGGCTCTCGAGGGGCGGCCGGGAAAGGCCTCCACCATCTCTGCGACCATGTTCGGGAGCACGTTGGCGACCACCGAGACCACTCCCCTCGCTCCCACGGACATCATGGGCAGCGTGAGCGGGTCGTCCCCGGAGAGAATCGTGATGTCGCACAGCTCCGCGATCTCGCTGGCCTGGTCGACGGAACCGCTCGCCTCCTTGACGGCCACGATGTTCTCGATCTCCGAGAGGCGCGCGACCGTCTCGGGGAGCATGTTGACGCCGGTGCGCGACGGAACGTTGTACAGAACGATGGGGATATCGACCTCCAGCGCCACCTCGCGGTAGTGCCGGTACAGTCCCTCCGGTGTCGGTTTGTTGTAGTAGGGTGTGATGATGAGCGCACCGTGCGCCCCGGCCGCCGCGGCCGTCCTCGTCAGGTGGAGGGTCTCCGCCGTTGAGTTCGAGCCCGTGCCGGGGATGACCGGCATGGCGTCGCCGACCTCCTCGAGGCACACCGCGAGCATCCTGAGCTTCTCCTCCGATGACAGAGTTGCTGCCTCGCCCGTGCATCCGGCCGGTACGATGCCGGCCGTCCCCGCCTCGAGGTGCATTCTCAGCAGGCCGCGGAGCGACTTCTCGTCGACCTCCCCGTTCTTCATCGGCGTGACCGTGGCTACAAACGAGCCTGTGAACATCGCTCCTCCCGGTTTCGTTCGTTGCTCGAAGCCTGGCGCTTGGATTCTAGTCCTCGGACTGCTCGAGCGCGCCCTCATAGATGATGTCGGCGTTTCCGGAGAGCGTCACCCCCGAGAAACCGAGGTCGCTCATGTAGAAACCGACCGTGAGCGTGTCGCCACCCCGCGTGCGCACCGCGACCGGGGGCCGCGTCTTCCCGAGAACTGCGGATATGAGAGCGGCGGCGACCGCACCTGTTCCGCAGGCGAGCGTTTCGTTCTCCACGCCGCGCTCGTAGGTTCGGAGCGCCAACGTCTGCTCGTCCAGCACCTCCATGAAATCCGCGTTCGTGCCCTCTGGGACGTACGCGGCGTAATAGCGTATGAGCCTGCCAACCTCCACGACGGGGAAGTCGTCCAGGTTCTCGACCTCACAGACCGCGTGCGGGACGCCGGTGTTTATCCTGTGCAGCGTCCGCATCTCACCCGCGAACTGCACCTGGTTGTCGAGGATGATCGCCCGCGGGTCCGCCATCTTCAGAAGGACGTTGCCGTCGTCCAGGATCTTCGCGTCGTGGAGCCCGGTGCTGGTCTCGAACGTCATCGCCGGCCCGGCTATGCCCTTCACGTGCGCGAATCTCGCAACGCAACGCCCGCCGTTGCCGCACATGTCGGCCTCGCTCCCGTCGGCGTTGAAGTACCTCATGCGAAAGTCAGCGCGCGTGCTCGGCACGATCAGTATGAGCCCGTCCGCTCCTATCGAAAGCCTGCGCCGGCACAGCTGCTTCGCCAACTCTCTGGCGTCATTGCCGAGCACGTTCAGACGGTCGTCGATGACGATGAAGTCGTTGCCGGCGCCGGTCATCTTCGCGAATTCCAGGGCTACTCCTCCTCCCGCATGCTCGCGGGCGTCTCTTCCTCGAGGTCGTCGGTCATCTCCTCATCGAGGCCGCCGGCCAGCTCGATCTGGATGCCGGCCGCGGTTGCGTCCGGCCCGTCGATGAGCGCGGCGGTGTCCGCGATACGACCGGTCTCTTCGCGGACAGAGTACACGTTGTCCTCGTTGGCGTCGACGAACGCGAGCAGAACGTATGGCCGCTCCGAGGCCGCAACGCCGACAAAGCGGAACGTGCCGTCGGACGCGGTCACCGTGGCGTACCTGCAGCTCCGAACGACTCCGCCGACCGTACTCACTGACCGCCGGCAGGCCCAGACCGTCGCCCCCGGCACGCCCTCCCCCATCAGGCTGACCGCTCCGCTTATTACGCCAGTGTCCAGAGTCCCGCCGGTAGAGAACATCAGGACGAAGGGCTCCTCGATGGCAACCCCATGGTAGTCCAGGGCGGATTGGGCGATAGTAACAACGAACGTGGTCGAGTCCGGAAGCTCGGCAACCGGCCTGGCGACGAGCGCGGCGCCGTCCCACATCAGATTTCTGAGCTTCACGGTCGGCTCGATCGAGAAGCCACGCTCGACGGAGAGGCGGTTCATCGCCTCGCTGAACCCGATCTTGATCCTGGTATCGCGCCCCGCTTCGGTCGCGCCGTTCTCAGGCACCGTGGTGACGACCTCGGGTGGGGTGCTGTCCTCCGGGCCGCCGGGCGGCAGGCCGACACGGGCGCAACCTGAGATGAACGCGAGAGCCAGCGCCAGAGCCAGCGCCGGCGCGTATGCGCGGCCGCGACCCATTACCTGTCCCCCATTAGCTCTACCATGATGGCCTTCTGAATGTGCAGACGGTTCTCAGCCTGGTCGAACACGGCCGACCGGGTTCCGTCCATGACTGCGTCCGTTATTTCCTCGCCTCGATGCGCCGGCAGGCAGTGCAGCACTATCGCGTCATCCGACGCGTGCGACAGAAGCTCGTCGTTCACCTGGAACGGGCGGAACTGAGTATCTCGCTCCGCCTTCTCGTTCTCCTGCCCCATGCTGGTCCAGACGTCCGTGTAGACGACGTCGGCGCCTGTGACCGCCTCGACGGGGTCGTGCAGGACGGATACGCTGGCTCCCTTCGCACGGGCGGCCTGGAGCAGCTCCTCGTCCGGTTCGTAGCCCGACGGCCCGGAGATGCGGAGCTCGAACGACATGTTGCCGGCGGCGTTGACCCACGAGTTCGCGACGTTGTTGCCGTCGCCGACAAAGGCCACGACCATGCTGTTCAGGTCCTTGCCCCTCTCCCGGCAGGTGAGGATGTCGCCCATCACCTGGCATGGGTGCGCCAGATCGGTCAGCCCGTTGATGACCGGAACGTCAGCCGCTTCCGCCAACTCGGTGCAGTTCGAGTGAGCGAACGTCCTGATCATGATCCCGTGCACGTAGCGCGACAGCACCTTGCCGATGTCGTAGGTCGACTCGCGCTGTCCCATCTTGATCTCGGCATCGGTGACATACATGGGATGGCCGCCGAGTTCCGACACGCCGACCTCGAAGCTCACCCTGGTTCTCAGAGACGGCTTGTGGAAGAGGAGTCCCACCGTCTTCCCCGCGAGATCGTTGCTCCCCGTCCTGTCTCGCTTGAGTTCGGTCGCGAGGTCGAAGAGCCCTGTCATGCTGGCTCTGTCGATGTCGGCGATCGAGATGAAATCCTTCATCAAAACCCTCCGTGCGTATCGCTGCCGTCTGGGGGCGCTCAGGCCCTGGGATGTGCCTTCTTGTACGCGTCCTTCAGACGCTCCGTCGTGACGTGTGTGTATATCTGAGTACTGGAAAGACTCGCGTGCCCCAGGAGTTCCTGCACGGCTCTGAGGTCGGCGCCCGCGTTGAGCATGTGCGTGGCGAAAGTGTGCCGAAGTACGTGCGGGCTCAGTGACCTCGCCTCGGACACCTGCGCAAGTTTCTTCGCAACGATCCGCTGAACGCTCCTGCCGGACAGGCGGCTTCCCCGGAGGTTCAGGAAGAGCGGGTCGTCGGTAGCGCCCCCTTCGCGCGCATCGAGATACCTCGCGATGCTCTCTCCGGCCGAACGGCCGAGCGGGACCACCCTCTGCTTCCGCCCTTTGCCGGTCACTTTGATGAGACCTCCGTAGGCATCGACGTCTCGGAGCGAGAGCGACACCAGTTCGGACAGACGAATCCCGGTGCCGTACAGAAGTTCGAGGATCGCGCGGTCACGGAGTTCCGCGGTCGTCGGCTCGGCAGGGCGGCTGAAGAGCAGATCGGTCTCTCTGCGCGTCAGGAACGAGGGAAGCCGCCTGGCCGGTTTGGGGGCCGTGAGCCCGAGCGTGGGATTCACGCGGATGGCCTTACGACCGGTGAGGTACTTCGCAAGCGAGCGCAGGGCGGCGAGGTTGCGCTGCACCGAGCGTCGCGCGTAACGTGACGACACCATCCAGGCCACGAAACGCCGTACGGCCGCGGGCTCGAAGTCAGCGAGGCGCGGCTCATCGTTGTGCGTAACCTCGGACAGGAAGTCGGCGAAGCGCGCGAGGTCTCTCCGATACGCGGCCACGGTGTGCGGCGACAAGTTGCGTCTCTCAAGGTCGGTGAGGAAGCCCTCGACCGCCCGGCGAAAGAGGCGTCCGCCATGCTTCTTCCTGCTGCCGGCTCTGCCGGCGCTTGCGCTCCCTACGATAGTCAAGGTAGCACTCCGGAGGCGCTGCGGTCAGCGCACTGACATCGAAGCTCAGCGCGTGACTCAGGCGTCGTCGGTTTCTCTCTCTGGCGACAACCTCTCCCCGCACTCCAGACAGACGAGTTCCTTGCCGCGGCTCTTCGTGGTCTTCTCGACCATGAAGCCTGCCTGGCACGACGGGCACGTGACCGGCACCGGTTTGTCCCATATCGCGTAGCTGCACTCCGGGTACCTGGTGCAGCCGTAGAAGGTCCGTCCTCTCTTGCTGCGGCGCTGGACCAGTGCGCCGTCGCACTTCTCCTGAGGGCAAGCTACCCCCGTGGGCAGCGGCATGGTGGTCTTGCACTCGGGGTAGTTGGAGCAGCCGAGGAATTGGCCGAAGCGTCCGTGCTTGAGGAGCATCGGGGCGCCGCACTCCGCGCACTTGACATCGAATTCCTGGGGTTCCTCTCCCTCCACCGGTCTCGAGAACTTGCACTTGGGATAGGCGGAGCACGCGAGGAAGCGCCCGTTCCTGCCCCACTTCTCCACCATCACCGAGCCGCACTTCTCGCACGGGATCTCCGTCTCCTTGATGAGCGACTGCTTGAGGTCCTCGATCCGGCCCTCGACGTCATCCAGTCGGCTCTTGAACGGACGGTAGAACTCCCCCACGACGTCCGCCCAGGCGTCTTCGCCGGACTCGACTCTGTCCAGGTCGCTCTCCATCTGGGCCGTGAAGTCCACGTTGAAGATGTCGGAGAAGACCTGTTCGAGGAGGTTCCACACGGTGCGTCCGAGCTCCGTTGGAGCGAACAGCCGCTTGTCAAGCGACACGTATTTCCGCTTCTTGAGTGTCTCAACGATGGTCGCGTAGGTGCTCGGGCGCCCTATGCCATTCGATTCCAGCGTCTTGATGAGCGTGGCCTCCGAGTAGCGGGCGGGCGGCTTCGTGAAACGCTGGTTCGCATCGATGGACCTGGTGCCCAGGGCCTCACCTTCGCTGAGAGCGGGAAGTTCCTTGATGTCGGTCCGGACGGCGGAGTAGGCGGACGTCCACCCCGGGAACGCGACCACCGACCCCGTTGCCTTGAAGCCGTGTCCGTCTGCCTCTATCATCAGGGTCGTGGTCTCGTAGACGGCCTGGGCCCTCGGCGTGGCGACGAAGCGCCGCCATATCAGCTGGTAGAGCCTGAACTGGTCGGTGGTGAGGTGGGGCTTCAGCGATTCGGGCGTGCGTGCCACCGACGTCGGCCGGATGGCCTCGTGCGCGTCCTGCGCCCCCTTCTTCGTCCTGTAGTGCCGCGGCTTCTCGGCTCGGTACGCTTTGCCGAAGGCGGACGCGATGTGGGCCCTCGCCTCAGCGACGGCCTCGCCGGCCATCCGAGTGGAGTCGGTTCTCATGTATGTGATGAGCCCGACGTTCTCACCGGCGATGGAAAGACCCTCGTAGAGCTGCTGCGCGACTGCCATGGTTCTCTTTGAAGTGAACCTCATCCTGTTGGCTGCTGCGCGCTGGAGCGTGCTGGTGATGAACGGAGGGAACGGGTTGACCTTCCGCGTCTTCTGCTTGAGGCTGGCGACGTGGAAGTCCTTGCCAGTCAAACGCTTGACTATTCCGTGAGCCTGCTCCGCCTCGGTTATGCGCGCCTTCTTGCCGTCTATGCGCTCAAGCCTTCCCTCGACCTCGTCGCCATCCTTCGTGGTGAAGACGGCGTCGATCGTCCAGTACTCCTCGGGTGCGAACGCCTCGATCTCGTTCTCGCGCTCGCAGATGAGCCTGAGTGCTACTGACTGGACGCGTCCGGCCGACAGGCCGTAGTAGATCGTCTTCCAGAGTACGGGGCTCACCTCGTACCCGACGAGTCTGTCCAGCACGCGTCGCGCCTGCTGCGCGTCGACCTTGTCCATGTCGATCTGGCCGGGGTGCTCCATCGCGGACAGGATCGCGCGCTTCGTTATCTCGTTGAAGACGACGCGCCGCATCTTCTCCGGCGGC
>JAUWLR010000014.1 GCA_030613615.1 Candidatus Eiseniibacteriota bacterium
TACTGAAGCAAGGCGCGTACCACTCCTACGGGGTTTCTGGGGGTATTTGTCGCCTCTCATGGCCGGGTCCGGGCGCCGGCCAGCACCGCAGGCGGAGAGGACATTTTAGCTTTGCAGTTAGAGAGGACATTTACGCTTAGCCTACACAAGGTCAGCGGGCAGGCTTGACTGATTCTATGCTCAGACGGTAACCTTATCAGCTAATCGAAGCGCGCCAGATCGAAGCCAATATCCACAACCTCAATCGAAGGGAGACGCCGATGCGGTGGTTTCTGAACGGGTTGGTGTGCCTTCTGGTGCTGGCCGTCGGGCTTGTTTCCGCGGCCACTGCCGGGACGCTAGAGGACAAGGTCACGGAGTTCAAACTCGACAACGGCATGAAGTTCATCGTCATCGAGCGTCACGAGGCCCCGGTCGCCTTCTGCGCCGTCGGGTTCAAGGTCGGCGCGATCTACGAACGACCCGGAATCACCGGCATCTCGCATCTCCTCGAGCACATGCTGTTCAAGGGGACCGAGACGTTGGGTACGAAGGACTACGAGGCGGAGAAGAAGTTCCTCGACCGCGAGGACGAGCTGGCGGAACAGATCCGCGAGCTCATGCTGGAGATTGAGCCGTGGCGACTCGAGTACTTCGATGAGTACGTGAACGAGCTGACATCATCGTTCAGCGAGGAGGACCGCGAGACCATGGGCTCGGACCGCGCGCTCGAGCTCGAGCTTCTCGTCGAGCAGATGGAGGAGGTCGGGCCCGCCGACGACATGCGGTCGCTCTACGGTCTGCTCGAGGAGGGCGAGACCGACTACTTCGATCTCTACCTCACGCTCAAGAGGACCGAGATGGGCCTCTACGACACACAGGCAGAGCACCGGGAGCTCATCATCTCGAACGAGCTGTGGGAGACGTACGTGAACAACGGCTCGCAGATGCTGAACGCGGGCACGTCGAACGACGGCACGTTCTACTTCGCCTATCTGCCGGCGAATCGCCTCGAGCTCTTCATGCTCATGGAGTCGGACCGGATGGCCAACCCCGTCTTCCGCGAGTTCTACACGGAACGCGACGTCGTTATGGAAGAGATGAGGATGAGCCTGAACGATCCTGAAGACGTCCTCTACTACTCCTTCCTGTCGACCGCCTACACGGCCAGCATGTACGGGGTGCCGGTCCTTGGATGGGCTTCTGACGTGACGATGATCACCCGCACGGACCTTCAGGAGTACTTCGACCGCAACTACGCGCCGAACAATGCGGTGGGCTTCTTCGCCGGCGACCTCGATCCTGACGAGGTCAGGCGCTTCGCGAAGAAGTACTTCGGGGCGATACCGCGCGGGGAGGACCTTCCGGCGCTCACCACGCGTGAGCCGAAGCAGCAGGGCGAGCGCAGGGTCGTCGTGAAGCAGGACGCGAAGCCCGCTATGATGATCGGCTACCACATACCTGCCTCACCTCACCCCGACACGTATGCGCTGAGCGCGCTGCAGTCGATTCTCTCCGGTGGGCGGACGAGTCGGTTCTACAAGGGCATCTACGAGAAGCAGGGGCTGACCAGAGAGGCGCCGGACGCTTGGACGGGGCCGGGCGACCGGCTCGACCCGCTGTTCACGATCTCAGCCGACCCGAAGGACCCGCATACTCTTCCGGAGGTGGAAGCAGCGATCCTCTCAGAGCTAGAGCGCGTCAAGACCGAGCCCGTCAGCATGCGCGAGCTAGAGCGCGTGTGGAACCAGGACGAGGCCTCGCTTGTCAGAGCCCTCGGTTCCAACATTGGTCTGGCCTTCCGCGTCGGCATGTATGAGGCCATGAGAGGGGACTGGCGGGCGCTGCTTACAGATATGGAACGCATGAAGCAGGTGACGCCCGAGGACATAATGAGGGTCGCGGAGAAGTACCTCACGGAGGAGAATCGCACGGTCGCCTGGCTGATCGAGACGGAGTCTGAAGGAGGCGACGAAGGCGAAGAGGGGCCCGATTTCCGCGCGATCATGATGTGGGTCCAGACGCTGCCAGAAGAGGAGCAGCGGGAACTCATGGGGAAGTTCATGACGCTGGACGACGCGGGGAAGAAGGTCTTCGCCTGGGAGCTCTCGTCGAGGATGAAGGCGGAGCAGGAGAAGAGCTAGAGCCGGAACTGTCGGCGCGGCCTACCGCGCCTGTGATGAGAGAGACAAGGAGCCAATCATGAAGAGACTTCTCACCATCGGCCTGGTTCTTCTCGTCGCTGTCCTGTTTGTGGGGGCGGCGCAGGCCGAGAAGGTCAAGCACCCGAGCAAGCTCAAGTACCCGAAGCTCAAGCTGACGACACCCGAGTATGAGGAACTGACGTTCGCGAACGGCATGACCGGTTTCCTGATCGAGGACCACGAGGTGCCGGTCGTCAACATGACGATGATCTTCGGCACGGGCAGGCCGGCCGTGGACAAGGTCGGGCTCGGGGGACTGGCCGCCTGGACCATAAGGAACGGTGGCAGCGAGGACTGGCCGGGCGACAGGATCAACGAGGAGCTGGAGTTCGTCGACGCCTACGTGGAGGTCGGCCGCCCGGCGGGAGGCGGCGGGATGATGGGTCGCAGCCGCGGTCCCTCGGGAGACAGCCGCAGCACGAGCGTCAGCGTCAACTGCCTGAAGAAAGACCTCCCGCTCTGCCTGGAGATCATGAGCGAGCTGCTCGTTAGCCCGGCCCTCCCTGAGGAGAAGATCGAGCTCAGGCGCGAGACGATGCTCGAGAACATCCGACGCGAGAACGACGAGCCGCGCGGGATCGCCGGGCGAGAGCTGGCGAGAATCCTCTACAGCGACCATCCGAAGGCGTGGCGGGCGACCGAGGAGACGGTGACCGCGATAACGCGCGACGACCTCATCGCGTACCAGCAGGCGTTCTTCCGCCCGAACAACGCCATCATCGGGATCTCGGGCGATGTGACGAAGGACGAGATCATGGGGCTGCTCGACGAAGCCCTCGCGAGCTGGGAACAGGCGGAGGTCGTCATCGAGCCCGAGCCCGAGCTTCCCCTCACGTTCGAGCCGTCGGTCAACTACGTGTTCAAGGACATCGACCAGGGCGTCATCATGATCGGACACCTCGGCCTCAACAGCCGCGACGAGAACCGCCCGGCGGTCCAGATAATGAACTTCATCCTTGGGGGAGGAAGTTTCACGTCCCGCATTACGCAGAAGGTGAGGACCGAAGAGGGCCTTGCGTACGCGGCATACTCTCGCTACTCGCACGATGCATGGACCTACGGCACGTTTGTTGCCTCTTCTCAGACGAGGTCCGACGCGACGGCACGGGCCGCGTCTCTCATTGTTGACCTGATCGTGGAGATGCAGGCCGAGGGACCGTCGGAGGAGGAGTTCGAGAACGCACGGGACGCGTACCTGAACAAGCGAGTGTTCGACTACGACTCGAAGGCCGCGGTCGTTCGGCGGCTTGTCCAGCTGAAGTGGCAGGGCCGGCCTCTCGACACTCCCGAGCGGGACATCGAGACGATTGAGAATCTGACTCTCGACGACGTCAAGGCGGCGGCAGCCGAGTACCTGCATCCCGATGGGCTGGTCATGCTCTTCGTGGGTGATGCTGAGAAGTTCGAGCAGCCGCTGTCCAACTTCGGAGAGGTCAACGTCATCGAGCTGTCGGAGTAGCGGGAGGGCCAAGCCTCGGTTGTGCAGGATCAAGGCGGCGTTCGAGTAGACTTCGCTGAGCGCACATGGCAGCGCGTCACGCACTCGCATTCGGGCCCGTGAGGGGCGTTCGCCAACAGGCGGCCTCCCGCGGGTCCGGATTCGCGTACTTGACATAGGTGGCCCAGTCTGGTATCATGCTCGTGCCGGCTTCGTTTCACTTCGCGCGCCTCGGCTGGGAGGGCCAGAGGCCGCACCGAGGTGACGGGGAACCGGCGCAACTTTTGTGTTCACACGTCGTTCCCAGGCTCGGGGAGGTCCGGAAGCATGATCCTGGTGTTCCTGCTGGCCGTGGCATTCCTCATCTACGGCGTCGTGGAATACCGCGTGCATCTCGCCAACCTGCGTGCAATCCCCATCCGTGTTCACGTCAACGGCACCCGGGGCAAGTCCTCCGTCGCAAGGCTCATCGCGGCCGGTCTTCGGGCAGGGGGCATACGCACCGTGGCCAAGACCACCGGCTCCGCCGCCAGGTACATCCACCCGGACGGCGCCGAGGAACCCGTCTCAAGGCCAGGTCCACCTAATATCCGCGAACAGCTGGGCATCGTGAGGCGTTCCAGGCGCGAAGACGCCAGGGCTCTGGTCCTCGAGTGCATGGCCATCCGGCCCGATCTTCAGAGGCTCTGCGAGCACATGATCGTCAAGGCTACGGTCGGCGTCATCACGAACGCGCGCCCGGACCATCTGGACGTCATGGGTCCCACCGTGGACGACGTGGCGGTCGCCCTCGCCGGGACCGTTCCGACCGGAGGCGCGCTCTTCACGTCCGAGCACGCGCGGCTCCAGACCTTCGCGGAGCAAGCAGTGGCACAGGGCACCGAGGTGCATGAGGTGCTGCCCGAGGCGGCCGACCAGAGCCTCTCTCGCGGCTTCAGGTACGTCGAGCACCTCGAGAACGTCGTACTGGCGCTCGCCGTCTGCGAGCATCTTGGCGTTCCGTCCGACACCGCCGTCAAGGGCATGCGGGAAGCGACGCCCGACCCGGGCGCGCTCTTCATTCACGAGGTCCACGAGGGCGGCAAGGAGCTCGAGTTCGTGAGCGCCTTCGCGGCGAACGACCGCGACTCGATCGTGGCCATCTGGAAGACACTGAATCCGCACTCTGACCCCGGTCGGACCGTGATCGTCATCGCCAGTATGCGAGCCGACCGTCCGGACCGCGTCTTCCAGTTCGGCGAGATCATCGCCGACGACCTTCCCGCCGACCACTACATCCTGACCGGCGGAATGACGCATCCCGTGAAGTCGATAGCTAGGAGCCGCGGGCTCGGGGCCGAGAAGATCCACGACCTCGGCGGGAAGAGTGCCGAGGAGGTCTTCACGAAGGTCGTAGAATTGACGCCCGAGCGCGCGATCGTCGTGGGCGTGGGCAACATCGGTGGCACGGGCGGACAGATACTGTCGTTGTTCCGAGAGAGGAGCAAGAGAGAGTGATACCTATTGCGGTAGGGCTTGGGCTCGTGATGAGCCTCATCTTCTCGGAGGCCTTCGGACTCGCGGCCGGTGGCATGGTCGTCCCGGGCTACATCGCCCTGGCCATGGCCGAGCCCTGGCGAGTCGTCGGAACGATCGCGGCCGCCATCGTCACGTTTCTTATCGTCCGCCTGCTCGGCCGGGTGATGCTCCTCTACGGGAAGAGGCACCTGGTCATGGTCATCCTCATCGGGTTCATCTGCGGCCATCTGACGAGGGTCTTCTTCGGCAGGCCCGAGCTCCCGGAGTTCCTGAGCTTCGAGGCCGTCGGCTACATTATCCCCGGACTGATCGCCTACTGGATGGAAAGGCAGGGCGCGGTCGCAACGTTGATGGCGATGCTGATGGCGGCCGTCCTGGTCCGACTCGTTCTCATCGTCGTCGTCGGAGGAGTGCCGATTGAAATACCGTCCTGGTAGTGTTCACGTGATGAGTCTCGTAGCGCTTGCCATCGTCGGGCTGGCGCTCCTCGCGGTAGCCGAGCGCTCGAAAGACCCGGTGATGCAGGAGTACTTCAGCGAGAAGATGGAAGCGGTGACCCTGACGCGTGCGGGGCTCGATGCCATTCGGGAGGCACGGCTGGGGCTGGGTGGGCCGATAGACGTCGTCAACGACCCGAACGAGACGGGACTCATCGGTCGCGAACTCTCGCCCATCACCTCGAGTAGAGGCTCTCACGAGCAGAAGCTCCGTGCGCTCGACCCTAATCTCGCGGCGGTGTTCTTGGAACTTCTCAAGCGTGGCCGTGTCGGGGAGGGCGACCTGGTGGCGGTCGCTGTCACGGGGGCGTTCCCGATGCTGAACGCGGCGGTGCTGGTGGCCATCGAGACGCTGGGCGCCACGCCCGTCACGATCACGTCGGTGGGCTCGTCGATGTGGGGCGCGAACGACCCCGACCTCACGTGGCTGGACATGGAGTCGGTGCTGATAGACGCGGGTCTCCTGAAGCACCGCTCCGTCGCGGCGTCGCGGGGTGGTGGCGATGACCGAGGACGGGGGCTTTCGCCGGAGGGACGCGCGCTGGTCGACAGCGCGGCCGTGAGGAACGGCGTTCCTCTCATTGACGAGCCGACGCTCGACGAGAGCATCGCTCGCAGAATGGACATATACGAGGAAGCAGCGGACGGAGACGCCTA
This sequence comes from Candidatus Eiseniibacteriota bacterium, assembly GCA_030613615.1. GTDB lineage: Bacteria > Joyebacterota > Joyebacteria > Joyebacterales > Joyebacteraceae > JALGZG01. The sequence continues at coordinate 6,294 of JAUWLR010000014.1, forward strand.
CTCGGCCTACGTCAACATCGGAGGTGGTCAGGGCAGCATGGGAAGCTCGCAGGTCTATCGTCTTCTCAGGCCCGGCCTAGCAAGAAACCTCGGCACGAAGAACTTCCCGAGGCGGGGAACGCTGGTGCGCATGGCTCAGCAGGGCATGCCCGTGCTGCACGTGCCCAGCGCCGACCATTTCATCGAGCGTTATGACCTTGCGGCGGAGCCGACGCCGCTTCCCGACATCGGGACCGGCGGGATCTTCTTCAGAGACAGGTACAATGTCCCGCTCGCCGGGGTTCTGGCAGTCCTCTACGGATTTCTGATCTTCGTGGTCGTCAGGATCGACCTGAAGCACTACCTGTTCCGCAAGCCGCAGTAGAACGCGGCGGCTCTGGCTGCCGCCCGGGAGATCCGGGCGGACGAGCCCGGACCGGAGGCGCAATGAGAAGAACTCTCACCCTTGGCGTGATGGTCGCGGTGCTGGCCGCGGTCGTAGCGCAGGTCTCCGCCGCGGCCGACTGGAAGTCGTTCAGGCCGGCCGACTACTCGGCGAAGGTCAGGATTTCGGTCGACGACAAGAGGCTGACGTACTACCGCTTCACAGCAGACGAGCCTCTGACCTTCTCCGTCGAGGGGCCGACGCGCGTCAAGATCCTGACGCGCGTCCGTGTGCCCAATGACCGCGAGACGGTGGAGTACGGCGTGTCCATCTCTCGCGACGGCGTCCACGTCGAAACGCTCGAGAAGGAAGCCTACCCGAAGGAGTCCGCGTTCTACGTCGCGTTCAACACCTTCCGCCCGGGCGTCATCCGTCGCATCTACATCGACGTCCCGACGGGGCGGCACGGGTACGAGCTCAGGGCCGTCGGTGGGCATTCCGTGGACGCGCGCCTCTTCGAGTCTGCCAAGTCGAAACCGTCGCTCGTGTCCATCGCGCCGCGAGACTACGACTCGGTCGAGACGCTCTACTATCGCGACAAGGAACTGACCTACTACCTGATGACGAAGGACGCGCTCGTCGTGCTCGACGTCATCGGACCCACGAGCATCAAGGTCAATACCAGGCTGCTCTACGACGCCACGATGCTGGGAAGACAGACCTACATCGTCGGTGTCCGGGCGCCGGGTGCTCCCGAGGACCTCTACAAGATCGACGCGGGGCCGTCGCAGACCGTCGTGTGCCGGGACCGCGACGACGTGATACCCGGGGCGCTTCGTCACTTCGTGCTCGAGGTCCCGAAGGGAGCGCACACGTACGAGTTCCGGCTGGTGGACGCCGCGGCGGGCGGGCTCGCCGTCAAGTTCTACATACCACGCGGGGACCTGACGAATGAGCCGTAATGCCCGGGCGCTCCTGGCGTCGTCGACCCTTGTCGCCTGCCTTCTGTTCGCGCTTCCGCTGCCCGCCGCCCGCGTGGTTCCCGTGTGCGCGCCCGAGCCGGTGGAACTCGAGATCTCCGGAAAGGTATACAGGTACTTCCCGCTGACCGCCGGTTCTCCGCTGTCGTTCACCGTTGAGGGTCCCGCCGTCTTCGAGCCGATATTGCGCTGGAGATTCGAGGGTGGGGCGTCGGACGTCGATGTCGACGTCGTGTTTACGCTCGATGGGAGAGTGATGTGGCATCAGGTGTTCACGACGGCGGCGGGAGCGGCCGGCTACCCGGCGCAGCCCGACTGGCGGGGAGGGAAGCCCAAGAGGGCGCCGCTCGATATCCCGTCCGGAGAACACACCGTCGAGCTCACGCTCGTGGCGCCTACGCTGGGCGTCCTCGACGTCAATCCCGTCGTGCGTGCTCCCGATGTCCTGCCGTGGCGGGTGGCCTGGCGGGGCGAGTTCGGGGTAGCGTATGTCAGCAACATCTTCAGATACTCGGACGCCGATGTCGACGACTTCCTGGACGGCAGGCATGAGGAGAAGTACCCGGTTGAGACCACGGACGACGTTCGCCTCGAGCCGTCGTTCGACCTGTCGCTTGTCAGGGAGGAGCCCGGCAGGCGCACAACGGAGTTGAGACTCTCGGCTGACGTACGACTGCCGGTGATCAACAGCGAGAAGAGCTTCGCTAAACTGGGTGCCCGTGTGAAGGAAACCAGGACGCGGTTCGCGTATGTCCTCGTCGACTACTACGCCATTCCCAGCTACCACATCCGGTATCTGTGGGACGGAGACGCTGACGGCGACGACCCGTACCGTTCGTGCGACTACCGGAAGCATTCCGTGCGGGTCGAGGTCGGAAGCGACAGGTCGCTGCCGGTGGATTTCATTGCGCGCTTGAAGTACGACTACATGGGGTACAACCAGAACTTCGTCGAGTACGACTCCGATGCCTGGACGACCGGACTGGTCGCCATCGTGCGGCCGGTGCGCGGGGTCCGCGTGGATCTCGGCTACGCTCTTCGGAAGCTCACGGCCCTCGGCTACGACGAGGTGGGGGAGACGGGGGGTGCATCGGACGACAGCGACATCAGCTACGAGCAGGACGAGTACGCTCTGAAAGTGCGGTGGGACGTGGGACGTGTGCGGGATGTCCGGACTGTCCTGACGCTCGGCGCCAGGCTTCAAGTGCGGTTCTACCAGACGAGCAAGAGCGTCGAGGACGACCCCTACCACGCGGGCCGGGAGGACACCTACTGGACGTTCTCGGCCCGAAGCACCCACCAACTGACCGAGGAAACGGCTCTGGAGGTCTTCTACGAGCACCGGCGGCGGAGCTCGAGATCGGACTACAACGAAGAACTGGGATCTTCCAAGGACTACACGGCGGACCGGGTCGGCATACGGCTCATTTTCGAGGGAGAGCGATTCCTTGACTGAACGCGTAAGTACTGGTATAATAAGCAGTAAGCACCTTCACGGTGTGGTGACGCTGGTGGTCGCTGCGGCCGTGCTCGTGTTTGCGGCGGGGTGTGCCCAGAAGGGCAGCCCTGTCGAGCCGGATGACGGCGGCTACAGGATCGTGGGTACGCTGGCGATAGCGGGGTACGCCGAGGACGTGGAAGTCGCAGGCACGCTGTGTCTCGTGGCTGCCGGCCAGGGCGGGCTGGTGCTCGTTGACGTGTCCGACCCCGCGAGTCCCGAGTATCTATCCACGGCGGTGACGTCCTACCCGGCCATGGGCTGCGCGTACGTGGCCAGCGATTCGCTCGCGTTCGCCGCGATCGGGGCGCAGGGCATTTACGTCTACGACGTGAGCGATCTCTTGAACCCGGTCTGGCAGAGCAACGGTCAGGGGACCTTCACGAGAGACGTCGTCACGCGCGAGGTGACGCCTGGTGATTACCACGAGGTTCTAACGGCGGATGCCTACGGTATCCGGACGCAGGAGTGCTACTACTACGAGGCGCTTGACACGTGGTACTTCCGCCAAGCCGTTGCCGAGGGGGCTGCTGGAGTCGCGCGCGGCATATGTGCGCACGGAAACCTGGCGCTTCTCGCAATCGAGGAGCTCGGGCTCTCGATCTACGACGTGACCGACGTGACGAACGTACTGTACCTGGGGGGAGTAGATACACCTGGGGAGGCGCGGGCGGTGGCGGCCGAAGGCAGCTACGCCTACGTCGCCGACTGGCGCAAAGGACTCCAGGTCGTGGATATCTCCGACCCGAGCAGCCCTGAGATAGTCGCGAGCGCTGACATGGACGGTCTGGCGGACGGGATCTGCTACTACGGCGGCAAGGTCTACGTCGCCGCTCACACTGAGGGACTGAGGGTCTTCGACGTGAGCGATCCGACGGACCCGCGGGCGGCGGGCTTCCTCGAGACGCCGTTCGCAAACGACGTGTTCGTCACAGATTCGTATGTATACGTGGCCGACCGGGACTGGGGCCTGGTGGTCGCTGAAGAGGAATAGAGCAGGTAGGCGCGCAGTCTGTCACTTGAATGACGACAGTCGGGGAAGGAGCAGCTTAGTGACACGCTCAATCGCAGTCGCCGTTCTTCTCGTACTTCTCGTCTTCTCGTTCGCCTCCGCAAGGGAGTGGGTCCCCTTCCGTGACGCACCTGTCGCGGAGGAGGTGGCGACCAGGATCATCTCAACAGACATTTCTACGACCGTGATTGAGGTCGAGATTCCCGGCATGCTGGTCGAGCCGGCGCTCGAGGGCTTCCCTAGCGCCGTTGATCTCGCGATCCCGGGCGCTCGCAATCTCAGCAGCCCGGGCATGCCCGACCTGCCCGTGCTGTCCTATCTCGTGGCGATTCCGAGCTACGGAGACATCGAACTTGAGGTCGTGGCTCTCGAGGAGCGCGTGCTCACCGGGTACGACGTTGCCCCGGCGCGCCCGTTCGAGCTCGAGGGGCGTGAGCCGATGGAGGCCGCTCCCGACGCGTCGGTCTACGCCACCGACGCGTTCTATCCGGCTGACGTCGCTTCCGTGGGTGAGCCCGGTGTCTTCAGGGACCTTCGGCTCGTGTCCGTTCGGGTCAACCCCGTCAGATACAACCCCGTCACGCGCGAGCTCTGGGTCGCTGAGAGACTGAAGCTCAGGCTCAGCTCCACGAGCGAGCAGGGCGCGAACCCGAAGCGCGTGTCCAGGGATTTCCGTTCCGCGGCCTTCGAGCCCATCTATGCGGCCGTCGTCGACAACTACGATGAGCTTCCGCGGGCCGAGGTCCGCCGGGGTTCGTATCTCGTCATCACTGTCGACGATTATGCCGTCGCGATGGGGCCGTTCGTCGAGTGGAAGCGGCAGCGCGGTTACGAGACCGAGCTTGTGACGCTCTCGCAGATCGGCGCGAGCCCGACGAACCAGGACATCAAGGACTACATACAGAACGCCTACGACACGTGGCCGAATCCACCCGAGTACGTGCTTCTGGTCGGCGACAGTACGATGAGTGGCAGCTACGGGACGTTGCCGTGCTGGTACGTGCCCGGCGTGCCGTTCGAGCAGGTGGTGGATCATCCCTACGCGGAGCTTGACGGCGGCGACTATTTCCCCGACGTGATAGTTGGAAGGATGTCGGTCGACAACCCGGTCGAGGCCACCGTGGCGACGCTCAAGGTCATGTCGTACGAGCGCGACTGCGACGGGGCGAACAACGACTGGTACAAGAACGCGCTGATGGTCGCCGGCAACTACGGGGCAACGCCGCCGCCGACGTCTCCGCGGCAGACAGTGCTCAGGGTGCGCGAGCTGCTGCTCGATTGCGGCTACGCCCAGGTGGACACGGTCATGTACCCACCCTACATCGCGCCGAATCCGATCGGTTCCATCATCGACTCGGGTGTGGGCTTCGTCAACTACCGCGGCTGGGGCGCGGCCCAGGGCTGGCACTACCCCGAGTACTACGTCGATGACATCAACGCTCTGTCGAACGGCGGCATGCTGCCTGTGATGACGAGTTTCGTCTGCGGAACCGCCAACTGGGAGAGTTGGGGCTTCGACCCTTGCTTCGGCGAGGCGTGGATTCGTTCGGGCTCGCCCGGCTATCTCAAGGGTGGCCCGGTCATGTGCGGGCCCAGCGACTACAACACCCACACGCGCTGGAACAACGCCGTGGGCATCGGCTTCTACCAGGGCATGCTCTACGAGGACCTCGACCACTTTGGTCAGGCGTTGGTGCGCGCGAAGTTCGAGGTCTGGAAGTGGTTCATCGACGAGCGGGTGGGAGAGGATTGGGTCGACTACTACTTCAACATCTACAGCATCATCGGCGATCCCGAGCTGTGGATGAGGTTCGACTCGCCGAGCAGCTTCACGGTCAGCCACGAAGCGACCGTGGACCTCGGACAGAACTTCCTCGAGGTCAACGTGACCGATTCCGGCGGGGACGTCGTCCCCGGTGCTGAGGTCATCCTCTACAAAGAGAACGAGTTCATAGAGTCGCGCGTCCTGACCGGCGACAGCAGGATCGTCGTGCCGATGCCCGCCGAGACGGCGGGAACCGTGCACGTCACCGTGTGCGGAAGCGAGTTCAAGCCTTACACGGGCGAGGCCGCGGTCGGTACGCCTGCGGGGTACGTCGGGTACTACGGGCACGCGGTTGACGACGACAGCTCGGGACTGAGCAGCGGCAACGGCGACGGCGTCGTGAATCCCGGCGAGACTATCGAACTTGCGGTGACACTCAAGAACTACGGCACCGCGACCGTCTCGGGCGTCAGCTGCTCGTTTGACGTCCTGGAGTATTCGTCCTGGGTGGACGTGGTCACTCCGCAGAGCGCTACCTACGGGAGCATATCCGGTGGTGGTACGGCGTCCGGCAGCCAGCCGTTCGTGTTCGACGTGCTGGACGGTTGCCCGGACGGCGAGGAACTCGTGTTCCTCCTCGAGGCGACCGACGCCTCTCGCGCGTCCTACGAGAGCGAAGTTCGCATCACCGTCGGTGCTCCGGCGATGTCGTACTATGCGCTGACCATCAGCGGCGACGGCGTCTTGGATCCGGGTGAGACGGCGACGCTGACCGTTACGCTGGCGAACGAGGGTCCACGAGGCGCGAGCTCGGTCGCGGGCACGCTTCGTGCGCCCACCAGCGGCTTGACCGCCGGCGACGACACGGGCTACTGGGGCACCATTGCGGCGAGCGGAATGGCCTCGAACTCCGGCAACACGTTCCAGGTAACGGCGGCGGGGAACGTCGCTGTCGGCCACGAGTTCCTGCTGGCCATCGATCTCACGGGCGACGACGGGCTCTCGCAGTTCGTGGTCTTCCCGCTGGTCGTGGGAACGGCCACGGGCACGGATCCCGGTGGTCCGGACGACCACGGCTACTACTGCTACGACGACACGGACACGGGCTATGCTGAGGCGCCGGCCTACTCCTGGGTCGAGCTCGACCCGTCACACGGCGGCAGCGGCACCGACCTCGGCCTGGGCTACGATGAGATGGTCGACGTCGCTCTGCCGTTCGCGTTCAGATACTGCGGCGAGGACTTCGGCACCATCGGCGTCTGCAGCAACGGCAACATCGGTATGGGGTCCCAGCCCGAGTGGGAGACTCAGCCGAGGAACACGCCCATCGGCGCGTCACTGGGGCCGGCCGGAATGGTCGCGCCCTTCTGGGACGACCTCAATCCGAACGCCGGTGGCAAGGTGCTCTACAAGAACCTCGGCAGCGGTCGGTTCGCGGTCGAGTGGAGCCGCGTGCAGACCACTTATGTGGATACGATCAGCCTCGTGCCCTACGAGCAGACGTTCGAGCTCATCCTCTACGACCAGGACGTGTATCCGACCGAGTCGGGCGACGGCGAGATCCTGTTCCAGTACCACACCATCGCCAACGCAGACACGGCGAACGGCGCCACTGTCGGCGTCGAGAATCTCAACCAGACCGACGGGCTGGAGTACAGCTTCTTCAGAATGTATCCGGACCACGCGGCCCCTCTCGCGAACGGCAGGGCGATCAAGTTCACGACCGACCCGCCTGACGGATATCCCTCCACGGGAATCGACGACGAGGTGACGCTGGGCGTGCGGGTCCTTGGCAACAGGCCGAACCCGTTCAACCCGGTGACGAAGATAGCGTTCTCGATGCCCGCAACGGCCGAGGCCAAGCTGGCGGTCTTCGATATCGCCGGACGGCGCGTGGCCACCCTGGTTGACAGAGAGGTAGAGGCCGGCCGCCATGAGGTGGTCTGGAACGGCACCAACGAAGCAGGCGAATCGGTCGCGAGCGGAGTGTACTTCTCTCGCCTCACGGCAATGGGAGAGGAACACTCGGCCAAGATGGTGCTCCTGAAGTGACGAGGTAGCCGGGCAGGCCGGCAACGGCAGCGACCCGACACTGAGGCGCAGCACAAGAAAGCACTGCAGCAACGGCTCAGGCAACCGGGAGGCATATCAGATGAGACCCGCAAGTCAGGCAGCGCTGCGACCCGCGATCCTGTTCGTGATCGCCGCACTGGTCGTACTGGCGTCCGCGCCCACGGCGTTGGCGCTCGACGAGCGCTACCACACGAAGGAAGAAGTCCACGCGGAGATCCTCGCGCTCGCCGCGAACTACCCCGCGATCGTCAGGGTAGACACGCTGGGCCAGTCGATGGAGGACGGGCTGGATATCTGGGGTGTGAAGCTCTCTGACAACGTGGGGACAAATGAGGATGAGCCGGTCGTTCTCTACAACGGCATCCATCACGCCGAGGAGGTCCTGGGTCTCGAGGTCATCATGTGGATGCTCGACGAGATGACCGCGGCCTATGGCGTCAATGACACGGTGACGCAGTGGATCGACGACCTCGAGATCTGGTTCATACCCATTCTGAACCCCGAGGGGCACGATATCGTCACGTCTGAGATCGACACCATCTGGCGGAAGAACAAGTTCGACAACAACGACAACGGTGTGTTCGATCTCGATTATGACGGCGTCGACATCAATCATAACTACGACTTCAACTGGGATCAGGGCGGAAGCACCAACCCCGCCTCCGAGTACTACCGTGGTCCGTCCGCGGGCTCGGAGAGCGAGACGCAGCTGATGTGCGACTTCTGTCTCGAGCACAAGCCGCTCTTCTCACTCAACTACCACAGCCCCTTGAGTTCCCTGGGTGACCTGGTCTACTACCCGTGGTACTGGCCGCTCCAGGGGTTCTCGCCGGACCACCACACGATCTTCCCGATAGTGACCGAGCTCGTCTCGCGGACTCTCACCGAGGAGGACGTGCCGTACACGGCCGAGTACGGCTACGCTGACGCCGGCAAGGCCCGGAACTGGCAGTACGGCATCGTCGGGACCATCGGGCTCACAATGGAGATCTTAAGCCAGCTCTGCCAGCCCGCCGGCCACAGGGTCGACGGTATCTGCGAGCGCGTCTCGACAGGTTCGTACTATCTGCTGGAGCGAGCCGCGGGGCCGGGTCTCACCGGCCACGTCACGGACTCCGCGGCGCGGGCGCCGCTCGTGGCCGAGGTGGAGATCCTTGAGAACACGTCGGGGGACCTGACGCCACGCACGACCGACCCGAACTACGGGCGGTACTGGCGCCCGCTCAAGGCCGGGACCTACACCGTGGAGTTCTCCGCCTTCGGGTATGACACGCAGACGTTCACCGATGTGGTCGTGGACACGACGGGATGGACCGTTCTCGATTGCGCGCTCGAGTCATGGGTTGGCGTGCCGGAGGACGAGATCAATGCGCCGCGCATCACGGGCGTCTCTCCGAATCCCTTCAGCGGGAGTGCCACGGTGAGCTTCACAGCGCCGGGCGCGACGCTGGCCGGTGTCGAGATCTACTCGGCGGCCGGGAGACTGATCGCGCGGTGCGAGGGGGAGCTTCAAGCCAACGGGGAGAGCACCGTCGTCTGGGACGGCCGCCGGCTCTCGGGGCAGCCCGCGGCATCCGGTGTCTACTTCGCCAGGCTCATGACCGACGCCGGCGAGGACACGGTGAAGATGGTCTACATACGGTAGCGAGTTCGAGGTAAGAGACGGGGCCGGTCAGCCGGCCCCGTTCTCTTTCGGGATGGGATAACATACGAGGGGGGAGACCACAGATGAAACGCATCGTCCGGACGGCGCCGCTCGTATCGCTCGCGCTTGCCTGTCTGCTTTTCTCTGGTGCACACGCAGCGACCTTCGAGGAACTTGCGCTGGAACACGGCGATGCGGGGAAGGAATTCCGCCAGGCCGAGATAGGCGGGAAGGTCGTCTACTTCCATCAGAGGATGCTCGGGCTTGCGAGCGTCGAGAAGGACTTCATCGTCTACCAGCTTGACCCCGACACCGGCGAGCTGCTCGCCCGGAAGGGGCACTGGAGGAACGACCTGCCCGAGGAACTGCCCGAGCTTCACCTGTCCCGGGAAGAGGCCGAGGCGATGGCGGCTGGAGACGCGCTCTTCTCGCGGCTCTACATGATCTCACCGGAGTCCGACGTGTTCCCACTGGACCCCCCGCCCGTGAATCCATGCTGGGTCGTCCGCAGTATCACCGACGCGGGCGAGCAGGTCGTCAGTGTGATCGAGGCCGTCGAGATCGCCTACCTCGGTCCCGGCGTGCCGCCGCCCTACGCGGCCTTCTCTCTGACGGGCCCCCAGTACGACTCCCCCTGCAGCGGCGCGTGGGACCCGTGGTCGGGAAACGCGGACACGTGGTTCAACACGATGGGCTACTCGACGGAGGAGATCATCTGGCCGGAGGAGTCCGAGGTGCAGGACCGCGTCCAGTCCACCACGGTTGCGATGTTCTACGAGCTGGCGCACGGTGGCAGCTCGGGGTTCGCAAGCGGGTGCATCGGTGGCGAGGACTACGAGACGACCTTCGCGAGCGAGATAGAGAGCTGGATCGCCAGCTATGGGAAGATGCCGTTCGCCTTCATCGGCAGCTGCGGCGGGATGTGTGAGACGGGCAACAACTCGCTGTCGTTCGAGTTCCGCAAGGGCTCGTCGCTCGAGACGACGACCGTGGGCTACTGCAACATGGCCGCAGAGTTCTGCGGCGATTGCTGGTTGAGTTCGATCGACTGGCAGACGGCGCTCTTCGGGTACATGAACGAGGGTTACACGGTCAAGGCCGCCCACGACCAGGCCAATGCGGACTTTCCTCAGTGCGGTGTGCCCGAGTGCATGCGGTTCGCCGGCGATCCGACGTTCGTCGTAGTACCGCCCGTTGCCAGGCTCGGCGCGCCGTGGACGGATGCTACCACTCCAATCATCGGGGACCTGTCCCGAGGCGCCGGCGTCGCGTGGGGCGACTACGATGGCGACGGGGACCTCGATATCTATCTCGTGAACAACGACTCGGCCAACAAACTCTTCAGCTACGTTGGTGGAGGGGTGTTTGTTGACCTGACTGCAGGGCCTCTCGGGGACTCAGGCGCCGGTACCGCCGTGGCCTCGGCCGACTACGACAACGACGGAGACCTCGATATCTATCTCGTCAATGCGGACGGGCCGAACAAGCTCTTCGTCAATGACGGCACCGGGGTCTTCACGGACGGCACGGGGACGGGTCCTCTGGCAGACGCAAGCGCGGGCTACGGAGCTTCCTGGGCCGACTTTGACAACGACGGCTACGTCGATCTCTACATCGTCAACGACGGACCCAACAGGCTTCTGAGAAACAGCGGTCCGCCAACCTGGACGTTCACGGACGTCACACTGCCGCCTCTGGACGATGCTCACAGGGGACGCACCGGGGCCTGGGCGGACTACGACAACGACGGTGACCAGGACCTCTACCTCACCAAGGCCGGGTATTCGTCCAGGCTCTTCAGGAACGATGGCGCGGGTGTCTTCACCGACGCGACGGTTCCGGCCCTCGCGGACTCGGGCATCACGATGGGCGCCGCGTGGGGCGACTACGATAACGACGGTGACCTCGACCTCTACCTGACGAAGATGTGGAACACCAACAGGCTCATCAGAAACGACGGAGGCGGCGCCTTCTCCGACGCGACGTTCCCGCTCCTGGCAGATGCCGATGACGGCATGGCCGTCGCGTGGGTGGACACGGACAATGACGGGCACCTCGACCTGCACGTCGTCAACTACTACGATCCCGACAAGCTGTTCCACAATGATGGGACGGGGTCGTTCGCCGACGCCTCAGACCCTCCGCTCAACGACGACGGTTCCGGATGGGGAGCCGCGTGGGCGGACTACGACGGCGACGGCGACTGCGACGTCTACGTGGCGAACGGTGGCGCCAACGCCCTCTATGAGAACCAGATCGGCGAGCTGAGCCACTGGCTCGTCGTCGAGCTCGAGGGGACCGCGTCGAATCGCTCGGCGATAGGCGCGCGCGTCCGCATCGTCGCCGGAGGTCACTCGCAGATAAGAGAGATCACGAGCGGGTCGGGCAACTTCTCGCAGAACTCACTCGCGGCGGAGTTCGGGCTGGGCGACGCTACGGTGGTCGACACGCTCGAGATTCGCTGGCCCTTAGGGCTGGTGGAGCGCGCGACGGACGTAGCGGCCGACCAGTTTCTGGAGGTGAGGGAGGGCGTCTGGACCGGCATAGCGGGCGCGGTCGCCGCGGGCGATCGAGCCATCCTCCACGGGAACTCCCCGAACCCGTTCAATCCTGTGACGCTCATCCAGTACGAGCTGCCGGTCGGCGGCCGCGTGGACCTTGCGGTCTACGACCTCTCCGGGCGTCTTGTCCGCACGCTGGTAGCGGCTGAGCTGCTCGATGCCGGCAGACAGACGGCGCCGTGGAACGGCCGTGATGACGACGACCGCACCGTCGCGTCAGGTGTCTACTTCTACCGGCTCGAGGTCGGGGGAGAGGTGCTGACGAAGCGGATGGTGTTGTTGAAGTGATGCGGCGGCAGCTCTCTGGGAGCTCTTGCGCCCCCTGACTATCCCGGGGCGGCGCGTGCCAGAAGACCGCGACGCAAGTGTTCAGACGCCCGGCTGCAGAGCAGGAGTTGCTCGCGCGGCCGGGCTTGCGTTTGGGGGACCAGCTCGTCTCGCACGTTGACATGACGCGCGAGATGAAGTATACTTTGAGCACAGGGTCGGTATCCCCTTGTGCCCCCTCAACCATGGTCCTGATCGGTTGACCTCCGGTGGGACTCCCCGCATTGTCCTGGTGGTAGCATGAGAGAAGCGAGGTGCTGCATGAGGACTGCCATCATTGTGCTTGCTGTCGCGGTGTTCTCCGTCGCCGGTGCATCGGCGAGGTCAGATCAGCAGCGCCCGATCATTGCCACCAGTGTGTCCTCGATGGCGCCGGAGCGGGCTCGTGGCATCGTCACACTGTTCTTCGATGATATGGAGAGCGGTGAGAACGGCTGGACGCACATCGACAACACGGCGGCCGGCGAGTTGCGGTTCCATGTCGACTCCTATCTGGCGTACGACGGAAGCTACTCCTGGTGGTGTGGAACGTTCGACTACGATGCGAATGGCGGGTACGGCAACGACTGGCTCGACGCCCTCTGCATTCCCCCCACGGACATCAGTGGGGCGACCTACCCCACACTCACGTATGCATACCGTCACGATAGCGAGATCGGATACGACTTCACATTTGTCCAGGCGGAGAGCGCCGGAGCGTACGTCAACCTGCAGGGGGGCTACAATGGCGTGGCCCCGTGGACGGATATCGGGGCATATGGCTACCTCCTGAGCGGGTACGACAATCCCCTGAAGCTGCGGTTTCTGTTCGATTCAGATCCGCTGTGGTCCGACGAGGACGGTCTGTACCTCTCGAACGGCGGCGCCTTCATGGTCGACAACGTCGAGATCTATGACTACTTCGGAGGCTACGTCTACTTCTACGACGACGTGGAAAGCGGAGGTCTGTGCTTCCCAGGAACTGTCCCAGTCTCTGGGGACTGGTGGCACATCATCGACAGGGCGTGCCCTGCCTACAGCGGAACGCACTCCTGGTGGTGTGGTGACGACGCCGACACGAGTCTTATCCCGCCAAACCTGAACAACTCGCTCATCTCGCCTTGGGTCGATGTCAGCGGCGTGACCACGTGCACGCTGAAATGTGCGGTTCACTTCGCGATCCCGACCGTCGATAACGATTACCTCGCGATATCCGCGACTAACAACGGCGTGGACTACATCGACCTGGTTGCGCACTGGGGCGACTTCGGGACGTGCTATGGATGGGGAGGTACGCTGTTGAGGGGCCTCGACCTTGCGCTTCCCGAGCACGGGCTTCTCCCCGCGGACAGCATCCGCGTGAAGTTCACGATGTTCACGACCGACAACGGGTGTGGTCCCGGCGGGGCCGGCGATGCCGGCGTCATGATAGACGACGTCGTCATCGAATCCTGGGGTGCGCCGGTGGTCTGGAACGTCCCTGGCGATGTCCCCACGATTCAGGCAGCGATAGATACGGCGACATCGGGAGACATCGTGCGGGTGGCTCCTGGAACGTACTCCCCCTCGTCCAGAGGTGAATTTTTTCCCATTGTCATGAAGAACCGCGTCACCCTGGAAAGTGTGGGCGGACCCGGGGTGACCATCCTCGATGCCGAGGGGACGGGTGGTGTGATCTCCTGTACGGACCTCGGCGAGTTCACTACGATCTCGGGCTTCACGATCACGGGCGGTTCCGCGACCGACGGCGGAGGGATCTACCTGAGCAACTCGTTGCCCTTCATCGAATCGTGTCTGATAGCCGGCAACTCGGCGACGAATGGGGGCGGGGTCTACTGTGACGGGGGGTCCGAGCCGTACCTGTGCCGGTGCACGCTCTTCGAGAACGAGGCCGACGTCGGCTCAGGCATCGCGAGCGTCGGCGGGTCAGACCCTGACCTGTACCAGGTCATCATCGCTGACGGTGCACCAGGAGAGGCCGTCTACTGCGCCGTCGGGTCTAATGCCCGCGCCAGCTTTACTGACATCTACGGGAACGCTGGTGGCGACTGGGTGGGCTGCATTGCCTCTCAGCTCGGGACGAGCGGGAACATTTCGGCTGACCCCGGGTTCTGCGATGCCGAGGCGGGCGACGTGCACATCTGTTCGGGATCGCCCTGCTTCATCAGTATGGGCCACTACATGGGTGCCTTCCCCGTCGGCTGCATCTCTCGGACGTGGCAGGTCACTCTGGATGCTCCGACCATCCAGGCCGCGATGGACTCGGCCCGAGTCTACGACACCGTCGTGGTCGAGAGCGGCACGTACTACGAGCACGACATAGCCGTCAAGTCCGCTGTCTCGCTCAGGAGCGAGACGGGAGAGGCCGACTGCGTCGTCATCGACGCCGGCGGTCTGGGGAGAGTCCTCGACCTCGATGGGGCGGTGATCCAGACGGAGGTCGAGGGATTTACGCTCACCGGTGGTTCCGCGGATCACGGAGCGGGCGTACGCCTCGTGGGTTCGTCTCCGCTCATTTCCAGCTGCGCGATCCTCGGCAACACGGCCTCAGCGTCTGGTGGAGGAGCCTTCTGCTCGGACGGTTCGAGCCCGCAGTTCCTCGGCTGCACGTTCTTCGGAAACGCCGCGCCAGACGCTGCGATAGCCTGCGACACTGGGTCCGACCCCTCGTTCTCGGAGGTCATCGTGGCCTTCGGCGCCGCGGGCTCCGCTGTGACGTGTGACGGCACCTCCACTGCCACGTTCTCCGATTCCGACATCTACGGGAACACCGGTGGCGACTGGACCGGCGCCATCGCCACCCAGTTGGGCACGGACGGCAACATCGAGGCGCTTCCCGGCTTCTGCGACAGGGACGCCACGGACCTGCACCTGTGTTCGGCGTCACCGTGCGTCCTCGGTGGGGGTGCCCACATGGGCGCCCTCCCGGTGGGGTGCACGACCGTCACATGGCAGGTTCCGTCGGGTGCTCCGACCATTGCGGCGGCGATAGACTCGGCGCGCGCATACGATGCAGTGGTCGTCGACTGCGGCACCTACTTCGAGCACGATGTCGTTCTGAAGCCAGGCGTTACGCTTGAGAGCGCGACTGGAGTAGCGGATTGCGTCACCATAGACGCTGGCGGTCTGGGGCGCGTCATGGACCTGGACTCGGTTCCGAGCCAGTCGAGGATAGAGGGCCTAACGCTCACAGGCGGCCTGGCGTCGGACGGCGGCGCGCTGCGGCTCGTCGGATCGTCTCCGGACATTGTCGGGTGCGTCGTGTCGGGCAACTCGGCGAGCGTGTCCGGCGGCGGTGTGTCGTGCGCCGACGGTTCCGAACCCCAGTTCACGAGCTGCACATTCTACGGTAACTCGGGTCCCGATGCGACCGTTGCGGCGGCCACGTCATCCGGGCCCGTCTTCACGAACACGATCCTCGCTTTCGCCACCTCCGGCACGGCCATCTCATGCGACGGCACAAGCGGCGCCACACTTGCGTGCTCCGATGTCTACGGCAACGCGGGCGGCGACTGGGTCGGGTGCATAGAGACGCAGGCGGAAGCGAACGGCAACTTCGAGGAAGACCCGGAGTTCGTGGACGCGCCCAGCGGCGACCTGCACGTGCTCTGGAGTTCACCCTGTGTTCTGGGCGGGGGCTGTGGTCCCGTCGGTGCGCTCGGGCCGTACGTTGCGGCCGAGCCCGGCTTGGGCGAGATTTCCGACGTGCCCGACGACGAGGGAGGCAGCGTCTCCATAGCGTGGGGGAGGTCCGAGTACGACGGCGCTCAGGAACCACCTGTGGTCGAGGCCTACGAGGTGTACCGGCGCCAGGATTCGAGGCTGGACGGGTGGGACCTCGTGGGGACCTTCCCGGCGACGCAGGAGTGGCTCTACGAGGTGTCTGTACCCACGGTGTGCGACTCCACGCCCGCGGGAGGGATCTGCTGGTCGACGTTCTTCGTCAAGGCGACCACGGACTCGCCGGGGGTCTACTTCGACTCACAGCCAGACAGCGGCTACTCCGTCGACAACCTACCGCCCGCCCCGCCGCAGAACCTCTCGGCCGAGGGCGATACCACGCAGATAATACTGACCTGGGATTCGAGCGCCGAGCCTGACTTCTACCGATACGCCGTCTACAGGGACACCATCGTCTCCTTCGATCCGGGCGTCCCGCTCGCCTACGTGTACATCAGCTACTTTGAGGACGACGACCCGCCCGTCAGCCAGCACGGGGTGTTCTACGTGGTCACGGCCTGGGACGTGAACGGCAACGAGAGCGAACCGTCGGCACCCGCCGGGATATCTACGGGCGTGGTCGAAGTGGGTCCGAGGCTCAGCCTGAGACACGCGGTCCCCAACCCTTTCAATCCGATGACCGTGATCAGCTACGAGTTGCCCGAGCCCGGGACCGTCAGTCTGCGTATCTTCGACGCTTCAGGGAAGCTCGTGCGCGTGCTGGTGGACGGGCAGTGGCGGACGGTCGGGATTCAGCATGTGTCGTGGGACGGCCGCGATAACGAGGGCAGGAGCCTGCCGTCAGGCGTCTACTTCTACCGGCTCGAGGTCGGGGGAGAGGTGCTGACTAAGCGGATGGTGTTGTTGAAGTGATGCGGAACGGTCGAAGGCTGTCCGTCAGGAGCTTGAGGGAGTTCTTCGCGCTCGAGCACAACATCCTCGTGCTCCTGGGCGCCATCCTGGCAATCGGGATGGGCGAAGAGCTCTGGATTCGCTTCATTCCCAAGTACCTCGAGCTACTGGGTGCCGGCGCCGTCGCCATCGGTGTGTACGGCTCCTTCGCGCGAATCGTCTCGACGATCTACCAGTATCCAGGCGGCTGGCTTGCCGACAGGATGGGTCGCAAGCGCGCGCTCGTCCTGTTCAACCTGATCGCCGCCTCCGGCTACGCGCTGTATCTGGTGACGGACCGCTGGGAGGTCGTCATCGGCGGGTCCGTGCTCGTGCTGGCGTGGAGCAGCATGTCGCAGCCCGCGGTCTTCGCCCTCATAGGCGACACTCTCGGCAAGTCGCAGCGGGCGATGGGGTTCAGCGTCCAGTCGATCTGGAAGCGCATACCCGTAGTCATCGCGCCACCCATCGGCGGATATCTGCTGGAGCGCCTGGGATTCGCATCGGGCATGCACGTCGGGTTCGCGATCTCCATCCTGTTCGCGCTGGCCGCGATCTACCTTCAGTCTCGCTACTACCGCATTCCACCTCCGACTCCGGAATCCCGGGGAGAGAACGCGAAGTCTGTGTGGGGCATGATGCCTCGCACGCTCAGGCGTCTGCTTCTGGCGGATTGCCTGGTTCGGTTCGGCTCGAACCTGGCCGCCATCTATGTCGTACTTCTGGTCCTCAACGTCCGCGGAAAAAGCCCCCTCGAGTTCGGCGCGCTCACTTCACTACAGATGCTGACTGCGATCGCCTGCTACATACCCGCGGCACGCCTGGCGGACCGGTACGGTCGCAGGCCGTTCATTCTTGCCACCTTCGTACTCTTCGCGCTTTTCCCCATCGGTCTCGTCGCTCTTCCGGCTGGCTGGCTCTTCGTCGCATTCGTGATAGCCGGATTACGCGAAGTCGGAGAACCCGCGAGGAAGGCCCGGATTGTCGATCTCGCAGCGGAGTCGCACCGCGGCCGCGTCATCGGTTTCTACTACCTTATCCGTGGCCTGGCTACGATCCCGGCTCCGTTTCTGGGAGGCCTGTTGTGGCAACGCGGCCACAGCTGGCCCTTCGTCCTTGGCGGCGTGGCCTCGGCGGTCGGACTTCTGCTGTATGCGTTGGGTTCTCGGGGGAGTCGCGACTGATCCAGGGCTGGGGTGGTCTGGTGGGGCCAGAGCAGGTCCGACGAATCAACGTGCGGCTGCGACGAGCGCCGCGAGACCTCTCTCAACCGATTCCGGGTCCGCATCGACCGGGATCGATTCCTCTCTTGGTCCCCTCATGAACAACAGGACGACCTCTTTGACCGGCCTGTCGGACACTGCGCTCAGGGCGAGGCCGTACGCTTCGGCCTGCGCGCGGTAGTGCTCGCGGAGCGCCGACGTGTCGTCGTTATCGAACAGGTTGGTCTTGTAGTCGACGATGACGAGACCGTCCGCTTCCTCGAAGACGAGGTCTATCTTCCCCTCGATGGTCCCACCGTCGCGTGCGATGCAGAATGGCAGCTCGCGCCACACCTTCGACGCAGCGCAGGCTCGAGTGATAACGTTGCTCTTGAAACCCTTCACGATAATCGACGTGACCTCGTCGGCGGTCTCGGAGGGCAGTCCCTTCGCGAGTGCGACGGCCCGCGCGATCTCCGCCACATCGCCGGGGGTCGCGAGGTCGAGCTTCTCCATCACCTCGTGGACAACCGTCCCTATGTCGGCTCCCGTGACGCCCGGAGAGAGCGTCGAGGCCGTCCCTGCGCCTGAGCGGCTCACGATCGGGGCGTCCTCGTCCAACTTGGCTGAAGACGGCGAGGCTATGGCCGCGGGTCTGTGGTGGCGGTCTCCGTAGCCACCGAGCCACGCGCGCCACTCCGCGCGCTCTCGCGCGGCCACCGTGCCGGCAGGGTCGATCTCAGCCGCTTCCTCCACCTTGAGACGAGCCGGGCGCCGCTTCCCGGTGTCCAGGTCGAGCGACACGGTATCGAAGGTCACGGGCCCCGGTTCTTTCGCCGCGCCGGCCAGGTCGGCGACCGGCTCCGTGGCGCTCTTCCACAGGATATCCAGGTGTTCAAGCAGGCCGGCACCCTTCGTCTTGCCGCCCGCGAACCAGGGCACGATGAGCGCGTCGCGCGCCCTGGTCGTCCCGACGTAGAGGAGCCGTATGAGCTCGGCGTCCCGGCGGTGAGCCTCGAGTTCGCGGAACTCATCGTATCGGGTCGTCGCGAGCCTGTTCTCGGACGGACCCAGGCCGAACTCGAGGTTGCCGATGTCTCTGTTGACGATCATGCTGTCGTCGCGAGCGCGGTAGTGGGCCAGGTCGGCGAGCACCACCACTGGGAACTCTAATCCCTTTGCCTTGTGAATGGTCAGCATGCGGACGAAGTCGTCGCCCTCCTCGGACATCGGCGACTCGGATTCCTGCGGCGTCAGCTGCTGGACGTCGGCGAGCCAGCGCACGAAGCCACCGAACGACAGCGTCCCGTCGCGGGTCAACTGGTCGGCGATCTCGACGACCTTGACCAGATTCGCGTGACGCTGTTCTCCCGTGGGCTTGAGGAGGAAGAGCTCCAGCGCGTTCGTTCTGCCGAAGAGGTCCCTGATGAGCTGCGGCGTCCCCTTGGCACTCCTGTCGTAATGGAGTTTCCGTAAGATGGCCATTGCGTCGTCCACGGCGGCGATGCCGCTCGACTCATTTGAGATGTAGCTCAGCGTCCCCGCACGGTGGCGGTGCAACAGGATGTCCTCGTCCGACGCACCGAAGAACGGCGTCCTGAGGGCGCCGACGACGGCCGCGAGGTTGTGGGGATTTTCTATGGCAGCGAGGACCGTCGCCAGTTCCCTGACCTCGCGTCTGGCATAGAATTTCTTCCCTCCTGCCATGCGGTACTCGAGCCCGTGGTCGCCGAAGGCCTCTTCGTAGGCGTCCAACGCGTTCGTGCGGTGGAAGAGCACCGCGATATCACGGAGCTCGACGGGTCGCCAGTCCTTGAGTTCTCTGTCGAATACCCGCATTGCGCCCGACTCCGTCGCATCCGCAATGAGCGCGGTCGTAGCGCGAGCCTCCGCTCTTCTCACTTCGTCGGCGCTGAGATCGTCGAGCGGCCCGGCGGGGGGGAGAACGACGACGCCCGGGCCCACGTGCGCGCGTTCGCGGAACGCGGACAGGCCGGCGTACTCGGGCTGGTAGCTGCCCCCGTCCTCGGGACGGTGCATGATGCCCTCGAACACCGCATTGACAGACTCGACTATCTCGGGCCGCGTCCTGAAGTTCTCGACCAGTTCGAGTACCTGGCCCGAACCAGCGATGATCTCCCTTGCCCGTTCGTAGGTCTCGATGTCCGCGCGGCGGAAGCGGTAGATGGACTGCTTGGGGTCGCCCACGAGGAAGAGCTTGCCAGGCTCAAGTTCGACGTCGTTCCACGACGCGGCGCCTCCGCCCTCCACCTCGCAGAGGAAGAAGGCGAGCTCACACTGGAGAGGGTCGGTGTCCTGGAACTCGTCCAGCAGGACGTGATCGAACGCGCGCTTGAAGTCCTCCCTGACCTCCAGGTTATCCCGCAACAGATCGCGCGCTTTGACGAGCAGGTCCTCGAAGTCGAGGAGCCCCATGCGGGACTTCTCCCGCTCGTACGCTTCCAGGAATCCACGTAGCCACTGCACGAGCCCGACGGAGGCGTTGTGCGAGAGGAGCGAGAGGTGAGCCGCCTGGCGAGCGCGCAGCTCCTTCGCTCGCGCCTTGATGTCCGCGAGGACGCCGTCGCTCCAGTTCCCCTGCTTCCCACGCCCCACGGGGCGCGGGTTGACCTGCCGGAGCGCGTAGGCCGCCCTGCCCTCGTCGGGCACGTGTTCGATCATCTCGGCCTGCCTGACGAACTCCTCGATATCGCCGACCGCTCCGTCGTCGGAATCGGTGCAGTCCGTCCGGGCGAGTTCCGCAAACTCACGCGCTTCCGAGACCAGGTCCGCGGCGAGCGCGCCCACGTCTTCCACGTCCACGGGCCCAGGCACCATGTCGAGCAGGTCCCTCTGATCCACCAGCTCGAGCGCCAGCTCGCGGATTCGGTCCAGCCCGTGTCCGAGCGCCTCCGCGTCTGCCACACAGGCAGGGAGACTTTCCGAGAACTGCTCCCTGAGCCACGAGTCCCAGACGGTGTCGAGAATGACGGTTCGCCGGAACTCGTCGGTGACCCCGAAGTTCGGATCGACCCCAGCCTCGACGGGCCGCTCCTTGAGCAGGGTCGAGCAGAACCCGTGTATCGTGCTGACCTGCGCGCGGTCGATCTGGTGAAGGGCCCTGGTCAGGATCGCGGCCTCGCTGGCGCGGGACTCGTCCTTCTCAGCCGCGCGCGCGGCGGCCTCGAGCTCCGCCCTCAGTCGTATCTTGAGCTCGCCGGCGGCCTTCTCGGTGAACGTGATCGCCACGATGCGCGAGATGGCCACCCCTGACATGATGAGGGCCAGCAGGCGGTCGACGAGCACGGTTGTCTTCCCCGTGCCCGCGCCAGCCTCGACGAGATAGGTGTGAGCGAGGCCGTCGCCCTTTCCACTGGCGAGCGCCCTGTGCTCCGCGTCGACTGTCGATCTGTCGCTCATCACTTGATCTCGCTCAGGAGCTCGGTGTAGAACTCGGCCCTCGGATCTCCGCTCTTGATCGACGACAGCTTCATCGCGGTCGAGCCGCAGGCGTCTGCGTAGTCACAGTAGGAGCAGCCGGGATCGCTCGGAGGCGAGAAGAACATGCCAGACGAGATGCCACGCACGATGAGCGCCACCACCGTCGCGAGGTCGTCCATGGCGCCCTCGAGCTGCTCCCTGGTGAGTCTCATGCGCCCGGGGCCTCCGCTCCCTCCGACGTAGAGGTACTGGGCGGAGTCCACCCGGGCCTGGGGATGTGTCTTCTCGAGGAGACGCGCCGCGGCCATCAGATAGACGGGAAGCTGCAGGCGCTTTCCCCCGTCCAGCACCTTCCTGCCGCCGGAGCGGGCACGCCCCGTCTTGTAGTCGATGACGCGGGCCCCCATGTTGTCCCTGCGGACGTCTATGCGGTCGATCTTCCCGCTGAAGGTCACGCGCACTCCCCCCGCTGCCTCGAACGGGACGCCCTCCTCGCTCGACAGGGTCTCGTCGTCGCCGGGTCTCAGCCGCCCGCCGAACCTCGCTTCGAAGTACGAGGGCTCGTAGTCGGAATCCTCCAGTGCTTCTTCGGCGAGCCAGAGAGAAAGTCCCGTCAGGAGGTTCCGGAGCGCCAGTTCCCTCGCGCCGGTGACGCCCGAGAGGCTCCACTTGCCAGAGCGGGCGACGCGTGCCGCCACCTCGAACAACGTGTCGCGTGCCTCGACCGTCAGGGGGAAGAGCCCGTCCTCCTTGGCCTTCCGCATGAATCGCTCGAGCACCTCGTGGTAGAGGCTGCCCTTCTCGAGCGGCGAGAGGAGGAGGGCTTCCTCAGGCTCGTCCATTGGTTGGATTCCCAGCACGTGGTTCATGAAGAACCCGAACGGGCAGCGCGCGTACTGCTCGAGGGTCGTTGGCGCGACCTTGAGCAGTCCTTCCTCCGTGACCCGCGTGAACCCGGAGAGCTCCGCGATCGCCGCGATCGCCTCCGGCGATGTCAGCACCGCATCGTACTTCGTGAACGCCGGGCTTCCCCAGCGGATCCTCTCCATTTCGAGCCCGCGCGACAGCGGCCCGTCGCTCTGGACGAGGTACGCGATCTCCGCGGGATCGCCTTCCTCCAGCGCCTTGAGCACAGAGCATCCGTCGAACTCGTCGCGCGTCAGAGCCTTGCTCCGTTCCTCAGGGAACCGCCTCGAGAGCGGTATCCGGGTGACGAGCTCGCTCGATTCGAGCCTCTCGTAGTCGTGCCTGACACCCGTGAGCTCGTCGAGCGTCCGCAGCACGAACGGCGACGGCACTCTGGGCCGCGCGGTTGCCGGGTCGAGGCGCGGGAAGCTCACCAGCAGGACGTCCTCCGCCGAGCCGACCGCGAGATGGTAGAGGAGCCGCTCTTCGTCGATGCTCGCGCTGCGGATCGGGAGGCTGCCCATCGGGTCGTTGCCACGCGCGCGGTTCAGCCGCTCCCTCTCCGCGTCGAGCAGGATGGGGTCCTGCCGATGTGCGGAAGGGAACTGCTTCTCCACCAGACCAGGAACGACGACCGTCGGGAACGAGAGACCTCTCGCGGCCATCAGGTTGAGAACGACCGGGCCGCCGGTTCCGAACCGCTCCTCTCTGGCGCCGGGCTCGTCGAGCTGCGCGCGCAGGAGTTCGAGAAAATACGCCGGTGTCACGTCGCCGGCTACGCCCTCCAGGGCTCGCGTCGCGCCCGCGGCCTTGAGAACGAGTTCGCGCTCCCTGGATGTCTGAGTCACGTCCCGGAAGACATCGGTCAGGAGACTGAGGTAGTCGCCGACCGACGCCCTCGAGGGGGTTCTCGACAGCGGCCGGACGATGCGCTCGACCAGCGGCAGGAGCTGTTCGATAGGTTTGAGGAGATGCCGGTGCGCCGCGGCGAACCGATGCGACCCGTCGGCCCGCTCGAGCCGGTCCCTGAGGCCGGTGAGCCGCTCTTCCCACGACTCGGCCCCCGAGGTAATGCCCGCCAGTATCGTCGCCTTGTTCCAGTCGGCGACCGGAGGACGGCCTTCACCCACGTCGATGTCGGCGAGGCTGAGGAACTCCATGACCTCCGTGCGCGCGAAGCCGGCAACGGCGGCCTCGGCGAGCTTGATGAGGCTCCTGCCCGCGCGAGAGCGCGAGAGGGGAGGTGGCGACTCGAGGTAGGGTTTCGCACCCAGGTTCTCGAGCTCCTCGCGGAAGATGTCCGAGTATCGGTCGGGAGCCCTCGCGAGGATGGCCGCGCTCTGGAGCGAAGCGTTCCTCTCCTCGAGCAGCCGCGCCAGCTCGCGCACGTCCTCGCGCGCTTCCCTGGCCTCGCCGGGAGCAGAGATGATGCGCACCTCGGCGGGGAGCAGGACCTCGCGCCGGTCCTCGATAGGCAGGTCCGTTCGCGTCAGGCTTAGCCCCTCGAACCACTCGAGCGTCGGCCGAGCGTAGTCGAAGCTCGCAATGTCGATGAACGGGAAGAAGACGGCAAGACGCGCCCGCGCCGCGTGGCCGGCGATGAGGCTGCGCTGGAGTGAGTTGAGGTCGTAGAAGCCGTAGATGGTGAGCAGGTCCGGTACCGCGACCGCTCCGGACGCGAGCCGCTCGGCCGCGGCCGCCATGGCGTCGAGCGTGTCTGCCCATCCGCCTGCTTGCAGCTCGGCCTCGTAGGCTCTCCAGATGCGCAGGAACTCCGTCAGCTTGCAGTCCCGGCCCTTCCGGAGGAGCCTGGCATCCCGCGCCGCATCGGCGAGCGTGTCGACCGTGTAGCACGCCTCTTTGACGTCGCGGATCGCGGCGAGCAGAGCCTTGCCGAGACCCGGTTTGTCCGCGATGCCCTCGAAGTAGCCGCCGTGCGCGAGTCCGCCGTCCATGAGCTTCCGAAGAGCGACCTCGTCGGCTCCCTTGGGCAGGAGCACGCGTCCATCCTGGAGCGGTGTTCCCGCGACAGAGAGAGCGAAGTCCTTCATCGTCATGAAGCGGACGTTTGCGTGGCCGCCCGTGCGCCGGGCAAGCAGGCGCGAGAGCCTGAGTCCCAGGAGATTAGTCGGCACGACGCCCGGGACTTCACACAGCGGGGCGGCCGTCACGGTGTCTTCGAGGTGCGCGAGCAGAGCCTCCTCGAGAGTCGGGTGGAAACCGCCGGTCACAAGCGTTTTCCCTGGAGGCTGGACTGTGGGTGACTTCGCCATCGGTGAGGCCTTCTGCTAAAGAGCCGCGGACTCTTGTCGAGCCCGCGGCCTGGATGGACGCCGCGGACGGGCGCCCTGTCACAGTTCAGTCGTCGGTACGCTCATCACCCCTTCATCCACCGTCGAGAATGATGCCGTCGCGGTCGATGAACCACTCCTCGGGCTTGGTGAGGTAGCTGTGCATGTCCTCGAGCAGGCTGAGGTGATGTTCCTCTTCCTTAAGGAGAACGCCGAAGAGACGCTTGGCCCCATCGTCGTCGCACACCTTCGCGTACTCGGCGTAGAGGCTCGTTGTTTGCTTCTCGAGCTCTATCGCCTTCTCATACGCCGCCACGGAGTCCATCTCCTCCTCGACGGGACCCTCCTGCGCGCTCCCGTAGATGGTCTTGAGCCCGGACTCCAGGGCCTTCCGGGTGACCGTCTCAATCGTGGGCGCCTCGCCTTCCCCGCCCAGCTGCTTGCCCAGTCCCTCAATCAGCTCGACGTGGCGCAGCTCCTCCTTGCCCAGAAGCCTGAACGCGGCCCTGGCCAGCTTGTTCGCCACCTTCATGCAGGCCATCTGATAGAACTCGTGGCCGTCCTGCTCCGTCTTGAGCGCGAACTCAACTCGTTCTCTGTCGGTATTGTGCGCCGTCATATTTCCTCCCTGGGGATGCGCGTTTCCTGGGCGATCGCGCGGACTCGGCAGCGGGACGCCGCCGCGAAGGACGAATACCATAGTAGATGACATAGCGGGCGCCTGCAAGGGTGGTTCGGGTGGACCACCGAGGCGCTCAGGCCGGCTTCCTCCGCTGAGGTTCAGGTGGAGTCTTCACTCTCCACGTCACCTTGCCGGCTGACTCGGCCGCGGGACAAGAGCCTCGGACCGGGCATTCCTCGCACGTGGGCTTTCGCGCCGGACAGATGAACCTGCCGTGCCACGTCATCCAGAGCGAGAAGTCGGACCAGTAGTGCTCGGGGAGGAAGCGCATCGTGGCGAACTCGATCTTGACCGGGTCGAACTCGTTCGTCAGCGCCAGACGCCGCGAGATGCGGATGAAGTGCGTGTCGACGATGATGCCCTGCTTATCGTAGGCGTGGGCGAGGATGACGTTGGCGGTCTTGCGCCCGATGCCCCTGAGGGCGGTCAGTTCCTCGAGCGTGTCGGGCACGCGCCCGCCGTGATTCGTGACCAGCTCCGCAGCGGTGGCGCGTATCGCCCTGGCCTTGTTGCGGAAGAAGCCCGCGGGACGGATCTCCTCTTCGAGAGTCTCCTGGTCGACGGCGGCCCAGTCGGACGCCGTCTTGTATCGCTTGAAGAGAGGCTTCGTCACCTCGTTGACGCGCTTGTCGGTGCACTGCGCCGAGAGGATCGTGGCGACCATGAGCTGGAGGGGAGTGGAGTAGTTGAGGGGAACGTGCGCGTCGGGGTAGGTCTTTTTGAGAGCCCGGAGTATCTTGACGGCGCGTTGGCCGCGATTGGACTCGCTCTCTTGGAGTGGTCCCCGCCACCACCGTGATCGAGTGGACTTGCGTGCCGCCATGTTGGGTCCCTGTGTTGTGCAGTTTCCATGGATACGCAGCAGGGCCCTACCCCGCCGCGAGTTTAGGCGCGAAGCGCCGCGTGTCTGAGCGCCGGGGTAGGACCCTGCTGCGAACCAACATGGGCGCTACGCGCGTCCGGCAGCCCGGCCGAGCGCGAATGCTTTCAGGTTGATCTCGACGGTCTTCGGCGGGACGCGGGCCTCGATGGCCTTCTTCCAGTCCTCTTCCGTGAACTCCAGGTAGTTCGAGAACGCGCCCAGCATCACCGTGTTGACGGCCCGGGCGTTCCCGGCCTCGTTGGCCAGCGCGAGCGCATCGAGGATGTGCGCGTTTGGGGCGCGCTTCGAGATATCCTCGTCGATGTTCTCGGGATACCGCTCCATCCCGCTCGGGACGATCTCCTGATCGTTGATTACCACCGTTCCCTCAGGGGAGATGTAGTGGATCCAGCGAAGAGCCTCCATCTTCTCGAACGATACGAGCAGGTCGGCCTCGCGCTCGGCGATGACGGGAGAGTAGACCTTCTCCCCGAATCTCACGTGGCTGACAACGGAGCCGCCCCGCTGCGCCATCCCGTGCACCTCGCTCTTCTTGACGTCCAGCCCGTGTGCCAGCGCTACGTCAGACAGTATCTCGCTCGCAAGCAGAATACCCTGGCCGCCGACTCCTGAGATGAACACGTTCGTGGTTCGCTGCATCGTGTCTTACCTCTTTCTTCGGAACCCGTGGGTCGATGCCTTGACCCGGTCGATGGCTCGACCGGGCCGAGACGCCGCCGGGGAGCGACCGACTAGGCGGCAACCTCGACCGGCGCCGCAATGCACTCTACGGGGCACACCTGAGCGCACATCCCGCAGATCTCCCCGACGCAGAAGAGCGGATCGATGACCGCCTTCCCGTCCTCGTCCCTGCTGATGGCCGGACATCCGAGCTTGAGACACATGCCGCATCCCGTGCAGCTCTCGGTGTCGACCACGAAGGCCTGCGTCCACAGCTTTCTGATCATGAGCGCGCAGGGCCCTTCCATCACCAGAAGTGACGCCTCAGGGTTGTCGGTCGCTTCCTTGATGGCCGTCTTGACCGCTTCCATGTCGAACGCATCCACACGCCGTGCGTCCTTGACACCCATGCTCCTGGCAAGCGCGATGTAGTCCAGCTTCGTGGTCGGCTCACCCATGAGCGTCATGCCGGTGCCCGGATGGTGCTGGTGCCCCGTCATCGCCGTGATCGAGTTGTCCACGATTATGACCGTCGTTGCACCCTTGTTGTAGGCCACGTCCGCAAGTCCGGTCATGCCGGAGTGCACGAACGTCGAGTCCCCTATGACCGCGACCATCTTCTTCGCGAAGTCCCTTCCGATGGCCTTCTCGAAGCCCAGCGCGTTGCCGATCGACGCGCCCATGCATATGGTCGTGTCAATGCCGTTCAGGGGAGGCATCACGCCGAGCGTGTAGCAGCCGATGTCGGATGTGGAGCCTATCCCCAGGCTATTCAGCGTGAAGAACGTCGAGCGGTGCGGGCAGCCGGGGCACAGAACCGGCGGTCGTGGAGCAACGGCAGCCCTGTCCGGCTCCTCGCCTCCTCCGAACGATCTCGCGACGATGCTCTGGTTCAGTTCACCGCAGAGCGGCACCTTCTCCTTGCCGACGACGTTCGTGATGCCGGCGTAGCGCAGCTGCTCCTCGATGAAGGGTTCGTTCTCCTCGACGATGTAGACTGTCTCGAACCGGGCGCAGCACTTCCGGGCCAGTTCGATGGGGAAGGGGAAGCTCAGGCCCAGCTTGAGGAACGTCGCGTCCGGAAACGCGTCGCGCGCGTACTGGTAGGCGATACCGCTCGAGATAACGCCCACGGCGGGGTCGCCTTCCTCGACGCGATTGAGAGGAGACGTCTCCGCGAACTTCCTGATCTCCTCGAGGCGACCCTCTACCTTGACGTGGAGCTTGCGCGCATGCGCGG
>JAUWLR010000274.1 GCA_030613615.1 Candidatus Eiseniibacteriota bacterium
CAGTTCCTCCAGCACGAGCTCGTTCGTGTCGAACACGGGACCGTCCGAGCAGACGGACTTGTAACCGGATCGCGTCGCCACGACGCACCCTCGGCAGGCCCCGACGCCGCAGGCCATCATCTCTTCCAGGAGCGCCTCGCACGGAACGCCCTTTCTTGCCGTGATGTCGGCGGTCGCCGCGATCATTGCCGGAGGACCGCAGCAGTAGACACGCGCCGGCGCGTCCAGTTCGTGCAACGCTCTCTCAAGAAGCCCGGTGACCGTTCCGTGAAGCCCCTCACTGCCATCGTCCGTCGCTACCTCGATGAGCACCTCCCCGTCTCCCGTCGGGGACGGGAGCACGTGGTGAAGAAGCCCCTCGGACGAGCGCGCTCCGACGAGCGCGTGGATCCGGTGATACCCACGCCTGAACTCCTGCGCCAGCAGTCGAAGGCCGGCGACGCCGATCCCTCCGGCTACAAGGAGCGACACGCTGTCCGCGTCGGGCAGGCTGAACTCGTTCCCCAGCGGACCTACGACGCCGACTGCCGACCCGATCGGCCTCTCCGCGAGCGCGTGGGTTCCTTTCCCCCGCATCTCGACCAGGAGGTCGAACCTGCCCGGCGCGGGGATTCCCGCAACGGAGAACGGGCGCCTGAGCGTCACGTCCTCGGAGACCGCCACGTTCACGAACTGGCCGGGCCGAGGTGTCGGGAACTCGGGACCTGCCTCAAACGTGAACAGGTAGCTCGTCGGGCTCACGCTGACCTTCCTCGCGAGCGTTACCTTCGTCGAGATTGGTTTCCTCAAAGACGACTTCTCCTCTTGAGACGGTGTGCGTGACGCGTCCCCGCACCTTGCGGCCCGTGAAGGGTGAGTTCTTTGATTTCGAGACGAACCAGTCCTCGGTGATCTCCCACACCCAGTCGGGGTCGAACACCGTGACGTCCGCGGGCGCTCCGACGGCGAGACTGCCGTGCGGTATCCCCAGGATGCTCGCGGGGTCGGTGCTCATGAGCTCGATCGCGCGCTCCAGCGTGACGGTCCCCGGCTGCACGAGCTGAGTCAGCGTGAGCGGCAGGAGCGTCTCGAGCCCTATCATTCCCGGAGGAGCTGCGTCGAACTCGACCTGCTTCTCCTCCAGCGAATGGGGCGCGTGGTCGCTCGCGATGGCGTCGATGGTCCCGTCGGCGAGACCGACCTTGATGGCCGCGACGTCGGATGCGCTCCTGAGAGGTGGGCTGACCCTCAGGCTTGTGGCGTAGGGCCTGACGTCATCATCGGTCAGCGTGAAGTAATGCGGACAGGTTTCGCACGTGACCGCGACTCCGTCGTCCTTCGCCCGCCGCACGAGCTGGACCGACCCCTTCGTCGAGACGTGCGCGAT
Organism: Candidatus Eiseniibacteriota bacterium; assembly: GCA_030613615.1. GTDB lineage: Bacteria > Joyebacterota > Joyebacteria > Joyebacterales > Joyebacteraceae > JALGZG01. The sequence goes on from JAUWLR010000274.1 coordinate 1,367, forward strand.
GTGCAGTCTGGCGCCGGTCATTCTCGCAAGGATGATGGCCCGGGCCACGGCGATCTCCTCGGCCGCGGCCGGAATGGGCCTCAAGCCCGCCATCGTGGAGGCCAGCCCCTCGTGCATGACACCCGCGCCGACCAGCTCCAGTTCCTCGCAGTGCGAGATTATGGGGAGGCCCACCATCGTGCTGTACTCGAGGGCCCTTCTCATGCGGGAAGCGTGGGCGACGGGGCTTCCGTCGGCCGAGAAGGCGACGGCGCCGGCAGCCGCCAGCTCCGCCATCTCGGTCAGCGTCTCGCCGGCCCTGCCCTTCGTGACGGCGG
>JAUWLR010000049.1 GCA_030613615.1 Candidatus Eiseniibacteriota bacterium
GGCATCGATCTCACCATTGAATCCGGCGAGTCGGTCGCGGTGGTCGGACCGAGCGGTTCGGGGAAGACCAGCCTTCTTCGGCTGATGAATGCTCTTATCGTTCCCACCGGCGGCCGCGTGACCGTGGACGGGCTCGTCCCCAGTGATCCGTCCAGCGTCTGGGACGTGCGCCGGCTCGTGGGCCTCATCTTTCAGAACCCCGACAACCAGCTGGTCAGCACCACGGTAGAGCGGGAGCTCGCCTTCGGGATGGAGAACCTCGGGCTCGCTTCGCAGACGATACGCGAGCGTGTGGAGGAGGCTCTCGTGCGGTTCCGTCTTGAGAGCCTCAGGGACCGCGCTCCTCACCGCTTGTCGGGTGGGGAGAAGCAGCGTGTGGCGATAGCGGCCGTGCTCGCAATGCGCCCGGCCTGCCTGCTTCTGGACGAGCCGACCTCACTTCTGGACGCGGCGGGACGGCGCGAGGTCTGGCGGATGCTGGAGGAACTCCGCGCCGACTCGTCGAAGACCGTTGTGCACGTGACGCAGTTCCCCGATGAGATAGGACTGTCGTCCAGAGTGCTCGTCGTGTTCGAGGGGCAAGTGGTCTTCGACTCCACACCCGCAAGGCTCTTTGAACTGGACGAGGAGCTGAGCCGATGGTGCCTCAGGCGTCCGGCCACCATGAACATCGCGCGGGAGCTGCGCGATGCGGGCTACGCGATACCGGAGGGCGTCTGGACACTCGACGGGCTCCTGGATGCGCTTGCGCCCGGCCACGGAGGCTCCGCATGAGGATCGCGCTCAAGGACGTCACCGTTCGGTACGACGCCGGCCTTCCGTCCGCGACGACGGCGCTCTCGGGCGTCGGCCTCGCGATCGAGCAGGGAGAGTGCGTCGCCGTGATCGGGCCCACGGGGTCCGGGAAGACGACCCTGCTCGAGGTCATGGCCGGGCTCGCTACGCCTACTTCGGGTGTGGCCGCGATCGAGTCCACCGGCGCCGCGCGCAGCCTCAGAGACACCGTCGGGCTGGCCTATCAATTCCCCGAGTCCCAGTTCTTCGAGGAGACGGTATTCGCGGACGTAGCGTTCGGTCCGGCGAGGCAGGGGCTCGCGGAGTCCGAGATCCGCATCCGCGTCGAGGAGGCCCTGTCTCGGGCCGGGCTTCCCGCCGACAGGTTCGGCGGAAGGACGCCGCTGTCGCTCTCGGCAGGCGAGAAGCGCAGGGCGGCCATAGCGGGCATTCTCGCCCTCTCGCGTCCGTTCCTTCTGCTGGACGAACCGACGGCGGGACTCGATCCCTCCACGGCAGAGAGAATCGGCGACCTCGTTCGGAACGAGGTCCGGATAGGAAGGGGCGTGGTCGTCGTGACTCACGCCCTTGAGTTCGTCGAGGCCGTGGCCTCGCGCACGGTGGTAGTAGGCGGCGGGGCCGTCCTGGCCGACAGGACGACGGCGGGCGCGCTCTCCGACGCGGCCCTTCTAGAGGGGCTCGGGCTCGAGCCGCCGCCCCGCTATGCACTGATGGACCGGCTCAGGAGGCTCTCGCACCCCGAGTTCGACGGGATCAGCCTGGTCCTGTCGATCCCGCACGGTGCCGGAGACGACCGCCAGAAGCCCTGAGCCGCGGCGCTTGCGGAGCGGCGGCGCAGATGATAACGTCGATATTCGACCAGGAGACAATTCCGGCAGTTTCCGGAGGGGCGGAATGGAAATTCGCACGAAGGCCCGCGTCATGGATGCGGACGACGTCAGAAGGGCCATCACGAGGATCGCACACGAGATACTCGAGAGAAACGGGGGCGTGGACGCTCTTGCCGTCGTGGGGATCCAGACACGAGGGGCGTTCCTTGCCAGGAGGATCGCGGACGAAATAAAGAGTATCGAAGGTGTCGCCGTGCCCGTTGGGATCCTCGACATCACTCTCTATCGTGATGACCTCCAGAGCATTGCCGATCAGCCCGTCGTCAACGAGAGCGCCATCCCGTTCGACATTCAGGGCAAGGTGCTGGTTCTGGTCGACGACGTGTTGTACACCGGGCGGACCGTGCGGGCCGCTCTGGATGAGATCATTGACTTCGGACGGCCGAAGTCCGTCCAGCTCGCCGTCGTCGTCGACCGCGGGCACCGCGAGCTGCCCATCAGGGCCGACTACGTGGGCAAGAACGTCCCGACGTCGGACAACGAGACCGTGGCCGTCTGCATCACCGAGAAGGACGGCGCGGACGAGGTGCTGATCCAGACGGTGGAGCCGTCCTGAGATACGCTGATCCGCCCCGGAGACAGATCGTGCTTCGTGCGGTGATGTCGGAAGGAGCTGTCGGAACGGTGTGGAAGAGATGTCTCACTGCCGTCCTGCTGGTCACTGCTCTGAGTTTCTTCGCGGGATGTGTGTACTACAACACGTTCTACCACGCACAGGCCGCCGCGCGTGAAGCGGAACTTCTGCGCGAGTCCAGTGTGCCGGGCGCACCTCCTGGACCGGCGGAGAGGGAGCTCCTCGAGCGCGCGGTCGAGAAGTGCGGTCGCGTGCTCCAGCTTCACCCCGACTCGAGCTGGGCGGACGATGCGCTTCTCCTGCTGGGCACCACCCACTATTACCAGGGACGGTACGAGAGCGCCGAGCGGCGTCTGACCGAGTTCCTGTCGCTTTACCCCGACAGCGAACTCCTGCCGGAAGCCGAGTACATGCTCGCCTCCGTGCTGCTCGAGCGCGACAACCCCGTCTCTGCCGAGACCTACCTGGAAGGGCTGGCGGAGGCGTCGCCGCCGCACCCGCTTTCCGACGACGCTCTGGTCCTCATCGGGAGGGCGAGGAACGCCAGGAAGAAGTACGACGAGGCGACCGAAGCTTACGAGCGGGCTCTGGAGCGTTTTCCCCGGGGCGATCGCCGCGCGGAGATACGATTCTTGAGCGCCGAGAACTACGAGGACATTGGCGATCTCGATGCCGCTGCCCAGCAGTATGCCCTCGTGCCGGGTGAGCGGGGGGGCAGAGATCTGGCGTTCGAGGCGAGGATGCGGCTCGCGGAGGTCGACCTCATGCGCGGGCGCTTCGAAGAGGCCCTGGAGGTCCTCGCTGAACTCGAGAAACGGACCGACAATCGCGACGAGCTGGACCGCGTCCTCCTTCTCGTGGGGAGTGCGCTCGAGGCCACGGGCGCCGTGGATGACGCGATCGCCACGTACGAGGGCATATCCGCGTCGCACAAGAAGTCCGAAGCCTCCGCGGAAGCCCACTATCGGATCGGGCTTCTGCAGCGCGACTACTACGAGCTTCTGGAGGAGGCCGTCGCGTCCTTCAGAAAGGCGAAGGACGAAGCCCCCCGGAGTGACGTGGCGGAGCTCGCAAACGAAGCGGTGAGCGATACCGACAAGCTCGTGGGTTTCCTGGCGGTGATCGCACGGACCGATGAGGAGAGTGAGGAGGGGCGCGTCGAGGGAGAGGACGAGCGTGCGCCGGATGAGGGGGACACGTTGGAGCAGGTCGCGGCGCCGGCCGGGGCCATCGATGACACGACCCTGCACGTGACGCTCCTTCCGCCGCCGGACCAGAGTGCAGGCGGAGCGGACGTCTCCGACTGGCCGGGCTCCGGGATGGACACGACCGGCATCGCAGCTGCCGCGGTCGCCGCGGATACGACCACCGCCGCGCCCGCCGCGGTCGCCGCGGACACGACCGGCATCGAGGAACCAGAGGACGAGGTCGCCGTCGCCAGATTTCGGGCCGCCGAGCTCTACTTGTTTCGCTTCGACGACGCCGAGCGGGCGCAGGTCTACTACGCGTCCGTCATCGAGCATCATCCCAAGAGCTCGCTCGCGCCCAAGGCGACTCTGGCCATCGCATGGATCCTGGAAACAAGATGGGACGACCTGGAGGCCGCGCGAGCGGTATACGAGTCGATCCTCGTCGACTACCCCGATTCGGATTTCGCCGGTGCCGCGGCCGAGGGCCTCGAGCGGTTGGTCTGGGCCGGTTCTGACTGACGGTGGCTTTCCCGGTCGGCCGGTTCTCGATCGGAACCGACGGCTGAATAACCAGGGAGACTGCGCGTGCTGATTCGAAGTGTGTCCGGAGTCCGTGGACTGACCGCCGGAGAGGTCACACCCGACCTGGCTCGCCGGTACGGCGGGGCGTTCGCGGCCCAGACTCCGGGTGACATCGCCGTGGGCTGGGATTCCAGGTCCGGCGGAGATGTCCTGAAGGACGCCGTCGCCGCCGGGATCATCGAGGCGGGAGGGCGCGTCGTCGATGTCGGCCTGGTCCCCACGCCTACGGTGGGCGTCATCGTGAGGCGGCACGAGCTCGCCGGTGGCGTGGTGATCACTGCCAGTCACAACCCTGAGGAGTACAACGGGCTGAAGTTCTTCTCGCGGCGCGGGGTCTTCCTCGACGGCGAGGAGGTTGCCAGGCTCTTCGCCGCCGTCGACGCAGTGGTCGAGGCGCCGGTCGGCACGCCGCGTGGTGCGCGCGAGCCCGGCGCTTCCAACGTGCGCCGAATGGACGATGCCGTGGGAGAGCACGTGGCCCTCGTTCTCGCCTCACCGCTCGTGAATGTCCCCGCCGTGTCTGCCGCCCGGCTGCGCATCGTGGTGGACTGCGTCAACGCCGCCGGGTCGGTGATCCTGCCGAGGCTGCTCCGCGAGCTCGGCTGCGAAGTCGTCGAGCTCTATACCGACACGAGCTTGGGGTTCCCGCGAGGGGCCGAGCCGATCGCTGAGCACCTCGAGGCGCTCAGCCACACCGTCGTCGCGGAGAGCGCCGTCGCGGGCTTCGCCTGCGATCCGGACGCGGACCGGCTGGCCGTGGTGGATGAACGGGGAACTCCCATAGGCGAAGAGTTCACACTGGCCATCGCTGCGCGGGTCGTTCTCGAGATCAGGCGGGGCCCCATCGTGGCGAACATGTCCACCAGCCGGATGATGGACGATCTCGCACAGGAGTTCGAAGTGCCCATCCACCGGACACCGATCGGCGAGATAAACGTCGTTGCGAAGATGGAAGAGGTAGGCGCCGTCGTAGGTGGTGAGGGGAACGGGGGCGTCATACTCCCGGACGTGCACATGGGACGCGACTCCGCCACCGCGGCGGCATTGGTGGCCTCGGGTATGGCGATGGGGGAGTCCGGTGCCGTGTCCGAACTCGCCGCCCGATTCACGCACTACTTTTCTGTGAAGAAGAAGCTCAAACTCGACTCAGCCACGCGCGAGGGCATAGTTGAAGCGATGAGGAAGGCCTTCCCCGGAGGGGAACTGGATCTCACGGACGGGGCAAAGATAGCTTGGCCTGACCGCTGGATTCACGCTAGGATGTCCGGTACTGAACCCGTCGTCCGCGTGATAGCCGAGGCGGCACGCGAGGACGACTCTAATCGACTCATCGAGGAAGCCATCTCTGCCGTTACCAGCGCGGCGGGAGGGGCCTGATCATGTGTGGAATCATCGGATGTGTTGCCAGAGACACGGACATCGTCCCGCTCCTCATGGATGGCCTGAGGCGCGTGGAGTATCGCGGATACGACTCGGCCGGCATCGCGGTCGTGAACGATGGCGACCTGGGCGTCAGAAAAGCGAAAGGGAAGATAGACGCGCTGGCCGCTCTTCTCGACCAGAGTCCGGTGACCGGTTCGACCGGCATCGCGCACACGCGCTGGGCGACCCACGGTGAGCCCTCCGAAGTGAACGCCCACCCTCAGACAGACGCGACGGGTAGGCTGGCCGTTGTGCACAACGGCATCGTCGAGAACTACCGCTCTCTGCGCAGATCGCTCGAGGAGGACGGCCACGTTTTCAGTTCGGAGACCGATACGGAGGTCCTGGCACACCTCATCGGCACCTACTACGAGGGCAATCTCGAGGCGGCGGTGCGCGCGGCCCTCGCGAGAGTGCGTGGGGCGTACGGCATAGCTGTGATCCACGCGGACGAACCGGGCGTCCTGGTCGGTGCGCGAAACGGCAGCCCCCTGGTGCTCGGGATCGGCAAAGGAACGTACTACGTCGCATCGGACGTGGCCGCCATCGTCAGACACACGAGGGATGTCGTCTATCTCGACGATCTCGAAGTGGTCGTGGCGACGCCGGAGGGTTTCTCGACGACAACGCTCGAGGACGAACTGGTGACCAAGGACGTCGAGAAGATCACCTGGAACATCGACACCATAGAGAAGAACGGATTCCCCCATTTCATGCTCAAGGAGATCTTCGAGCAGGAGCGAACCGTTCAGGACGCGGTTCGGGGGCGCCTGGTAGAGGCCGCGGGCGACGCCTTCCTCGGCGGGCTTCGAGAACACCGCCGCAGTCTGATCGCGTCGAGCCGCATCATCATCATTGCGTGTGGGACGTCCTGGCACGCGGGGCTCATCGGCGAGTACATGCTCGAGGACCTCGCCCGGGTCCCGGCGGAGGTCGAGTACGCCTCGGAGTTCCGCTACAGGAATCCCGTCATCGGCCCCGGCGACGTCGTGATCGTCATGAGCCAGTCCGGTGAGACCATCGATACATTGGCGGCGATGAACGAGGCGCAGCGCAGAGGCGCCGTTGCGCTGGGGGTCGTCAACGTCGTCGGGTCGACAATAGCCCGGCAGAGCGACGGAGGCGTCTACACGCACGCCGGACTCGAAATAGGAGTGGCCTCGACGAAGGCGTTCACCTCGCAGCTGATGGTCCTGGCCGCCGTGGCGCTGACCGTCGGCCGGGCGCGAAGCGTGTCTGTTACCGAGGGACGAGAGATCGTCCGTGCGATGCGGGCGATACCCGGCCAGATCGGGGAGATACTCGCGGGGAACGAGGCGATCAAGGAGATCGCCCTGAGGTACGCGAAGCACTCGAACTTCCTCTACCTCGGCCGTGGGTACAACTTCCCAGTCGCTCTCGAGGGCGCCCTCAAGCTCAAGGAGATCTCCTACATCCACGCGGAGGGCTACCCCGCCGCGGAGATGAAACACGGCCCCATCGCACTCATAGACGAGAGCATGCCCGTTGTCGTCATCGCTCCCCAGGACGCTTTCTACGAGAAGATCCTCTCGAACATGCAGGAGGTGAAGGCCAGGGGCGGGAGGATCCTGGCCATCACGTCGCAGGGTGACGACCAGGTGAAGAACATGGCGGACGACGTCATCGAGATTCCCAGAACGCTGCCGCACCTGACTCCGATCCTGTCGGTGATTCCGCTGCAGCTTCTGGCGTACCACATTGCTGTAGAGCGCGGCTGTAACGTCGACCAGCCGAGGAACCTCGCGAAGAGCGTTACGGTGGAGTGACGCCGCAAGGACGGGCCGGGCGTATCCGCGGCGGCCAGGCGGGCGAACGGTCCCTCGGTTCATCATGGAGACTGCTCTTGTCCAGAGAAGAGATCTACAGGCTGACGCAGAAGGTGCGCTGCTCCGGCTGAGCGTCGAAACTGGGTCCGGAGGACCTGGCTAGCGTGCTGTCGAAGCTTCCGCCTATCGTCGACCCGCGGGCGATGATCTCGTCGGGCACCGTCGACGACGCCGGTGTGTACCGTCTGAGCGACGACACGGCGCTCGTGGTCACGCTGGATTTCTTCACGCCCATCGTGGACGACGCGCGGGACTACGGGCGGATCGCGGCCGCGAACTCGCTCTCCGACGTCTACGCGATGGGAGGAACGCCGCTCGTCGCTCTCAACATCGTGTGCTTCCCGGACGGAGAACTTCCGCTATCGGTGATGACGGAGATGCTCCTGGGAAGCGACGAGAAGGTCACGGAGGCGGGCGCTCTGGTGCTGGGCGGTCACTCGGTCAGTGACCGTGAGCTCAAGTTCGGGCTCGCGGTAGTGGGCACGGTGAACCCCGGTAGGATAGTGTCCAACGCCACCGCCCGCGTTGGGGACGTTCTGGTTCTCACGAAACCGGTCGGAGTCGGCGTGCTCGCCACCGCGCTCAAGGAGGGCGAGCTGTCTCCCGAGGGCAGCGCGATCATCACCGAGCTCATGGTTACGCTGAACAGGGCGGCTTCCGAGGCGATGCTGGAGGCCGGGGTGACCGCGGCGACCGACGTCACGGGATTCGGCCTGGTCGGACACGCCAGCGAGTTGGCGGACGCGAGCGGCGTGACGCTGGAGATCGCCGTCCTTGATGTGCCGCTCGTTGAGGGCGCCCTCTCGATCATCGAAAAGGGTCTGGCACCCGGAGGGCTCTTCTCGAACCAACACTACTACAGCGCCTTCGTCGAGTCCCGGACTCGGGCCGACGGGCGCATGGTGGAGCTGATGTATGATCCTCAGACCTCGGGTGGGCTCCTGATCACTATCCCCGAGAGCAGTCTCGGTGCTTTCGATGATGCGCTGAGCGCGAGAGGTGGAGAGAGCTGGGTCATCGGACGCGTCGTCGAGAGAGGGGACCGCGCAGTGGTCCTGACGTAGGCCGACCCCGCGGGGCTCGCCGCCAGGATGCGTCCGGCAGCAGATTCAGGTGGGAGTGGATAGGTCCTGGTGGGCCTCGAGGGCTTCAAACCCTTTGTCTGGCGGCTGATCCCGTCCGGGGTGGGTTCGATTCCCACACATTCCCGCCAACGCTTGTCCGAAGGCCGCGGTCCAATTCAACTGGAAGGGACTGTTCAATCGTGCGAGCTCTTGTGCTTCTGTCGGGGGGCCTTGACAGTATTCTGGTGGTGCGCCTTCTGTTGGAGCAGGGGATCGAGGTAGTCGGCATCAGCTTCGTGTCCTCGTTCTTCGACGCCGAGAAGGCCGAGAAGAGCGCCCAGGAGGCGGGCATCGAACTCGTCGCTATCGACATAAGCGAAGACATACTCCGGCTGATCGAAACTCCCAAGTATGGGTTCGGGAGGAACATGAACCCATGTATCGACTGTCACGCTCTCATGGTCAAGCGCGCGGCCGAGCGCATGGAGGAGCTGGGAGCGTCGTTCATCGCCACTGGTGAGGTGGTTGGCCAGCGGCCGAAGTCCCAGATGCGCTACGGCCTCGAAGCCGTCGAACGGGAGGCGAATGTCAAAGGGTACCTGCTCCGCCCGCTCTCCGCGAAGCTGCTTCAACCGACGATCCCGGAAAAAGAGGGGTGGGTTGACCGGGAGAAGCTGCTCGGGCTGCACGGACGGACGAGGAAGCCACAGATGGAGCTGGCGGAACGCTTCGGCATCAAGCAATACGAGTCGCCCGCCGGAGGGTGTCTTCTCACTGACGAGAACTTCGCCCGCGCCATCCGAGACCTCAAGGACCACGAGGGGCTGAGCGACCTTGGGGTCAGGCTCCTTTCGATCGGCAGGCAGTTCAGGCTGTCCGATCGGGCCAAGCTCGCCGTCGGGCGGAACCACGCCGAGAACGAGAAGCTGTTCTCGCTCGATCTGCCGCACGCGCTCTACGTCAAGGTGGTCGGATGCAGGGGCCCCGTGGGACTCATCACCGGCGCGCCCTTGCCTGCGGACGAGCAGCTCGCGGGTGCGGTGGTGGCGAGGTACGCTGACACGGGTGAAGCCGAGAGCATCTTGGTCGAGATCAGGAGCGACGCCGGGGCGCACACGATGGAGGTCGTGCCTCTGACGTCGAGGGAAGTCAGGGGGCTGGCGGTCAAGTGACGAGGCGCGCGGGAATTCGGACGATCGCCTTCGCGGGCATACTCGCTGTGCTTTTCCCGGGGGTCTCGGGAGCGGCGGATGGTAGTTCACCGTCGCCGCAGGGTGACTCAAGCGGGCCCGGCGCTACGACCGCGATGGTGGCCTCGGCGGTGTATCCGGGGCTCGGACAGCTGCTGAACGGGACGGAGTACAAGGCCGCGATCGTCTGCGTGGTGGAGACCTTCCTCGTGGCCGGCCTCGTCGTCGAGGACCGGCGCGCGCGGAACTCACTCAGGCTCTACAAGCAGACGAGCGACGAGCGATACTACGATGAGTACTCGAAGCACTTCGACAACAGGCAGACGCTGATCTGGTGGGCCGCCGTCGCGGCGCTCTACGGTCTGGTGGACGCCTATGTGGACGCGCACCTGGCGGGCTTCGATGATTCCGCGGCCCCTCACGTGGAGAGTTCCTTCGGAGGGGACGGCGCCGGCGGCGGGGAGTTCCGCGTCGGCCTGACATTCAGATTCTAGACTGAGAAACCACGAGGCTCGCACTCTTGGCGGGCGAGGAGGTAAGCGGGATGGGGAAGAAGGCAGACACATCTGCGAAGAAGACCAAGCGGAAGAACGCCTTCCGTGATTTCGTCGAGACGGTCGTCACCGCGGTCGTGCTCGCCCTCATCCTCAGGGCCTTCGTCGTCCAGACGTTCAGGATCCCGTCGGGCTCGATGGAGGACACCCTGCTCGTCGGCGACTTCCTCATCGTAAACAAGTTCATCTACGGCATCAAGATCCCGTTCACCGACACTCGCCTGCCCGGCATCCGGGAGCCGCGCTATGGCGACGTCATCGTCTTCGAGTACCCGAACCCCGACCCGCGCGCCCGGAAGGAGAACTACGTCAAGCGTTGCGTCGGGACTTCGGGAGACATCGTCGAACTCAAGAACAACATCCTCTATCTGAACGGCGAGCGGAAGGACGAGAGCTTCATCAAGCTCAAGCCGCCGACGCCGCGCTGGGCCGACTACGGGCCCATCAAGATCCCTGAAGGGTCCCTCTTCATGATGGGGGACAACAGGAACTGGAGCGCCGATAGCCGCGACTGGGGCTTCTTGGACACGACCCACATGAAGGGCAAGGCTGTCGCCATCTACTGGTCCTGGGACAAGAAGACGAAGCGGCCGCGCTTCGAGCGGCTCTTCGACGTCATTCGCTGACGTCACGAGAGCCCCCATCCCGCGCCCCTTTCAGCTTGACACCCGACACGCGACGCGTTATCTTGCGTCTTAGCACTCTTATAAGGAGAGTGCTAAGGGCTGGATCCAGGAGCGAGACGGCGTGCGCGGAGTCGAACTCAGCGACAGAGAGAGCACAATACTGCAGTCGGTCATCGAGGGCTACGTCCGGGAGGCTAAGCCTGTCAGCTCGAGGGCCGTCGTGCGCATGAGTTCGGTCAGCTTGAGCTCAGCCACGGTCAGGAACGTCATGCGCGCGCTGGAAGAGGAGGGGCTCATACTCCAGCCTCACACCTCCGCGGGGCGCATCCCGACAGACCTGGGCTACCGCTACTACGTCGACAATCTGGTCAAGCCCGTCGGTCTGACGGCCGGTGAGCGGAAGGCGATCGGAAGTGAGCTTGCCAAGCTGGTGCACTGTGACCTCGCGACCGTCCTCGCGGGGATCTCTCACATGGTCAGCGAGGCTTCCAGGGAGATGGCCGTCGCGGTCGCTCCCTCCGGAGGGGGACAGGTCATCGAGCAGGTGGCGCTCGTCGCCATCGGTGCGGGCCGCATCATGGCGGTGGTGGCCACGGACGTCGGCCCGACACGGACCGCCGTCCTCACGTCGGACGGCACGTTTCACAGGGCCGAGGTATCGAAGGCGTCCGACCTTCTGAACAAGTGGCTGCGGGGCGTGACGCTCTCCGAGGCTTCCGCAACGATCGAGAAGCGGCTCGGGGAACAGGACCCGGCGCCGGGCGGCTGGTTGGGCGGACTGCTGGAGGGGGTTCGCGTTTTCCTGAGCCCCGGCGGAGGCGAGCGCATTCACTACGAGGGCGCACGCTACATCTTCCGTCATCCGGAGTTCTCGACCGATGCGGCCTCGCTGGGAGAGATTCTCGACAGCGAAGAGACGCTCGCCGACGTCGTCCGTGGTCCGGTCGAAGCGGCCGAGGTGCGGGTGGTTATCGGGGCCGAGAACGTCTGCAGCGGCATGAACCGGATGTCCCTTGTCGCAGGCACATACAGGATCGGCGGCGCCGTAGGCCGCATGGGCGTGATCGGACCGACGCGGATGAAATACGCGAGGCTGATAGGTCTTGTCGGGTACTTCTCGAAGGCGCTCGACGACCTGCTCGCGGAGTAGGTACGAACCAACGACAGAGGGAGCTCGACTCAGAGACATGACGAAGAAGAAACGGAAGGAAGAAGAACAGCCGGATGTGGCGCGCGACCTGTCACGCGATGCCGGCGACGGGTCGCTCACCGGGGCGCCCGGTGTCGACGAGCAGGGGGTCCCGGCTGAGAGCGAGAACCTGAGGGGCGAGCTGGACGAGCTGAACGGCAAGTGGCTGAGGGCTCTCGCGGACCTCGACAACTACAGGAAGCGCGTGGAGAGAAACAGGCGCACGTGGTCGGGGGCGGCGCGCGAGGAGATAATTCTCGACCTGCTCGACGTAGTGGACAACTTCGAGAGGGCGCTCGCCTGCGAAGATTCGGCGGGCTCTTCCCCGCGTGGTTCCCTGAGAGAAGGCGTCGAGCTCATTCTCAAGCAGCTGATGGACGTTCTCAGGAAGCACGGCGTAACGCCGATAGAAACGCGGGCGTGCGAGTTCGACCCCAATTTCCACGAGGCCGTGGGGCACGTGGAATCCGCGGAGCACGACCCGGATCACGTCGTCGAAGAGACCCAGAGAGGGTATCTGCTGGGAGAGAGATTGCTTCGCTGTTCGAAGGTCATCGTATCGAAGTAACTGGAAAGGGCCCTGGTGGTGTGCCGCATGGTGCGCGCACCGGGACGGGCGGTGACGCCCGTTGGCTGCGGCTCTCTCTTAAGGAGGACACACTGATATGAGCAAGGTCATAGGAATCGATCTGGGTACGACAAACTCGTGTGTGGCGGTGATGGAAGGTGGGGAGGCCACCGTCATCCCCAGCCCGGAGGGCTCGCGCACGACACCTTCGGTTGTCGCCTTCACGAAGAAGGGGGAGAGGCTGGTCGGACAGGTCGCCAAGCGTCAGGCGGTGACGAACCCCGAGAACACCATTTCCTCCATCAAGCGCTTCATGGGGAGGCGGTACGAGGAGGTGAACGAGGAGATGGGGCTCGTCCCGTACAAGGTCACGAAGAACGACGCCGGCGACGTCAGGGTCGAGGCTCTGGGCAAGTCGTACGCGCCGCCGGAGATATCGGCGATGATCCTGGCCGCCATGAAGAACACGGCCGAGGAACACCTGGGCGAGAAGGTCGAGAAGGCCGTGATCACGGTACCTGCCTACTTCAACGACTCGCAGCGGCAGGCGACCAAGGATGCCGGGAAGATCGCCGGCCTCGAGGTCCTTCGCATCATCAACGAGCCGACCGCGGCGTCGCTCGCGTACGGCCTCGACAAGCAGGGGCAGGAGAAGATCGCCGTCTATGACTTCGGCGGCGGGACGTTCGACATCTCGATCCTTGAGATCGACGAGGGCCTTGTCAAGGTGCTGGCCACGAACGGCGACACGCACCTGGGTGGTGACAACCTCGACCAGCGCGTGATCGACTGGATCGCCGACGAGTTCAAGAAGGAGAACGGCATTGATCTCCGCGGTGACGCCATGGCCCTGCAGCGACTCAAGGAGGCGGCGGAGAAAGCCAAGTGCGAGTTGTCGAGCACGCTCGAGACCGACATCAACCTTCCCTTCATCACGGCGGACCAGAACGGTCCGAAGCACCTCACCATGAAGCTGACGCGGGCGAAGCTCGAGTCCCTGGTCGAGGACCTGGTCAACAGGACAACCGGGCCGTGCAAGAAGGCGCTGGCGGACGCCGGTGTCGCCCCCGCCGACATCAACGAGGTCGTACTGGTTGGCGGGACGACACGCATGCCGGCGGTCCAGGAGAAGGTGAAGGCCATCTTCGGGAAGGACCCGCACAAGGGTGTGAATCCGGACGAGGTCGTCGCCGTGGGCGCTGCCATCCAGGGCGCCATCCTCTCGGGGGAGGCCGACGTCAAGGACGTGCTGCTCCTGGATGTCACTCCTCTTTCGCTCGGGATCGAGACACTCGGTGGCGTGATGACCCCGCTCATCGAGCGCAACACGACCATCCCGACCAAGAAGAGCCAGATCTTCTCGACGGCGGCGGACAGTCAGCCTGCCGTATCGATCCACGTTCTGCAGGGCGAGCGCCCCATAGTGACCCAGAACAGGACACTGGGGCGGTTCGACCTCGTGGGCATCCCGCCCGCTCCTCGCGGCATGCCTCAGATCGAGGTGACGTTCGACATCGACGCCAACGGCATCGTCCACGTGTCCGCGAAGGATCTGGGGACGGGCAAGGAGCAGAACATCCGCATCGAAGTGTCGAGCGGGCTCTCCGAGGGCGAGATCGACAAGATGGTCCAGGATGCCGAGTCGCACGCGGCGGAGGACTCCACGAAGCGGGAGGAGATCGAGCTTCGGAACCAGGCGGATTCGCTGGTCTACACGACCGAGAAGACCCTGAAGGAGCATGGGGACGCGCTCGATGCGGCCGAGAAGTCGGACATCGAGGACGCGATCAAGAAGCTGAACGAAACGCTCAAGGACGGTGACGCAGAGGCCATCAAGCGCGACATGGATGTGCTTCAGACCGCCTCCTACAAGCTCGCGGAGAAGATGTACGCCGGAGCCCAGGCGGGCGCCGGCGGGGCAGCGGGCGCCGGCGAGGCAGCGGGCGCTGCGGGCGGAGCTGACGCGGCCGGTGATGACGTCGTCGATGCGGATTTCGAGGTCGTCGACGAGTAACGGTGTAGCGATCAGAGGGGCGCCGCGCCGCGCCCGAGAGGAGTGAGATTGGCCTCGTCCGACGACTACTACGAGGTTCTCGGTGTAGGTCGCGACGCGTCCTCCGAGGAGATCAAGAAGGCCTACCGCGAGCGGGCGTTCAAGTACCACCCCGACAAGAACGAGGGTGACCCCGGGGCGGAGGACAAGTTCAAGCAGGCGACCGAGGCCTACGAGGTCCTGTCCGACGAACAGAAGCGCGCCCAGTACGACCAGTTTGGGCACGCGGCGTTCGGCGGGGGGCCCCAGGGGTTCCAGGGAGCACAGGGCTTTGACATGGACGACGCGCTGCGGACGTTCATGGGCGCCTTCAACGGGGAGAATATCTTCGAGCAGCTGTTCCGTGGGGCGACGGGCGGGGGCCGTAGGCCCGTGCACCGAGGGCAGGATATCAGGGTCCGGCTGAAGCTCACGCTCGAAGAGGTGGCCCGCGGGGTGACCAAGAAGCTCAAGGTCTCGCGCAACATCTCCTGCGAGACGTGTGGCGGCTCCGGGGCGAAGGCCGGAACCTCACCCGCGACATGCCCCGAGTGTCACGGACGCGGACAGGTCGCGCGCCAGCAGAATCTCGGCGTGTTCGGCGCCTTCCAGAGCATAGGGCCCTGCGGCAGGTGTGCCGGGTCAGGCCCGATCATCGAGGAAGAGTGCCCGGACTGCGACGGCCTCGGCGTGACGAGGGGCCGGAGCACCATCGAGGTCGAGGTCCCCGCCGGCGTATCGACCGGGAATTTCATTCCCATGCGAGGAACGGGCAACGCGGGACCTCGCGGGGGCGTGCCGGGCGACCTGATCGTCCTGATCGAGGAGGTCCCTCACAAGCTGTTCGAACGGCACGGCGATCACGTTCTGCTCGAACTGCCTGTGTCGCTCGACGTGGCAGTGCTCGGTGGCAGCCTCGAGGTGCCGACTCTCGACGGCAAGGCGAAACTGAAAATCCCGTCGGGGACTCCTTCGGGGACCACGCTGCGTATGAGAGGCAAGGGTATCCCGCACCTGCGGGGGAGAGGCACGGGTGACGAGCTCATCCGGGTCGTCGTGTGGGTGCCGAGGCGCCCCTCCGCGGAAGAGAAGAAGCTCCTCAAGGAGCTCGGCAGGCTGCAGAGCTCCAAGGTTCCCGGGCCGCGCAAGCCCGGTCGCGGGCAGTAGCCCGCTGAACTGCCGGAGGTGACCAGTTGGCGGAACGTCAGCTCAACGACCCGGGCACGGGGCGAATGGACACGTTCCGGGTGCCGCCCGGCTCCCTCGTGGGTCGGGCGA
This sequence comes from Candidatus Eiseniibacteriota bacterium, assembly GCA_030613615.1. Lineage (GTDB taxonomy): Bacteria > Joyebacterota > Joyebacteria > Joyebacterales > Joyebacteraceae > JALGZG01. The sequence goes on from JAUWLR010000049.1 coordinate 15,802, forward strand.
CCGTCATTGATGGTTCCGAGGGGCACCATGCCATCGATGTCGTTCGCGTGCGTCCGGGCGATTTCGTCCGTCTGATAGACGGGGAGGGCGCCGAGGCCATTGCGCGCGTCGATGCGGCTGCGCACTCCGAGGCCGCGCTTTCCATCATCGAGATACGCTCGCACGAAAGGCGAAGCGGAGTGGAGCTGACGGTTGTCCAGGCGCTCCTCAAGGCCAGGGCCTTCGACGAGGTAGTCAGGCGTTGCTCCGAGCTG
>JAUWLR010000244.1 GCA_030613615.1 Candidatus Eiseniibacteriota bacterium
CTCCGCGACAACATGGCCGTGCGCTACGAGGACCGTGTCCAGCCCGATCATTCCTACGCGATCGTCGACGAGGTCGACAGCGTGCTCATCGACGAGGCCCGTACGCCTCTTATCATCTCCGGCACCGTCGAGCACTCAACGCACATGTTCGACAAGCTCAAGACCCCGGTCGAGCATCTCGTGCGGAAGCAAACCGCGCTCATCGGCTCGATGTTCGACGAGACCGAGAGACTCCTCGTAGATAAGGACACCCGCTACGAGGGACTGGTGAAGCTGGTACAGATCCAGCGCGGGGCGCCGAAGCACAGGCGTCTCATGCGCCTCTACGAGGACCCCTCACTCAAGACTCAGGTCCAGCGCACCGAGAACGAACTCATGAGGGACAAGGTACTCACGCAGCTGGATGAGGACCTGCTCTTCGTGATGGAAGAGAGGGGCAGGAACGCCGCCCTGACGGAGAAGGGCCGCGACGTGCTCTCACCATCGGAACGGGATCTGCTGGTTCTTCCCGACCTCTCCGAGCAGCTAGCGGTGGTCGACGCCGACGACTCGCTGACACCTTCGGACAAAGCCAAGCAGAAGGACGATCTCCACATGGCGTACGCACAGACGAGCGAGCGTATCCACAATGTGGGCGCCCTCCTGAGAGCATACTCGATCTTCGAGAAGAACGTCGACTACGTGGTGCAGGACGGAAAGGTGATGATAGTCGACGAGTTCACGGGCAGGCTGATGGCGGGACGCCGCTGGTCCGACGGTCTTCACCAGGCGGTTGAGGCCAAGGAGGGCGTCAAGATCGAACGCGAGACCCAAACGCTCGCCACCATCACACTCCAGAACTACTTCCGGATGTACGACAAGCTCGCGGGCATGACCGGGACCGCCGAGACCGAGGAGGACGAGTTCGCACAGATCTACGACCTGCCGGTCCGCGTTGTTCCGCCGAACGAGCCACTCCGACGTTCCGACTACGACGACCTCATCTACAGGACGCGGCGCGAGAAGTTCGCCGCCGCCATCGACGAGATAGAACGAGTCCACGAGCGGAAGCAGCCCCTTCTGGGCGGCACCGTGGCGGTCGAGGTCTCCGAGAGCATCTCGCGGCTTCTCAAGCGGAAACGCATCCCACACAGCGTTCTGAACGCCAAGCATCACCAGAGCGAGGCGGAGATCGTGGTGAACGCCGGACAGGCGGGCGCCGTGACGATCGCGACGAACATGGCCGGACGAGGCACCGACATCAAGCTGGGCGCAGGTGTGCTTCGCTGCGAGAAGTGCTGCCTCAAGTGTGAGACCAAGGACTGCGCAAACTGCCCGAACGACCACGAGGACTACACGAAACAGTGCCTTGAGGACATGCCGTGCGGTCTCCGGATCATTGGGACCGAGCGTCACGACTCGAGACGCATCGACCGCCAGCTCCGCGGCAGAAGCGGCAGGCAGGGAGACCCCGGCGCCTCGCAGTTTTTCATCTCGCTCGAAGACGAGCTCATGCGTCTGTTCGGTTCCGAGCGTATCGCGAAAGTCATGACAACCCTCGGGGTCCAGGAGGGCGAGGTCATCATGCATCCGATGGTCACCAAGGCCATCGGGCGCGCCCAGAAGCGCGTCGAGACACACAACTTCGACATCAGGAAGCACCTGCTCGATTACGACGATGTTCTGAATCAGCAGCGCGAGGTCATCTACGCGCAACGTCTCAACATTCTCTCCGGGGGAGACCTCAGAGAGGAGATCAGCGGGATCTTCGAGGACGTCGTCGATCGGATCGTCACCGCTCACACCGACGCCAGCGACATCTCGGAGGCGTGGGACTTCGAGGGTCTCAACGAGGGCATGAGGCGCGTGTTCCTCATCGACGTCGACTTCTCCAAGGCCGACGTCACCGGCATCACACTGGACACGTTGAAGGTGAATCTCAACAAGGCCGCCGCGCTCGCCTACGAACGCAGGGAAGAGCAACTCACTCCGGAGCTCATGCGCCGGCTCGAGCGGCTGGTTCTGCTTCAGGTCATCGACAAGCACTGGCGCGATCACCTCTATGAACTGGATCGACTGAGGGAGGGCATCGGGCTCCGGGCGTACGGGCAGAAGAACCCGCTGCTCGAGTACAAGGCGGAGGCCTTCGATCTGTTCATGAACATGATCGAGTCTATTCAGGAGGAGTCGGCCCAGCTGCTCTTCCGCGCACAGATCACTGCCCCGCCCGAGCCGACCTCAAGAGTCAGCGACGGGCGCGCACACCATCCGGATGCCCGGGCGGCCGCGCATGCCGCGCCGCCTTCTCCCACGTCGACGACGCCGGCGCCCCAGTTCGGATCAGAGGGCGCGAGAAGA
>JAUWLR010000080.1 GCA_030613615.1 Candidatus Eiseniibacteriota bacterium
GAACGGGTCGGACCCAGGCCCGAAGCCCGGGTCGGTGTGCCGCTCGAGACGGTAGTGGTCGAAGTCCGGTTCCGAGTTCGCGTCCCAACTGACGTCGATCTCGCCCTCTCCCGCGCCCGGCGTTGCCGTCAGGCCCGTCGGTGCGGAGGGAGACAGGTCCGTGGCAATCGCAGAATGCGGCGCGCTCCAGCCGCTCCAGTTGTTGTTGTCGTCGACGGCGCGCACACGGTACCAGTAGGTCTCTCCCGGCGTCAGTCCCGTGTCCGAGTACGAAGCCGAGGCGACGCTGACCTCCGTCGGAGTCGGGAACCCGACGTCGGTGTCCCGCTCGAGACGGTAGTGGTCGAAGTCCGGTTCCGAGTTCGGGTCCCAGACCACGTCGATCTCGCCTTCGTTGACCCCCGGCACCGCCACGAGTCCCGTCGGCGTCGACGGGTCGAGGTCCAGAGCCACGGCGGAGTCCACGTTGCTCGGCCCGCTCTGGTTGCCGTTGGCATCAATGGCGAACACACGGTAGTAGTAGGTTTCCCCCGGAATCAGCCCGGAGTCCGTGTAGCTCGCCACTGCTCCTTCGAACGGCTCCGAGCCCGGCTCGAAGTCCGGCGCCGTCGAGCGCTCGAGCAGGTAGTGGTCGAAGTCCGGCTCGGAGTTCGGGTTCCAGCTGATCTCTATCTCGCCCTCGAGCGTGCCCGTCACGGCGACGAGGCCCGTTGGCGGAGCCGGCGGCAGATCCTGAGCGTCGGAGCTGGCCGTCGCGCTCGGGTCGCTCTCGTTCGCGCCTTCATCAACCGCGAACACACGGTAGTAGTATGTGTCGCCAGGCACCAGCCCTGAGTCGTCGTAGTAGGTGTTGGCCGTCGTGAACGAGGAGGGACTCGAGAAGCTCGGATTGTCGTCCCGCTCGAGACGGTAGTGATCGAGGTCCGGCTCCGAGTTTGCGTCCCAGCTGACGTCTATCTCGCCCTCTCCTGTGCCCGGGACGGCGCCAAGGCCGGTGGGCGCATCGGGCGGCAGGTCGGAACCCGCGCCGCCGAAGTTCGTGACGACGGAGAAATCCTGGTTGGCCTCGGGCATGACGGTCGCCGTCACGCGGATGGTCCACGTGCCCGGCGCCGGAGAGACCACCTCCACCTGCTCGACATTGTTGAGGTGGTCGGGACCCGTCGTGGCAGCCCAGCTCGGGTTACCGGGGTCCAGCACCCACGGGTAGTAGCTCCCTCCACCCGGCGCCTCCAGCTCGAGGTCGAGGTCGTTGACGAGCATGATCCCACCTGCGCCGTAGTCGCCTTCGAAGTCGTCCCAGACCAGCGTGACCTTGAGGTCCGCGCCCGCGGTCACGTCGATGGTGTACTCCCACGTCTCCGCCGGCGAGAGCGTGTCCTCTTTGATGAGGTCGTAGGCGCCATTGTCGGCCCGGATGATGTCCACGGTGTTCTGGATGTTGACGCGGCCGTAACCGAACTGGAAGTCCGGTCCGACGTTGCCCTGGTCCTCGGCCCCCTGGATCAGCAACGCCTTCACCGTCGACGGCCAGGCCTCACCGCCGAACTTGTCGATGTAGTCCTCCGTCAGAACAGCGACGCAGCCGGATACGGCCGGGGCCGAAAATGACGTGCCGCACGAAGTGCTTCTGTAGTTGTTATTGGTGTATGTGGTCGTGATGCCCTCGTAGCTCTTGCAGCCGGGCGCGACGATGTCGGGCTTGAGGCGCCCATCGAGCGTCGGCCCCATGCTGCTGTAGTAGCTCAGGTTGTCATCGTCCGCGTCGTTGCTGCCGACGACTATCGCGTTCTTCGCGGTCGAACCCGGTCCGGGAATCGTCCCGTAGGGGTAGTTGGGGATGGCCCACGCGCAGTCGATGCAGTCGCCGTCGTTGCCCGCGGAGAAGACGACACTGATCTTCTTGCCCTGGCTGCCGCGGACGAGCTTGTCGAAGTTCTGACTCCAGTCGTCGTACTCGCCGTAGTACTCGCAGTAGTCCGGGCACAGCCCCCAACTCCAGGAGTTCTGCGAAAGGATGATGTCGTAGTTGGAGATGGCGTGGCTGTGCTCGCTGTCCATGTTGCTGATATCGCTGGGCCAGCTGTAGGAGGCAATGTCCACGCCCGGGGCCACGCCCGCCCACTGGTTGGCGTAGCCGCCGTAGACCGTGCTGCGGGTGCCGTCACCGGCCATCACGCCGCAGACCTGCGCGGGGTGGCTGCCTATCGAGGAACCGTCCCCCACCGTGAGCCTGCTGTTGTAGTCGTCGTGGTTCGTGGCCGCCGACCCATTGTCCCACATGCCGGCCGTTACGCCCGCTCCACTGAGGTTGTAGGGCGCATTCTGGACCTCGTCGGCGTTGATGTTGTCGCGGATCTCATCGTTGTTCTCGATCTTCTCCGGACGCGGGCCCATCACGTACTTGACGATGTCCTCCGCCGCCAGACTCAGCACGTCTCCATCGAGCAACAGCGTGAACGAGTTCCTGTCCCTGTCGATGACCTGTCCGTGGGCGGACAGGACGGATGCCGCATCGGTCACGTCGTCGTACACGAAGGCGCGCACGATCTCCTGACCCACCGCGCTCCGCGCTATCTTGTCGTCCGCCCGAAGCGCGAACACCGCCCGCACGACGCCCGGGTCGAGCGACCGCACGGCCCCTCCCCTCACGTGCGCGGTCCAGGCGTAATTCGGGATGTAGTCGAGCAGAGTGATGCCGGCCTCAGCGAGCCCCTCACGCTCGGCCACGGTCGGGATCTCGTAGAACTGGATAACGAGATGCGAATCCTCGGCTCGAGCCACGCGGACCTTCTCGGGCACGTAGCTTCGAGTCGCGAGAACCAGTTCGTATCGCTCGGCGGCGAAGCCGGCCGACGCCGACACGAGAAGTAGCGCGGTAGCGACAGCAAGTACCGTGATTGACAGGACGGACCTTCTCATCTCGGAACCTCCGTGACGACCTCCGTTGCGCCGGCTGAACGGCGCACACATGCCGGCGACGATGTGGAACGCTCGCAGAAGCAAACAGGGGCGCGGACACGACGACGCACGGCCGTCGCATTCACCACCCCCACTGGTACCACATTATAACACATTTTCTTGAGGTCGTCAATAAGGAGCCACAAACGACTATGGACACTGCGCCGGCTCTGTCCCTACACGTGCTCGATCGCCGTGTGCTCCGACATCTCGCGAGAGTCCGTGCACAGGTCACTGACCGACAGGCCGTGGACATCGTCGTTCCCCGTCATTCTGGCGAAGTCCATGAGCTCTCTGCTAGAGACGCACAGGAAGTTCTCAAGCTTCCTGGCGGAGATGTCCGTCCGCAGCCTGGCCCTGAGCACCGGGTCCTGAGTCGTCACACCGACCGGGCACTTCCCCGTGTCGCAAAGCCTGTACTGCTGGCAGGCCGCCGCCATCAGTGCCGAAGTGCCGATGGCTATGGCGTCCGCCCCCATGGCGAGGGCCTTCGCGAAGTCGGAGGAGACGCGGAGCCCACCCGTGATCACGAGCGAGATGTCAGAGGCGCCTTTCTCGTCGAGGAACTTCCTCGCGCGGTGGAGCGCGTAGATAGTCGGAACGGCCGACGCCAGTTTGATGTACTTCGGGGATGCGGCGGTCGCCCCGGCCCGGCCGTCGATCGTGATGAAGTCCGGTGCTGCGTGAACAGCAACCTCGAGATCTGCTTCGATGCTCCCGGCTGCCAGTTTGATGCCTATCGGCCGCCCGCCGGAGGCCTCCCGCAGCCAGTCGACCTTCCTCTTGAGGTCGTCCGGCGTGCTCACGTCGCGGAAGCGGGCGGGACTCACGATGTCCGTGCCCTCGGGGAACCCCCTGATGGCGGCGATCTCGCTCGTTACCTTCTCGGCGGGCAGGTGACCTCCCATGCCCGGCTTCGCCGACTGGCCTATCTTGATCTCAATGGCATCGGACGCCCTCAGGTTCTCCGGGCTTACGCTGTACTCGTTGGGCACGTACTCGAAGATGTACTTGTAGGCGCACTCCCGTTCCTTCTGCAAGATTCCACCCTCTCCCGAGCAGGTGGCCGTCCTTGACGCCGCGCTTCCCTTCGCCAGGGCGACCTTCATTTCCTTGGAGAGCGCACCGAACGACATGTGCGTGACGAACACCGGCATGTCGATCTCGAGTGGTTTGTCCGCCGCGGGCCCGATCACGGTCTTCGTGTTCACAGGCTCGTCCGCGTTCAGGGGCATCTTCGCGAGCTGAGCTCCCTTGATCAGGATCTCGTCCCACGAGGGAACCGGGACCGTAGTGCGCATGGGCTCCACTATGGACTCACCGCTCGCGGACATCCTGTGTATGTCCGCCATGTGAGTCTCGTACTCATCCTCCTGGCGACGCCACTCACCGAGATAGCCCTCGGTCTCGGAAACCTTGGTGTGCGTGATGTGGATGGTGGTCGTGCTGCCGTCAGGCGCGACCGTTTCCTCCACGTTGACGGTCTCGGCCTCCTCCTCCTCAGAGACAGGCAGCAGATGGGTGATGTCGGACATGCAGATGGGGCACTTCCACCCCTCCGGGAAGTCCTCGAGCTCGGTCCCAGGTTTCACCTCGGATACTGAGTCGCCGCGCTCCGTGTCGTACTCAAAGACCTTGCAGACGTCACATCTGAATCGTGCCATGAGCCGTACCCCCGGGGGTTGAGTTGCCGAGTACCTGCGCGGCATGGGCCGTCTGCGGTACATGAACGCCGCCAGCCTGCACCCACCCGGCGAGTATCGTAGGGGTGTTGGCGCTGGTCAAGCGGCGTTGTCGAGGAGCCGGGCCGACCACCGCAGCGAGCAGGCGCGCTCCAGCCGGCCATCCGGGCACGCTGGACGCAGAAAGGCCCCCGGGATCTCTCCCGGGGGCCCCAAGAATCAGCTTATTGCGACCACTCGGCACCGACCGAGCGGCGTGCGTCCTACCGTGCGTTCTACCTGAGCAATGCCGCCTTCTTCCAGAACGACTCTGCTCCCGCGCGGTAGCGGACGAAGTAGACGCCGGAGGCCAGCGACTGCCCCGCGTCATTCCGCCCGTCCCACGTGACTGCGTGAGGGCCCGCCTCGTGCTCAGCGTCCACAAGCACGCGCACCCGGCGGCCGTCGACGTCGAAGACCGTGATGCTCACGCGCCCCTTCTCGCCCAACGAGTAGTGGACCGTGGTCACGGGATTGAAGGGGTTCGGGAAGTTCTGGCTCAGGCTGTAGACGTGCTGGATCCCATCGTCCACACCCGTGCTCACGTCCACGCCGACCGTGCCTTCCGCAATCAGAACCGGCGGGGCCTTCCCCTGCGCCACCCAGGCGTTGTAGAGGTCCTGCCCGGCGGAGTTCGTCGTGTTCGCATCGCGCAGGAACTCGATGTACTCCCTAGTCGTCGTCTGGTAGTAGAGCTCCACGTGCACCGAGTCAGCGGTGTCGGGCAGATGATACTCCGTGTCGTCCCAGTACTGCCCGTCCGCGTAGGTGTACGCGACGACCGGCGACTGCACGTCGAGTAGATCCGCGTTCGTCGAGCCGCGCGGCGGAATCCGGTCGTCGAAGAGGACCGTGTCGGAAAGCACGAAGTGGAGAGAGTGCCCAGCCGGCTGCCCGAGAGCCGCCGCCAACCCGGGGCTGATGCCCAGGAGGATCTCGTAGATCTTCAGGTTCTCGTCGTGCGTCAACTCGGCCGTGGTGAAGTCGTAGTGACCGGACTCATAGACCAGCTGGTCGAGCGCGTCGTAAGCCACAACGTGCAGCCAGACCCTCCGCCCCTCAGGATACCCGGAGGGCAGCTTATGCCCGGTTTCGTTGATCACTCGGACCGATACGCCAAAGTCCTCCGGCGTGAGCTCAAGTGTCGCGGCCTTCTGCAGCATCGACGTGGCGCGTGCCTTCGCCGCGGCGAGCTGACCGGCATCGACCTCATCCGGGAAGAAGGACTCGATGATGTCCGGAACGAACGTGTTGCCGCCGGTGAAGTCGTGGAGCCCCATGTCGCTTCTGGTCGGAGCCCCGGGCTCGTTGCACGCGGATGCCGGCACGTCGCGCATGTGGCAGTCCTGGCAGTTCGACACGATCCCATCCGGCTTGTTCCCGGCGAACTGCGGCGCGTAGACGCCCGCCGACGCGTACTCGCTCTGCGACCATTCGCTGAAGGTCCGCTCCACGGGCATCATGTTGCGGATGTCCATGTCCGGATGCTCTTCATCGAACGGCGTCGGTGTGTAGTCGTAATCACCCGTGCGCATGAAGATGGGACTGGAAACGTCGTGACAGATCCCGCACATCGCGGCTGAGTTATGGAACGGAGAGTAGACCGTAGCGTGGCTGGCCACGGCGTCATCGTACGGTCCGCGCATCAGCGGTGTCGGGTCGTTGATGAACTGGCCGTTCCCGTACTGAAGCGGTAGAGGATCGATCTCGGCCAGCACATCGTAGTCCTGTATCGGACTGACGCCGGGGAGGTAGTTCTGATCCACGGCGCGGTGGCAGAAGTCGCACTGGACACCGTGCCTGTCTCTGGCGTTCAGCATCGCACCGCTGGTGTCGACGGAGCGTCCCTCCTGCCACGCGCTCTGCGAGTGGCAGCGGATGCACAGGTCGCCCGAACCGGGAGCGTCCTGCTCGGCCACGGCCATGCACGCGAAGTAGAACGGATCGCGTGCGGCCTGCGCCATCATGCTGCCCCGCCACACGTACCAGGGCTCGTTCTCCGAATCGAAGTTCCCGTGGCACGTCGCGCAGCTCTCGTCCGGATCGGCAAGGATCGCGCCCTCGTGCGGCTGCGTTCCGGGCATCTCGACGTCGCGAAGCGTCGTCGGGACGACACCTGCGGGGCGCCCGACCAGCGTGAAATCCCCGTCGCTGTCATCGTAACCAACGTTCCCCGCGTTGTCGTACGCCTCGCCGCGAATCCTGCTGGCGGCGCCAGGGTAGTTGGGCACGAACCAGGAGAATCCGGTTCCCGGAGGCTCGTTTGACGCGACCGGCATCCACGACAGCCCGCTGTCGTCCGACAGGTAAACGTTGATGCGCGAGATGCCGCTCTCGTCGGTGGCAGTGAAGGAAACGGGGTAGTAGCTGTTCGCGTTGATGCTCTCCCCGCCATTCGGGGAGTTGACCGTGACGTCCGGAGGCGTGATGTCCGAGCTGCCCGACGGTGTGAGGTACGGCTCGAGCTCCGCGTGGATCACGCTGAGCGCATTGGTGTAGTTGGCGGTGGAGAGGCCGGGGAAGGTCGGCGTGTTCGAGAAGAGCACGACCTCGCTCGCCTCCACCGAGTTGATGTAGCCGTCGGCATCCGCGTCATCGCTCTCTACGGCGAGGATCGCGTCGAGATTCGACAGGCCGTTGTTCAGACCGACCTCGACACTGAGACCGTACGGATTGCGCGGCCCCCCACCATCGAAGTCGAAGTGACACACGCCGCAGTGACCGGCGTTGCTCGGCAGGTCGTCGAGCTGAGTTCCCTCGGCGACCGGGTAGACATCGAAGAACGTCCGCCGGATCGGGTTGCGCGCCGACACCGTGGAGGCCACCAGTGCCACGCAGGCGACGGCAAGGACTACCAGGTGCAATAGCGATCTGTTTCGCATGAGGATCCCCCTGTGCTCACGCCTCCAACACACGCAGGCCCCTTTCCGGGGCCGCGCGCGCTTCTCAGATAACGTGGGAAGAGACCGATGCCCATCGACCTCGACACTGCATATTCTACCACACATGGCATTGAAATCCCAGCAAAAGCCCGGCGCGAATCCCGGAGGAGCGCGAAGACGCCCGCTGTGGCCACGCCAGGCCCTCCGTACGCCTCGAGGGGGCGACCTCTGTCGCCCCCTCGAAACAATCTATGACCATTGAGTCTCAGAAGGCCGCGCAACCGCGGCGGCCAAGACGCTCCGCCAGCCGCTAGTCGGCAGCCACGTGCGTCGCCCGCATCGTCCTCGCAAGCTCCTGGATCTCGCCCAAGTCCTTCGTCATCTGAGCCCAGCCGTACCAGTAGGCATAGTCCGGGCTGGTGTGGAAGTGGGCCTGGAACGTGCGCATGCGGTGCTTGAGGTACATCTCCAGCAACACCTGCTCGACGTAGGACAGATCATCCATATCGTTCCCGCCCGTCTGGTTGAAGAACAGGAAGTTCGGGTAGGCGTATGGATAGCCGTCGTGCTGCGTGATGATGCCGTCCTTGTAGAGGTCACCGACGATCCCGATGGCCTTGGCCATCAGGTGGTCGGCATCCTTCAGGATGGCGTCGCCCGCTTCGAGCTGCTCGCGCGCGTAGGACTCCGCGTGGCACTCGCTGCAGGTCTTGAGCATTTCGTCGCGCTCGGTCTGCCAGGCCTCCTCCGTGAGACGCACCATGTCGACGGCCTGAACAACTGCGAGGAGGTCGGTCGGCTCACCGGTCTCCGGATGGAGAACACCCAGGGCCTTCAGGATGGTCGCCCTGTCGGCGGTCCACTGCTCGTCCTCGGGCATCGGCAGCCTGACACCGAGGAAGCCCCAGGCCGTCCGGACCTCGTGGTCCCCGCCGCTCATGTGGCAGTGCTGGCAGGTCGGCGCCGCAGCGGTTTCGGGCAGGTCGCCCGCCTGCTTGGCGTACCAGCGCGCACCGTGCTTCGAGCTCGTCCACATCTCCCACTGCGGATGGTCGAAGCCCATGTGGCACTGCTGACAGGCGTGCGGATTCAGCGCTTCCTTCTTAGAGAACGCGTGCCTGGTGTGGCACTCGTCACAGGAGTTCGTCTGGTAGCGGTAGCCCTTCGCGAGCTGGTCGGCCTTCTGCTCCGCGGTCTTGATGCCCATGTTGTGGCATCCCCCGCAGCCGCGGCCGCCCTCGATCAAGACGTCGGGCTCGAGGTGCGTGACCGGCAGGGCGTTCAGCGTGGTCCAGCCGAAGTTGTGCTTACCAGCAGTGAACTGCCCGAACTGCTCCTCGTGGCAGGCAGCGCAGACCTGTTCGTCGGGCAGGCTCGCGAGATTCGCATCGTCCGAACTCGAGTGCGCGTCGCCGTGACAGGCGGAGCAGCTGATGCCCATCTTCGAGTGCCTGCTGCTCTCCCAGTCCTGCACCTGTCCCGGACTCACGCCACGGTGGCAGGTGATGCAGCTCTCCTCCGCAACGGCCACGCTCCAGCAGAGCATGAACACAAGCAGCAGCAGAGCCGCGCCATACGGTCGTCTCATGGCAGCCCTCCCCCGTCAGGTAGTGCCCTTGTTTGTATCGTCGGTAGATGGAATCGTGTGGGCCCGGATCGGCAAGCGGAGACTCTTGGGTCCCCAACGGTCTCGCCCCCCAAGCACGGGGACACTAGCACCCGAGCGACACCGAATCAACACTCGTCTCCGCGGTTCGCAGCTCCCCGAGAGCCGGTCGCAGTGACCGGTTTCTGAGCGACGGCTCACCTGCGGCAGCGACGGCCGTAACGAGCCTTCTTAGAAGTAGTCGGTCGCCTTAATCTTCTTGAGCACGATCTCGTCGCGCTCCTCCGATCGCACGAGGCTCTCGAACAGGTCCTTGACCTCCCGGTCGAGGTCCTGTCGCAGAACCTGCCGGTAGAGCTCGGCCAGGCACTCGTCAAACTCGATGGCGATATCAAGCACCTCGCCGGCCGTCGCGTCCGGTGTCAGGTCACGGTCCTCGAAGCAGGGCACGTCCGGAGCGACAGGCTCGTAGCGTATCGGGCATGCGCAGATGCGCTCGCGCTCGTCCGGATCCAATCTCTTGAGCGCGGCGGACAGCCTCCGACAGTGCCGCCCGATGTAGTCGGCGAGGAGCCTCACGCCCTCTCGAGTGGAGTTGTCGCAGAGCGCTTTGTAGTACTCGACCAGCCTCTCCTCGAATCCCTCCGCCGTGCGGAGGACATCGTCGACAGTGATGACCGCCATCGGATCCCTCCTTCCGCGAACCTCGCGGAACTCGTCGTAGAAGATGCCGCCAGCTAGAACTCGTCGTAGAACATGTCGTCCGGGTTGAGTCCCTTCTCTTCCAGGACCTTCATGACCGCCTCGATCATGGGCGGCGGGCCACACATGAACGCCTGGCGCTTCTTATCCGAGGTCTCGAGGTGCCTGCCCAGCGAGAGGTGAATGAAGCCGGTCTCTCCATCCCAGTCGCTTCCCTCCTCCGGTTCGGAGAGCGCGTAAACGACCTTGAAGTTCGGGTGCTTCTTCGCGAGCTCTACGAACTCATCGAGGTAGAACACGTCGCCGGTCGCGCGACACCCGAAGAAGAGCCAGCACTCACGCTCGGGCCAGTGTTCGAGGACCGTCAGGGCGACGTTCTTGAGAGGCGCCATGCCGGAGCCACCCCCGACGCAGACGATAGCAGCGTCCGGGTCCTCTTCCAGGCGGAAGTCGCCGTAGGGCCCGGTGAACGTGACGACGTCTCCCTCATTCAGGTTGTGTACGTAGGTCGACCCGATCCCGTCGGGAACGAGCCTGACGACGATCTGGACGCTCTGCGTGTCGGAGGGCGGAGAGCTGATGGAGTACGCGCGGGACACGATGCCCTCCGGGGATGGAGCCCGCAGCTGGATGTACTGGCCGGCGCGCTGAGAGATCTCTGCCGGATCCTGCAGGGCGAAGGTCGCCTCGACCATGTCGTGTGTGAGTTTCCTCAGGCTGGTCACTTCCGCGGTGAACAGCTTGACGTTCAGCAGGTCCTCAGGAATCCTGATCCTGAGATCTTCCCGAACTTTCACCTGACACGCGAGCCGCATGCCCGAACGCACCTCGGCTCTCGTCAGAAAAGGCGTCTCCGTCGGAAGCACAGAACCGCCGCCCGACAGTACCGTGACCTTGCAGTAGCCGCACGAGCCGCGCCCGCCGCACGCAGACGGGATGAAGATCTTCGACTCGTTCAGCGCGGACAGGAGAGTCTGCCCACCGTCCACCTCGAGCTCGCGGGCGCCGGCGTTGACGTCGATCTTGCAGATGCCGTAGTTGACCAGGAGCTTCTCGGCGACCGTCAGCGCGGCCGCGAGCCCCACGAGGAGCCCTCCGAAGATGAGTGCTGGAAGCAGATACTCCATCTCTCTCCTGCTTGTCGTGTTCGCGGCCGGCGGCGTGGGCCGTCGTCCCGGCGTGCGCGCCGCAGCGTGCGCGCCCGGAGGGGGAACTACTGGATATTGACCATGCCGGCAAAGCCCATGAACGCCATCGCCATGACCCCGGTGATCACCATCGCGATGGCGACGCCGCGGAACGGCCGCGGCACGTCGCTGTAGCCCATCTTCTGCCTCAGGCCCGCGATGAGGATGATCGCCAGTGTCCATCCAACGCCGGCGCCGAACCCGAAGGCTACCGACTGGGCGAATGTGTAGCTCCGGATGATCATGAAGAGCGACACACCCAGGATCGCGCAGTTGACCGTTATGAGCGGCAGGAATATCCCCAGCGCGTGATAGAGCTTCAGGCTGAAGCGCTCGACGAACATCTCGACGAACTGAACGAACGCCGCGATGACGGCGATGAAGACTATGTACTGGAGAATCGTGAGATCCATCGGCACCAGGATGTAGTGATAGACGCCGTAGTTGATAGCGGTCGTCGAGGTCGTGACGAAGATGACCGCGGCCCCAAGCCCCAGCGCTGTGTCGATCTGCTTCGACACGGCGAGGAACGAGCACATCCCCAGGAAGTTCGCGAGCAGAATGTTGTTCGTGAAGATGGCCGCTATCAGGATAAGGAGCGGGGAGATCTCATTCATCGCGGACTCCCCTCTTCCTTGTTGGCGCCGGAGAGCGCGTTGAAGATGGCGATGAGGAACCCGAGCGCGATGAACGCACCGGGAGCAAGAACGGCGAGTTGATTCGGCGTGTACCACGCTTCAGAGAGCAACTGGTGTCCGAAGAGCCCGCCGGTCCCGATGAGCTCGCGGAAGAAACCGATGATGGCGAGCACGGCCGCATAGCCCAGCCCGTTCGCCAGACCATCGACCATCGAGACCATCGGACGGTTCGACAGCGCGAACGCCTCGGCCCGCCCCATGACGATGCAGTTGGTGATGATGAGCCCGACATACGGCCCCAGCTGCTTCGACATCTCCCAGTAGTAGGCCTTGAGAACCTGGTCGAACACGATGACGAACGTCGCGATGATGGCGACCTCCGCGATCATACGGATGCGCCGCGGTGTGATGTTCCGCAGGAGCGAAACGAA
>JAUWLR010000286.1 GCA_030613615.1 Candidatus Eiseniibacteriota bacterium
GGTATCACGCGCGCGATGTCGCGACGATGAGGGCCAGGCTCGAGCACGCCGTGGTCGTCCTGGGCACGGCGACTCCGAGCCTCGAGAGCTACCTCAACGCGCGAAACGGCAAGTACGACCTCGCCGAACTGCCCGAACGCGTCGACTCCGGGCCCCTGCCCAAGGTCGAAGTGGTCGACATGTGCGAAGAGCCGACGGTCGACTCCGAGGGCGCTTTCTCGGCTGTGCTCCGGGACGCCGTCCTCGAGACGCTCGAGGCGGACAAGCAGGTCATTCTCTTCCTGAACCGGCGCGGTTACGCCTCGTTCGTCCAGTGCATCTCGTGCGGGCACTCGGAGAAGTGCCCGAACTGCAACGTCACCCTGACGTTCCATTCGACCGACAAGACGATGCGGTGCCATTACTGCGGCATCTCGACGCCCGCGCCCGCCAAGTGTCCGTCGTGCGACGGCATCAACCTGAGGTTCGGCGCACCGGGGACGCAGCGTGTTGAAAGGGCTGTCCACGAGCTCTTCCCGGAGGCGACCGTTGAGAGGATGGACGTGGACACGACGACCCGTCACGGGTCGCACTGGCGCATACTCAAGGACTTCGCGGAGCGGAAGACCGACATCCTCCTCGGAACGCAGATGATAGCGAAGGGACTCGACTTCCCGGGCGTGGGTCTCGTGGGCGTCGTCGCCGCGGACGTCGGACTCAACCTGCCCGACTTCCGCGCGGGCGAGAGGACCTTCCAGCTCCTGACGCAGGTGGCGGGCCGCACCGGTCGGGGAGAGGAGCGTGGGAAGGTCGTCGTCCAGTCGTATCTGCCGGACCACTACACGATCGCGCTGGCGCGCGACCAGGACTTCACCCCGTTCTTCGAGCGCGAGATCGCCGAGCGGGAGGGCATAGGCCTCGGCTACCCGCCGTTCTCGCGTCTCGTGGGCATCACTGTTCGAAGCATGGACGAGGACCAGGCGCGGGAAGCGGCAGAACGGCTCGCCGACTTCCTGGAACGGGGCTCCGAGCACATGGAGGACCCGAGCCCCGAGGTGTTGGGCCCTGCGCCTGCGCCGCTCGAGAAGATACGGGGCGTCTACCGCTGGCAGGTGCTCGTACGGGGAAGGGGTGGAAGCGCTCGTGCGCTGGTCGCCGGGGCGCTGGCACAGAAGAGCGCGCTCAAGCTCCCGAGCGCCGTGACGCTGGCGGTGGATGTGGATCCTCTGGACCTGTTGTAGGGGGCGCTGCTCGTCGTCGGATGCGGCGGTCCACCGCGCGGCGGGACCGTTCCCCACGCGCATGCGGATGGCGTTCGGGCCTCTTGAGGACCCAGGGCACTTCTGATACTCTCCCCGGCAGGAAAGACGCACACCTGCCGGGGAGGTTTTCATGGTATCCACAACGGGGCCCCAGACGCCCGCAGCAGAGTCGCCCGCGACCACACCACCGCCCGTCACCACGGCGACGCCCGCCACAACGGCACCGACCGCCGCGCCCGTCACCGCCGGCGAGCGCATCGTATCGCTGGATGTCCT
>JAUWLR010000263.1 GCA_030613615.1 Candidatus Eiseniibacteriota bacterium
TTACCGAAGCGCGCTCAAAACTTCTTGCACGTCTGCCTGCCGTTGACTAGTATGGTGACAGTTCACTAACAGCGAAGTCACATGCATGCGGGTGAGTGGTGGTTGCAGCTTGAGCCATGGCTCATACAACCGCACGCGCTCAGCATCAAGATGAAGCGAGGTTCAGTCATGGCCAGGAAGAGAGTGGGGAACAAGAGGGTGCGCATCATCGCGGCGGCTGCGAAGCTCTTCGGTGACAAGGGCTATCACGACACCACGACGGCGGAGATCGCCGAGTCCGCAGGTGTCGCCGCCGGCACAATCTACATTTATTTCTCGAGTAAGGAAGAACTCCTCGTCGCAGTCTTTGAGGAGTTCCTCGGCAGGCACATGGAGCGGTTGCGCGACGGGGTGCAGAAGGAGAAGACGCCCAAGGACAAGCTGATACGACTTCTGACCCTCGGGCTGGAACTGATGCAGAACAACCCGGACAGCGCGAGGATCTTCCTGTCGCAGCTCAGACAGAGTACGAAGATGATCACGACCGTCTCGAAGCGCAGCAGCCGCGCGTACAAGGACATCATTGAGGAGGTTCTCACCGAGGGTACGCACACGGGCCTCTGCCGCGAGATCAACGTACCCGCGGCCGCGAGCATGCTGTTCGGCGCGTATCAGAGCGTCGTTCTCGACTGGGTCGCGGACGGATGTTCCTACATAGTGACGGACCTGACCAGAGAGCTGTCGGAGTTCGCACTGTACGGAATCTGCCGCGCCGATCATGAAGAAGAAGGCGCCGCGCAGTAGAGCAGTTCTTCACTCCCGCCCGCGATGGTACGGAGCCAGGGAACAGAACGAGAGCATCTCAGATGATACGAGGGGGCGCGGCCACGGCGGCGGCGCCCCCTCGGTCGTGGTGGCCGGGATGGCATTGCGCTCGGCGGTGGCAGGTTCCGACGGTGACGGACGGTGAGCCGGCTTGATCAGGAGGATCTGGTGGAGTCGGAGGAAAGAGCCGACCGTATCTGCAGGTAGGCCATGACATCCCGGCGGGATACGATTCCGACAAGTCTACCGGATGCGTCTATGACGGGCAGCCGGCTTTGCTCCGTTGCGCTCATCTTCGACAGTGCTGTCGGTATGTCGTCGTCCGGTGACAGCGACGTCCCCGACGTGATAGGTATCGTGGCCTCACTGACGAGTGTGGTGCCCCACTTCTCTCGCTGTACACGCTTGACCGACTTGATCGTGATGATCCCGATCGGTCGACCCTCAGATACGACCGGGTAGCTGGTGAAGTGGTACCTGAGCACGTAGTCTTCGATGAGCTCCGAGAGTGTGATGTCCGGTGGAACCGTCACCGCGTCCGGCGTCATGACGCTCGCGAGGCGGACTCCCTGGAGTGCTTCCCTCATCAGGAGCTGACGGTAGCTCGCCTCGGCCGCCTGGCGGAGGAACAGGGCGATGAGGATTATCCAGAGCCCCGTCCAGGTGTTGCTTCCCAGTAGCGCGACCGCTATGCCGACGAGCACCATGAGACCCGCAAGGGCCTGCCCGGCGGTGCTCGCGATGCGGGTTGCCCGACGGAGATCGCCTGTGGCCCGCCAGATGAGCGCGCGCAGGACCCTGCCGCCGTCCAGTGGCATGCCCGGGAGCAGGTTGAATCCGAGCAGTACGGTGTTGGCCACGGCCAGGTAGACGAGCGCGAGCTGCAGACCGGGGCGCCCCGGATCGCTGCCCATCAGAGCAACCGCCGTCCAGCATCCGGCCGCTATGATGGCGCTGGCTGCGGGTCCGGCCAGGGCCACCTTGAGTTCGGTCTTCGGGTCCGGTGGTTCACTGAGGATCTCTGCGACTCCCCCGAAAAGGAAGAGCACGATCCTCTTCACGGGAATCCCGCACCTGACCGCAACGACGCTGTGCGTGAGTTCGTGAATCAGTACGGAAGCGAAGAAGAAGAACGCGGTGATGATGCCCAGCGTGATGTAGTGCAGAAGCGGGCGGTTGGGGAGGACACTGGGAAACCACCCCACGGTGAGAGCCCAGACGATAAGGGCGGCAATGGCAAACCAGC
>JAUWLR010000177.1 GCA_030613615.1 Candidatus Eiseniibacteriota bacterium
CTTCCCACTGCTCGAGTACGCGGGGGGGGGGGGTATTCGCGGTGGGTGCCCGTGCACGGTGCTGCCGTAGAAGCAGGAGCGCCCCCGCTACGAAGAGACCGAATACGACGAAGAAGGTCAGTGGAATGCGTCTGAGAACGGACGAAGCCGCTCTGTCTCCCGCGACCACCTTGTTGTCCGCAGGCTCCGTCGGCCCCCAGTAGAGCAGGCTCTTTTTCCACATGAGCCCAAGCACTCTCCCCGGATGCTCCCTCATCCAGCCCAGAGCTTCCCCTGCGAGGTAGTCCGATACCTCGGAGTGCTTCATGCGACGACCGGTCTTGCGTTCGACGTTCGCGACGATACTGAGGTGGTCGAAACTGGTATCGAGCGTGCCTATCCCGGGCATGGTGCCACGGACAAGGCCGTCCGCTCGCTCGTTGTTCCCGATAAACAGGTTGACCCCGCCGTTCGAGGAGATTGGCACGAAATCCCGCCCCACGACGGCGTTCCTCACAGTCACCGGGACCACGGCAACCAAAACCCCGATGACCAGGGCCACTGCCGTCACAGTCGCCTTCCGGCGCGATCCTCGCCGCCTCAGTATCCAGAATGCCCACAGCCCAACGACAGGGACCCAGAGCAGAGCGTTCGGCCTGACCAGCGCGAGGACGCCCACGATGATTCCGGCCACGAACATGCGCGACAGAGACAGATCACGCATCCATATCATGAGCACGTAGACTGTCGCCAGTACCAGCAAGACAGCTAACACTGGTTCCAGAAACTCGCCCTCGAAGTAGATGAAGATCCAGTAGAAGGACATGAGCGCGGCGACCAGGAGCGCCGCGACGTCGCCAAACAACCTGCGGGCGATGGCAAATGCGAGCACGGCGTTGACGAGTCCGATCAGCATCTGGATCACGCGCGGAGCCAGATAACCTCGGCCCGTCATCTTGTAGATCGCCGCAAGGAAGAAGGGATAACCGGGTGGTCGGAAGTAGGGGTACTTCTGAAGCTGAGGATCGGGCTCGAAGCGTGGCGGCGACAAGTTGCCGAACGCCATCCCACGCGCCCAGTAATCGTGGTAGTCGGAGTCCACCAATGGGAACTCGAAGTCCGGCGTGTTCACAAGCTCGCGCAGGTATAGGCCGCGCAGGACGAGGCCCGCAAGGATGATCACTGCCAGCAAGAGTAGGATACGTGGGTTGAGGAGATTGCGTTTCTTCGGAGGGCCGGAGGCGCGCCGTCCGGCAACCTTGGCCGGTGCCTTGCGGACTCGGGTCTTGCCCTTGTTCCTGGTCTTCTTGCTCACTGGGATTCCCCTTGCTCCAGTTTGAGCGGCAAGCTCCCACGCGCGGACTGGTCATGCTCACGAGGCAGGATACCACGGAGCGGAAAACTCGTCAAAGGAACAGGGCGAAGGGCACCAGTGGGAGTTGCCTTCGGCTACTCCGTGTGCTCGTATGTTGGGATGTTCGCCACGGGGTGCTCACGCAGGAAACGTGGTTCGAACGCTTCGTCGATGACGGCTCCATCCATGTCATCGCCGACGGGCATTCCCAAGAGTGCCAGAAGCGTCGGCGTGATGTCTTCCACGCTGCGCTCGGGGATCCGGACTCCGTCCCTGAATGCGTCGCCTGCCATCACCAGGATTCCAATCGGTCCGTGGTCGTTGATGCCCCCAGGCAGCTGGCCCGGCTTCGGTCCCTCGAACCCATGGTCGGAGCACACAAGGATGGTCCCCTCGCCGAAGTGGTCAACGAGCTCGCCGAGCATCTCGTCCGCGTATTCATAGTAGCGCTCCACGGTGCCGCCGAAGACGCGGTTCTCCGTCTGCGAAACGGGGAAGCCCACCTCGCCGGGGTGCGCATCTGCCCAGAACTTGTGGCTGGCGGTGTCGACGCCCCGGAGATAGACGACGGAGACGTCGGTGGGATGCGCCTTCATGAGGTGGAGCATGACACCGAGGAACGTACGGTCGCCCGCCAGTATGTTCCTCAGGGCGTCCGCCCGCCGCTCCAGCTCGTTCATGGCGCGCATCTCCATGAACATCTGGTCGACTGAAAGCCGCTGAGCCTCGTCCGCAGTCATCGCCGCGTCCAGACTGATGAACCTGCTCAGGTCCTCGTCAGTGATGTCGTCGCCGGCCACGCGTAGCGGCTCAACCCCCTCCATGAGGACGTCCGGATACGTCAGATGCTCCGGCAGAGGGCGGTCCGGCCTGGGTGAATGGCGGAAGTAGTCCGTGACCATGTACCCGTTGACTGCTTCGGCGGGCCAAGTGACCAGCCACCCTACGACGGTGACTGACGTACCTCTCTCACCGATGATGTCCCAGAATGTCCTCGCGGTCCGCACATTGCTGGTCATGAGGTTCTTCGTCAGTGGGTCGACGTAGTCGGTGATACCGTGTTTCTCGGGGAGCTTCCCAGTGGCTATCGTAGCCCAAATGGTCGGGGACTTCTGCTTGGGTTCGAGTGAGTGAAGGTCGCACGAGACGCCGGACTCGACAAGGGCCTTAAGATTGGGAAGCTTCCCCTCCCCCAAGAGCGGGTCTATGACGTCCCAGTCGGCCGAGTCGATTCCAACAAAGAGAATCCTCTCAGAGGGAAGGGTTCCCCCACCTCCGCAACCCGCACTGCCGAAGGCTCCTGCACAGCAGATACAGAGAACCGCCAGCAGGATACGGCTAGTGCGCCGCATACAGACACCCCCTTGCCGCGCCGTGGAAACACAGACCACCTTCACGCCACTTCACCCCCATCGTCCAGAACGAGGTGAACCCCGAGGCTAGACCATATGGAACGGTCGGGCTCGACCGTTCCATATCATCTGATCAGCACCATCTTCGCGGTGTCGTCGAAGCCATCCGCCTCGACCCGACAGAAGTAGACGCCGCTTCCAACGTCGACGCCCCCGCTACCTCGACCGTCCCAGCGCACGGAGTGGTCCCCCGCGCTCACGTGGCGGTCAAGAAGCGTTGCGACCTTCTGTCCGCGCATGTTGTAGATATCGATCCTGACGTTAGCAGGAGACGGGAGACTGAAGGTAATCTCAGAGCCTGCGTCGGATGGGTTGGGGCGGCTGGGCGCCAGCCTCGGGCCGACCCCGCCTTCGTCGACACCGGCGTCCATGCCGGAGATCACCGCGCCGAGCATCCACCAGAACGCTTTCCCCTTCAGGTAGCAGTTGAAACAGTGGGAGTGTGCGCACGCGGGGCAGGTCGGACAGGTATGCGTGGCGCACCAGTCGTAGCACCACTCGCAGCCGTCTCCCCCGTCCGGATACCAGACACCATCCGGGTCGTAGCTCTCGATGTCGGCGAAGTCGAACAGGACCTTGTCGTTGGCCACGCAGTAGTCCCGGATCTGATTGTTGCGTACGTAGAGGTTGCCCGAGGGCCCGGTGCCATCCAGGTGCCCGGTCATGTACACAAAGACCACACCCGGGTAGTCCTGCTCCAGGCTCTCCATCGCGCTCAGGTATGTGTTGATCCCCTCCTCGGTGTTGTCTGAGACTCCCCCGCACCACGACCACATCACGAGGTTGATGTCGGAACCCGGTTCGTCCAGCCTCGCGCGCGTTATAGGAACCCAGGACACATCTCCATTGTGCCCGAGGTCGTCGGTGTCCTCGCTGAACTGGAATGTGCCGGGGCCGTTGTTGAAGTCGAAGAGAGGATCTTCATCTCGAACCATGGACATCCCGGTCACGATCTGGCTTCCGTGCGACGTGTGGCCGTAGAACATCGTGAACCCGGTCTTGACCTCTTCCACCGTCGCAGCGGGGATGTGCTCGAAGGAAGCGACGATCGTGTGGTCGGCCACCACAGCGTCGGCCCAACTGTCAGCGGAAGGCAATGCCATCACCAGTACGGCGGCCGCTAAGATGAGGGGACGAACTGGCATCTGGAACCTCCCTGTTGAAAAAACTGAGGCAAGCGTGGTCGATCCGATGCTGCCGATTCGGCCGCCGCCCGCCTCAGTGTAACGCGCAGTTGTGACGGTGTCGCTTCACCAGCGCCCACGCGGCTACTTCACCGCCACCGATCCCGCTACTTCATCAACACCATCTTTGCGGTGTCGTCGAAGCCCGCGGCCTCCATCCGACAGAAGTATACGCCACTTCCGACCTCGCGCCCGCGGTCATCACGGCCGTCCCACACGACGGTGCGGTAGCCAGCCCCGACTTCTCCGTCCACGAGCGTGCGCACCAGACGACCGGCAACGCTGTAGATGGCGAGGCGGACCGAGGCGTCCGTGGGGACTCCGTAGGTCACGGTAGTCACGGGATTGAACGGATTCGGGCTCACGCCCTTGAGCACATACATCGACGGCGTGTCGAACTCACCGTCGTCGACGCCCGTCGCGCCGACGTGCAGAGCAACCGGAACGATCACCGGGTCTCCGCCGTTGCTCGAGACGATAATGTCGGCGTAGTAGTCGCCCGTA
>JAUWLR010000129.1 GCA_030613615.1 Candidatus Eiseniibacteriota bacterium
GTGTCACCGTCCGGATTGCCCACGTAGCGGTGTAGGCTGACGTAGTCGGCCAAGTCGCCCACATGTTCCAGCACCTGACGGTCCCAGTCCATGTATGTCGGCAGACCGACTCCGGACGTGCCGCAGACCACCAGTTCTATCGAGGGGGCAACGTCCTTCATCAGCTTGCCTGCCTGCTGCGCGCGCAACGCGTACTGGTCGGCAGGCACGTGCCCGAGCTGCCACGGTCCGTCCATCTCGTTACCCAGCCACCAGAGCCGAACGCCGTGCGTTTCGGGATGCCCGTTGGCGGCGCGCAACGTCGCGTACCTGGTGTCAGGTGGGCAGTTGGTGTACTCGACCCAGTCGCGGGCCTCCTCCGGCGTCCCCGTTCCCAGGTTCACCGTAATCATCGGCGTCCAACCCAGCTCGCGGCACAAATGAACGAACTCATCTGTGCCGAACTCGTTCGGTTCTGTGCTCTGCCACGCGAGCTCGCGAACGACAGGCCGCGCATCGCGCGCCCCGACGCCACGCGGCGGGGGCGCGGGCGGAGCAGGCACGCGACGGTGGCGGGGGGCAGAGACGACCTCTTCGAGGTCGAGTGCCCGGAGCCCCGGACGGGACCCAGGGTCGAGGTTTCCCTGGACGTCGAGGTGTCCGAGAGTCCGGCAACGGAGCTGCACCTGCGGGGAGCGACGACCGACGAGGTGCGCGACGCGATCGAGCTGTGCGTCAGCAGGGCTCTGATGCAAGGAATCCTGTCGATCCGCATCGTCCACGGTAAAGGAACGGGGGCGCTCAGGACCGAGACGCACGCCGTGCTTCGGACCATGCCCTCGGTCAAGTCCTTCAGGCTCGGCCGCTGGGGCGAAGGGGACACGGGAGTCACGATCGTGGAACTCAAGTAGCTGAAACCACCAGCCGCGGCGCGCGGAACTCGCCGCGACGGCCGATGCGATGCGAGGTACGACTGGTGCGCAGGATACCCGAGCAGCTCATCGAGGACATCAAAGCGGCGAACGACATCGTCGACGTGATATCCGAGCGCATTCGGACGAAGAAGGCCGGCAGGAACTACAAGGCCGTCTGTCCGTTCCACGACGAGAAGACCCCGTCCTTCAACATCAACCCGGAGCGACAGATCTACCACTGCTTCGGGTGCGGGGTCGGTGGGAACGTCATAACGTTCCTGATGGAATACGAGAAGATAGGGTTCCTCGATGCCGTTCGCGAACTGGCCCAGCGCGCGGGCATCTCCATCCCAGAGAGCGATGGGGGAGCGGGCTCCGCTGAGGACCCGGTCTACGCGGCGAACGCGATGGCGCGCCGTTACTTCCGGGAGTGCCGCGCCGGTCCCGAGGGCGACGCCGCGCGACGCTACTGGCAGGGGCGCGGCATAAGCGACGAGATGACCGAGATGTTCCAGATCGGCTGCGCGAAGCCGGGTTGGGACGGACTGCTCAAGAGGGCCCAGAAGGAGGGGGTGCCGCCGTCGGTGCTCGAGGAGGCGGGTCTCGTGATCGAGAGGGACAAGGGCGGCTACTACGACCGATTCAGAGACCGCCTCGTGTTCCCTCTGCTCTGGAGCGGCGGCAGGGTCGTCGGCTTCGGCGGGCGTGCCCTGGACGACTCCGAGCCCAAGTACCTCAACTCGCCTGAGACGCGCGTCTATCACAAGGGCCACTACCTGTATGGGCTTGCACAGGCCCGGTCGGCGCTTCGGGCATCGCGCGAGGCCATCCTCGTGGAAGGCTACATGGACACGCTCAGCCTCTACGAGGCGGGCTTCCACAACGTGGTCGCCTCGGCCGGCACCGCGTTGACTATCGAGCAGGCGAGGATCTTGTCGAGGTACGCGGACCGCGTGTTCGTCGCCTACGACGGCGACGCCGCGGGCATCGCCGCGGCGACGAAGGCCGCCGAGCTCCTGGTGAGACTCGGAGTCAAGGTCCGCATCGCCGAGTTTCCGGACGGCGCCGACCCGGACTCCTTCGTCAGGCAGTCAGGCGCCGACGCGATGAAGGAGGAGCTGAGTCGGGCACGCGACTTCATCGACTTCCTGCTCGGCGTGAGCCCACCGGAGACGGCGGAGGACAGGGAGAAGGCGGCCCACGAGCTGCTCGAGACGGTCGCAAGCATCGAGGATCCCATCAAGGCCGACCTCATGCTCGAGAAGATCGCGCGATCGCTGTCCATAGACCGGGGAGCGCTGACCAGGGCCCTTGAGGCGAGGAAGGCGTCGGCGTCGCGCAGGTCCGCCGCGAGAGCCGACGGGGCCCCGAGGCGCGGGGCGGAGGCGGAGCGAGTCGTCGGGGCCGCCGAGCGTGCGGCACAGAAAGGGCTCCTGGGGCTTCTGCTGGCGGGCGGCGACCGGGCCCTGCGGGTGCGCGAGGAGCTCGAACCCTCCGACTTCACCGATCCCCTGATGCGAGGTCTGGCGGAGCGGTTGATGGGGGAGGAAGGCGCCGGGGCCGTCGACGTTGGGGCGTTCCTGGACAAGCTTTCCAGTTCGGAGGAGGCGTCCGTCATCACCGAGATCTCCGTTGCCGCATCCGATGACGACAATGGCGGACGGGCCTGCGACGACTATATTAGGATAATCAGAAGGTCCGCCATCGAGACCGAGATCGGGGTTGTGGACCGAGAGATAGAGACGGCCGAGATGACGGGTGACGAGGAGAAACTCCTCGCGCGCGTTCACGCGCGACAGGAACTGGCACGGCGGCTCAGGGAGCTGTCTGCCGGCGACTGAGTTCTTCTTTCGTCCTTTCAGAAGGCGAGGCCTGGCCTATGGCGAAACGCTCGGCGGACAAGGTGCTGGGAACGATCAAGAAGAAGATCGGCGATTCCGGCTCGCTCACGTACGAGGAGTTGGGGTCGTTTCTGGGCGATGACCTGGACATAGAGCTCGTGGACGATATCTACTGCGGGCTGTCCGATATGGGGATCGAGGTCGTCGACAAGAAGACCCACGAAGCAAAGCGCAAGCGGGAGGCGAAGAAGAGGGCGAAGGTCCAGCCGAGGTTGCGGTTCGACGACCCGGTGCGCATGTACCTTCGGGAGATGGGACAGGTCAAGCTCCTGGACAGAGCGGGTGAGGTGGAGATCTGCAAGCGGATCGAAAGCGCCGAGGACATGACCTACTGCGCGATCTTCGAATCGCTGACAACAATGAAAAGGCTGTCCGGTCTGGCGGAGCGCCTCAGGTCTGAGAAGGTGAGGCTGGACAAGGTCGTCGGAGTGGACCGCAAGAAGAAGAACGCGACGGGCAAGGACGAGCGGCGCCGGGCGGTCAACCGCATGGACAAGATCATCAGGCTCGACGAGGAGCGCCGCGAGCTCGAACAGAAGCTGAAGAAGGCGCGGCCGCAGCACGCCACCCAGACGAAGAAGGCCATACAGAGACGGCGCAAGAGCCTCGCCGTGGAGACCAAGCGGCTCGCGCTCCATCCTGCTCAGGTCGGCAAGATGGCCTTGCGTATCGGCGAACTCGTCGACAAGTGCAAGGCCCTGGAGAACGAGATATCCGACCATGCGTCCGTGCACGATTCGCTTCTCCGCAAGGCGGAACGCCAGGAAGCAAAGAGGAAGAAGGCCAGGAAGGCGGCGGCCGGCAAGGGCAAGACAGCCGCGTCGAAGAAGGCGAAGACGGCGGCGAAAACCGCCACGCGCACAAAGACACCGGCCGCTCTGAAGAAGGAGGCCGCTCTCGCCCTCAACGAGATTCGGAACAGGAAGAGAGCCATCAGGCGCATCGAGCGGGAGTGTGGCATCCGCTCGAACGCGCTCTCGGACATGGCCTACCGCATCCGGAAGGGCGAGGTTGAGGCGAGCATTGCCAAAACGGAAATGGTCGAGGCGAACGTGCGGCTGGTCATCTCGATAGCCAAGAGATACACGCACAGGGGACTGGACTTTCTCGATCTCATCCAGGAGGGCAACACAGGCCTGATGCGCGCTGTCGAGAAGTTCGACTACACGCGCGGGTACAAGTTCTCGACCTACGCCACCTGGTGGATCCGACAGGCCATCACGCGCGCCATCGCGGACCAGGCGCGGACCATCCGTGTCCCCGTCCACATGATAGAGGCGATCAACAAGGTCGTGCGTACGACTCGCCAGCTTGTGCAGGAGGAGGGCAGGGATCCGTCGGTGGACGAGATCGCGGACAAGCTCGACCTCACCGAGGACAAGGTCAAGGGCATCCTCAAAGCGGCGCAGCAGCCCATCTCGCTCGACCGGCCGATAGGAGAGGACGAGGATTCGAGTCTCGGGGATTTCGTCGAGGACACGAAGGTCATTTCGCCCTCCCAGTACGCATCGTTCAAGCTGCTGCAGAGCGAGATCGATCAGGTTCTGGCGGAACTCGACTCGCGCGAGGAGAAGATAATCAGACTGCGCTTCGGTCTGGAGAGGGACCGTGCTCCCATGACTCTCGAGGAAGTCGGGGCCATCTTCGGTGTGACCCGAGAGCGCGTCCGCCAGATAGAGAAGAAGGCCATCGGCAAGCTCAGGCACTACAAGCGGAGAAGCCGCCTCAAGGGGTACATCGACCTCCCTTGATTTCCTACGGGAGCCGGTCCGTTAGAAGGCGGATTCGTTGACACCCCTCGGGTTGGCGTGCTAAACTGCGCGTTCGGTCGGAGGGGTTCTGTCGAACTTCCGGCGGGCCCATAGCTCAGCGGTAGAGCAGCGGACTCATAATCCGTAGGTCCTTGGTTCGAATCCGAGTGGGCCCACCAGGCATACCAGGCCATGGGGGCGATTAGCTCAGTTGGTTAGAGTGCCGGTCTCACATACCGGAGGTCACTGGTTCGAGCCCAGTATCGCCCACCATACCTAAGGAACAGATCGAAGCGCGTCCGTAGCGGGCGCGTTGACAGAGCGGCATCGTGCGGAAGCCCGTAGGTCGACGCAGGTGTGCCCGACCGGGCGCGCCTGTTGTTTGTGTCCGTTCGCGTCTGCCGGCATCGTTCTTGAGGGGGGACTCGTGCTTGAGCAACTGGAACTTCTGCTCGAGCTTCAGGAGATAGACGCCGATCTCGCCGATCTGTCGAGGCAGGGCGAGCTGCTTCCCGTCCGCATCGACGAGCTCGAGAGCGAGAGAGCGCGCGTCCGGGCCGTGCAGCAGGAGAAGGAACACGCGCTGGAGGAGGCGAAGAAGGAGCGCCAGCACAGAGAGCACGAACTCGAGGACGCGACGGTCCGGATCAACGAGCTCAAGGCCAAACAGATCGTCATCAGGACCAACGAGGAATACGCGGCCCTCACTCACGAGATAGGGTTTGCCAAACAGGATGTCTCGGATCTCGAGGACAGCGTCCTCAAACTGCTCGAGGAGACAGAGGAGCTGTCCGATGACGCGGAGCGGGCGGGTGCCGAGGTGGTCGAGGCCGAGCGCACGATAGATGGGAATGTGAGCGAGCTCCGGGCCAGGCTCGACGAGCTGAACGACGCGCTGGCCGTCAGGAAAGACGAGCGGCTGCGAATCGCGATGCGGGTGGACGAGTCCCTGCTCAGGTGGTACGAGGGCATACTCAGGAGCAAGGGCGACTGCGCGCTGGCGCAGGTGGTGGATGGCGCCTGCTCCGGGTGCTACAAGAGCCTGCCTCCCCAGACCGTCATCGAGGTCAAACGAGGCACCCGTTTCACCGAGTGCGACGGCTGCGGGCGGCTACTCTACTGGCGGAAGGAGAGGGACGTTGGGTAGGAGGGAAGAGGATTTCGTCAGGGCGATTCGGGATGGGCGCACCTGGAAGGAAGCGGCCGACGACGCGGGTCTTTCCGAGGAGCGGGCAGCGGCCTTCCTCGAGAGCGTAGCCACGTTCGCGGGCTCGGTGACCGCGCCGATGGAGTTCGGTCTTCCAAAGGAGGGAGACGGCGGGAGTCCAGGCGGCGGCGACAACTCGGCCACCGCGGCGTCCCGGCACCCGTACACCGAGGTTGTTATCTACACGGATGGTGCGTCCAAAGGGAATCCCGGTCCGTCGGGCGCAGGCGGAGTCATTCTGACCCCTGAGGGTGAGACCATCGAGGAATTCCGCGAGCACCTCGGACGGACGACGAACAACGTGGCTGAGTACGAGGCGGTGAGGATCGGACTCGCGAGGGCTCTGGCCCTGGGCGCACGGCGTGTCACCGTGCGACTCGACAGCGAGCTCGTCTCGAATCAGCTCTCCGGGCGCTACAAGGTCAAGGACACGAAGCTCATAGATCGATACCTCAAGGTCGGGCAGCTGCTCTCCCGCCTTGATTCGGTGAAATTCGAGACGATACCGAGGGAGAAGAACACCAGGGCCGACAGGCTGGCCCAGACAGGCGCTAGCATGGTGCGCTGACGCCATAGGGCGATGCGAAGGGCTTGTGGCGATACTGGGCGGCGCACTCGCGATCTTGACAGTGAGGGGACGGGGGGCAATACGAGAATCGGACGGAGTAGACCAGGCGGTCGCGGGTGGCCTCGTGTCACCTGAGGAAAGTCCGAGCTCCACAGGGCAGGGTGCTGGGTAACTCCCAGTGGGAGCGATCCTAAGGAAAGTGCCGCAGAAAGGGAAACCGCCTAAGGA
>JAUWLR010000046.1 GCA_030613615.1 Candidatus Eiseniibacteriota bacterium
CCAGTCGAGGGCGTCGAGACCGGTCGAGCGCTGGATGAGGGTGAACTGTGCCTGTGTGACGGTGGTGACGCAGAGCAGAGCGAGCAGGGCGAGTGGAGCGATGTGCTTTCTCATGTCACTAGCATAGCACGGACGGAGCCCGGCAGCGACCGCCTCCTTCCCGGTCGTCAGGAAGCTGCTCCACCTGGCCGCCGGCGGCTGGTCACCGTTTCACCTCAGCACCTCGACCAAAGGTATGCCCACAGAACCCGAAGGAGGCTTGATCCCAAGACGGGTCGCGATGGTCGCAGGGATATCGTAGGGCGTGACGGGCCGCGCGATGCGCTGGGCACCTATGCCATGGCCCGCGAAGAAGATGGGGACGTAGGTGTCATACGTCCAGGGCGAGCAATGGATGGCGGCCATCTCCGTGGGCGTGTCCATCTCGTAGGCGAAGTACCAGAACTGGTCCGCTATCACATGGACGTGGCCGGACCGCTTGATGTGGAAGTTGTTGAGGATCGTCATGTTCACCGCCGTCGGGGCGAAGGACCCATTCAGCAGATCGGTTCGGGTCAGGGCTCCTATCATGCCGGGGATCCTGATGATCGCTTCCGCCACCGCCGCCTCAACCTCGGCAACGCTGTACTTGGTCTTCCCGATCTCCTCTTCATTCAGATAGACGTAGGGGTGTTCGTAGAGCCGGATCACATCCCCAGGCACTCCCAGCCGGGCCTCGAGGGCATTCTTCAGCGCACCCTTGACGATAGTCTCGGAGGTCACGCGGCCCACCTCGAATCCCAGACCCTGCATGTACTCCGGAGCCTCACACATCCCATGGTCAGCTGAGACGATGACCAGAGTGTTCTCCAATCCGACCTGCTCGTCTATAAACTGGAACAGATCGGCCAGCAGACGATCGACCCGCAGGATGTTGTCCTCGGCCTCGAGACTCGAGGGCCCAAATACGTGACCGATGTAGTCGGTCACGGAGAAGCTGATCGCCATGAAGTCGGTGTGTTCGCCCTGCCCCAGCTTCTCGGCTTCGATGAGCGTCTTGGCGAAATCCGCCGTCAGCTCGTCCCCAAAGGGTGTGGCTATCAGCGACGCGTAGAAGTACTTGGAATCCCCGTTCACAGGATGCGGGAATGTCGTGCCCAGGCCAAGCATGTCCACTTCGAAAGGACGGTCGTCGTCCTCACCGAACACATACGTCGAAACGTCGTGCAGGAGCTCCCACGATGTGTCCTTGTACTTATCGGCGAACTTCCTGGCGTTCCACTCCTGGACCCAGTTGGGGTACTTCTCGTAGTAGTAGGTGCTGCTGACGAAGGAACCATCACTCTTGGAATACCAGAAGGCCTTGCCGGTGTGGCCGCCGGGCAGGATCGCGCCACGGTCCTTGATGGACACGCTGAACACCCTGGAGCCACCGTTGTTGGCGATGACCAGCTCATCGCCGATCGTGGAAGACAGCAGATTCGTGGGCGCCCTGCCCTTCCCCTGTGCCGGTTCCTCCCCGATCATCGGATAGCGGTCATCCTCGCAGTTGTAGATGACCCGCCCCTTGTCCATATCAAACCAGTTGCCGGCGACAATGCCGTTGTACGCGGGGTAGCTGCCCGTGAACAGTGCCGCATGCCCGATCGGCGTCTCGGTATCCGCGTGCTGGAAGTGAGCGTTCGTGTAGTGGGTCCCCTCCTCCATCAGGTATCGGAGCCCGCCCTCGCCCAATCGGTCTTCATAGCGCATGGGGAAATCGCCACGCATCTGGTCGATCGTGATCTGAAGTACGAGCCTGGGCTCTCCGTGAGCTGTCCCGGCAACCGCCGGAACTGAGAACACAAACACCACGAGCAGAATCATCACGACGACGAACGGTCTTGCGTTCATGGGTCCCTCCCTTGAATGCGCAGAACAGCCAGGGCTCATCAGAAGAACAGAACTCTGGCCCTGAGCCCAAGCAGTATAATCCGGTCCGCGTCAGGGTTCAGCGCCGGGTCGTTCAGGAGTTGAATCGAAGGTGTGATCGCCAGATTCGGGATCACCTCCCATCGGTAGAACACTTCCATCCCGCTCTGATCGTGGAGATCGCGGTGAGACAAGTCCTGCCACCATGCACCGACGCCCAGCTGGTCGGAGCGCCCCGGGACGTTCAGCATCACACCCGTGGTCAGCTGCTGCCGGGCCGCTGGCGCGTCGCCCTCGGACAGACCCCAGCGGAAGAAGGGCATCCATCGCTCGTTGATTGTCCAGTTGGCCGACGTGGCTACGCCGTAGCTCTCCTCGAGTCCGCTCGACGGTCGCTCATCCTGGTGCCAGAGGGTCAGGCGCAGGGCATTCGTGAAGCGCCTCGAGCGGGTCGGCGCCCAGCTCACATGGGCCTGTTCGAACAGTCTGAGGCTTCCCTCGAAACAGTTGAACTCAGTCTGCTCGCCGTTGGCATCGTGCGCGGTCGTGCCAATCACCCATCGATCGCTGAGCTTGAATCCGACGCCCGCACCGCAGCCCAGATCTGGCGCCGCAATCGACATGTTGCTCAGGACTGCCGCGTTCTGGAAGGAACTCCATTGATTGCCGACACCCAGAATATCCGTGAAATCGATGGGGTCCAGTCGACCCGCCACGACCCCCAGGTGACCGTCGGCAAAGAACTGCTCCCAGTAGAGAGGTGCGAGGAACACGCCTACATCGGTGAACCCAAACCCGACACCGCCGTGGTAGCCGAGCTCCGGCGCCAGATGCCCAGGTGCGACGTCACCGCTGAGATGATGACGGTACTCCACCTTGGCGACCAGCGTACCGGTATGGCCCGTGCCACGGCCTACCAGCGTCCATCGGCCGTACAGACGCAACACTCCGCCCAGACCGGTGTCCGCGCCGGTCAGCGAGTCGTCTGCATACTGGTAGAGCGTGGCGTAGTCCGCGCTCACGGCGAGTCCATATCGCTCGATCAGGCGCGCCCTGAACTCGCCAAGACTCCACACACTTACGCTGTCAACTTCGCCCGCTTCTTCGAGTTCCTTCCCAACAGACGTCGGACCGCCCAGGAACTGGCCATCTGCTCCGTCTGCCTCCGATGCAAGAGCCAACGACGCCGCAAGAAACAGGGCAATGAGAAGGCCACTGGACCACTTCATCTGTGAAGCTCCCTGTGCTCCGTCCGCCCACCATGGAGTTCAGCCGCCCCCGGAGCGCACGGTGCGGTTGCTCGGCATCATCTCCGTCCTACAGGCACTACTCCAGCAGGCCCGACTTCTGCATCTCGTTCGCGGCAACGGCGGACAGCTCGATGATCATGCTCTGCACGTGGTTGGGATTCATCGTCTCACTGACACCGGCCCACAGCAGTTTGTCCTGGGTCACCGAGTAGACCAGCGTCTCAACGGAGACGATGACGTCCGTCTCCAGATACCCGGGCTCATGCACTACGGTCCAGCTCGGCCCCCAGTAGCCCCACATCGAGGAATAGTGGGCGGGGGCGTACGAGGTCGTTCCCGGCACGAAGCGGGTCTCCGTCTCCCGGCCGATCAGGCGCATGATCACGGCGCCCTCGATGCCCTCCGCACTCAGCCGCTCCTTGACCCAATCCTGGTCCAGGGCCTCGTCCGCGGACATCAACGTGAAGCCCGGAACCCCCTCGGCCCCATGGGACGTGACCTCGCCGGCGAGGATCTCCTCCACCATGCGGCGCGTGCTCTCTTCGTCGCTGAGCAGGAACGTAGCTACCCTCTTGCCGGTCAGGCTGACGGGGCCTTCCAGGGACGGATCGGTCCACGTCGAGACGAAATGGGTCGACGGGCCGCAGCCCAGACCAAGACCCAGGACCATCAGCGCGACGGCGACAACTCCTGAGATGCGCAACACGTGCCCTCCTTCTGTGAGGCGGTGGACTACAAGGACCTCTTCTGACTCGACGTGCATAGCAGGATTCCTGCTCGCCGTCTACATCATACTAGAACAGGTTGCTTCTCGATTGCCACTCGCGCTCCAGGAACCCGACGATGCTGTCCTCGCTGCTGGGGCCAATCACTTCGGACGCCAGTGACTTGAGCTCGGCGGACGCGTTGGCCACGGCGATGGCTCTATCGGCGCATCGGAATAAGGGGACGTCGTTGTCGCTGTCACCAAACGCGACAACCTCGGCGTCACCCAGATCGCGAGCCTCCAGCAGCGTGGCGAGCGCCCGGTCCTTCGTGGCTCGCGCGTCGTGAACGGTAAGCCAATCCCAGCCGCCGAAATACTCGTTGCTGAACCGTCTTACAGAGAGCCTGCTGTCGAACCGCTCGACCAACGCCGCACGGAGCTCCTCCACTACTTCGGGCCGGTCGATCACAGTGAGACACACTACCTGCTCGGAGAGCCTGGATGAGAGGTCGGCGCTCTTACTCAGTCGGCTGTCGTTGTTCGAGAGACGGTCGTCCAGATACCACTTCATACCCGGATTGCCGACCTCCGAGTAATGGAGGCGATCGAACTCTCCGTCGAAGGAAGACACGAATGGCACACAGCCCGCTGCGCAGATGAGCTCATATACGCCCACCGCAAGCTCCGCATCCAGCGCATTCGTTACGAGATGCCGCCCCGTCCCCAGATCCGAGATGAACGCCCCGTTGAGCTCGATGACCGGAAGAGGCAGTCGGAGGCCCGCGAGTATGGACTGCATGGCTACGACGCTCCTGGCGCTCGCGACCGTCAGCATGAGTCCGCTTCCGAGAAGCGTGACCAGGCCGGATCGTGTCCTGCCGGACAGGCGCGCGTCGTCCCCGAGGAGCGTGCCGTCGAGATCTGTCACATATATTCTGCGCCTGGAGGAGTTCATATCAACGTCCCAATCAGACTGGGGGGCGGTCCCCGAACGGACCGCAGGACCGCAGCTACCGCAGGTGTCCCCAGCGGCGAAGTATCTCGGCATCCTGCGCGATTCCCTCGTTGAACTCCTCAACTGAAGCCTGGCGGAAGCTGGGGTTCGGGCTCTGCGCCCGCGCGAACTCCAGGTTGCCCTCGTTCACCCACTCGGGAATCGGTGTGACGCCCGCGTACTCCGATATGGGCTTCGTGTAGATCCAACCGTCACAGAAGTCCGCCAGCTTGAAGTCCTCGTATCCGTGGCGGTAGACGGCATCCTCGACGCGGATCTCACCGAACGGACCTTCGCCGAGATCGAACCCCACGGGGCGCGGGCCCTCGGCGAGCATGAGGGCGTCGATTACGCCGTCCGCCGGATGACGCATGCGCGAACCATACCCTTCCGGGCCGTTCCATGGAGCGTGCAGGAAGACGGTCACCGCGCGCTTGCCCAGCGCGGCGAAGACGTGGTTCCCGCAGCGCAGACAGTGGTCGAAGAGACGGAACTCGCCATCTATCACTATGGGCTGACGGTACTCGGTGAACGCGTGGTGGATGCCGGAGTACACCAACACCTGCTCGCCCGAGTCCACTGCAGCCAGGATTACGTTTGCCCAATCCTCCTCGCTGGTACCACCCCACACCTGTCGCATGACAGTCGGATCGTCCCGATCCGCCTCGCTCGTGACGAAGCTCCAGTCGGGGGAAACGTTGATCCCGAGAATCCTGAACCGTGGAACTCCGTCAGGCAGTCCCTGGTTCAGCATCCATGCGGACCGGTAGATGTCCACGTACTCACGATGGCCCCACCAGACGAACTGCCGGAAGGCGATCTCGCGGGCCAGATCCTCGTCCCATTCCGGTGCGCCGAGCAGTGAGTCGATCTCCCCCTGATCTTCCCTGCGACCGAACTCCGTGGCCAGGACCCGCACACCCGCCTTGTAGAGCGGCTCGATCAGAGACTGCACGAGAAGGACATCATGCTTCACCCGGTGCTGCTCGCCCAGGAAGACCACGTCGTGGTCCGAGAAGAGAGCGATCACGTAGTTCTCGGGCGTCTCTCCTTCCACCTCGAGCCACGCAGCCAGCTTCGACTGGAGTGCGGGATCGATGGACGGGGAATCCCCCTGCTCGGGCGTGCCGGTCGAGCAGGCAGGAAGAACGAGCAGACTGATGAGCACCAAACCCCTTACCACTCTCATAGCACAACTCCTTGCGCGCCAGCTACGTGCCACCCGCCGGCTTCCGTGCCATTCACCAGCTACCCGCCACTTGCCGGCTTCCTTACGCGAACGCACAGCACGCGAGGCCGCCTCATGAGCTGTGCGTACTCCTCCGGCTCGATCTCCGCGAACTCCTCGGTCGGCACGGGCTCAACCACGCGCTCGATGGAGAAGCCGGCACGGACTATCGGCTCGGTCATGTGCGAGAGCGGTCGCCGGTAGCACGGCACGACGATAGTGTCGCCGAGACCGCGCCACGTATACTCACGCAGCTCGGTCGAGAAGTAGTCATCCGTCTCGTTGAGGGTGTACTCCGAGCACGGATGACCGACAGAGAACACCACGCATCCCCCCGGCTTCAGCACTCGAGAGAATTCCCGGAACAGCGCCAACCAGTCGCGAACGTAGCCCAGTGTCCCCGAGCTGAGGATGACGTCGAACGATGAGTCCTCCAGGAAGGGCATCGGCTCCTCGAGGTCAGCCACGTGCAGGACGGCCGCATCGCCGACTCGCTGCTCTGCGAGCTTGAGCATGTTCGCACTCACGTCGACGCCTACAACGTTCGCTCCCTGGCTGAGAAACCACTCCATCATCACTCCAGGACCGCACCCCGCATCCAGGACTCGTCGACCGGATACATCGGGCAGCAGGTCCATGAGGGCCGGACGCTCGTAGTAGGCGCTGCGGGGGTTCTCCTCGATAGCCGCCGCGTACGCTTCCGCCATCGAGTCGTAGGCGTCCAGAGCCGCGGGCCGCGATCGATCCTGATCGCTCACCTGTTCTCCTGCGGACGGCTCCCAGCGTCGCTCCATGAGCACGAACGGCAGCGCCATCCCGTGCTTGTCGAGCTCCGTGGACCCTACCTCTACGAAGCCGTGTGCCTCGTAGAAGCCGACCGCGTTCAGAGTTGACTTGAGCTGGATCGGCCCCTCGTGACCGCGCGCCGCCAGCCGGAGCGCATGTTCCAGCAGGGCGCCGCCCACTCCCCGACCAGCCCAGCCCGGATCGACGAAGACCGCCTGCACCTCACCCTGAGTCGCGTGTCCAAAACCAACCATGAGACCGTCAGATTCCATCACAAACATCTCGTCACGCTCGATGGCCGGCAGGTAACCTTCAGCCGTTCTGCCCATCAGGAGGACCTGGACCTGCTCTTCGCTGTAATGCTCCCTGCAGAAGGCATCCACTGCTCGGGCATGGAGTTCATGCATGTCCCTGGCGTCCGACACGCGCGCTCCTCGTATGAGAAGTTCCTCTGCTCCCATCTCCCCCCCCAGCTGTTATTCAGCCACGCGCATGCGGTGGCGCGGCGGGTTGTCTCCTGCCCCTGCCCAGACTCCAATACACGAGGAGCAAAGTGCCGATGGGCACCAGGAACCCCAGTACGAACGGGAGGCTGTCCCAGAGTTTCGCCCACAGGGATTCCTCATTCGCGAAGAACCCCCATAGCCTCACTCCCGTGGGGATGACCGCAAAGAGCAACACAGGCACCAGAAACCACGCTGTGTTCCCCGCGTCGCCACGCGCCTTCCGCCCGAAAAGGAACGAGACCACGACGACAACGAGCGCGGCAAACACCCCAGGAACGGCGCCCCAAGAGCCGGCGACCCAACCCACGAACTGATTCAAGACCAGAATCACCATGACGATCATGATCAGGTTCTTCAGTGCCCGGTCACTCATTGTCCCTCCCTGTCGGATTGCGCTGTCTGAAGCAGCTTCCCCACCGGGATCACGGACCCCGCACGGCAGGGCAGGAATGTGTGACCGTAGGCGTCCGCGAATCTCTGGATCGCCGAGTCACCGGAGCAGTGACAGGGCGCGGCCCACCGCACGCCGAGTTCCTGCAACCGCGACACGATCCGCCGGACCGAGGCGTCGCTGTCCTTGAACAGGTGGAAACCCCCAATGATGACGAGGACGTCTCGGTCTGTCATCTCCTTCGCTCGCTCCACCGTGCTCACAATCCCCGGGTGCGCGCAGCCCGTCACGACAGCCACTCCTGAGTCGGTCCAGAGCAACAGGGACTGCTCCTGGATGCCTGTCTGACCCACCATCTCCCCTGTCGACGTCGCCCCACCACAGAGCTCAGTGGGTTCGCTGACCTTAATCACGCCGGCACCCCCACTCCGCGAATCATCTCCGATCTCATCGGGAAAGGACTCGAGGAGGTAGACCGTCACGCCGCTGTGCACGTCGAGGAAATCGGCCAGCCCGCCCGTGTGATCCCAATGCGCGTGTGACAACACAACCAGGTCTACGTCCCGCGGCTCGATCCC
The DNA here is from genome assembly GCA_030613615.1 of Candidatus Eiseniibacteriota bacterium. Classification (GTDB taxonomy): domain Bacteria; phylum Joyebacterota; class Joyebacteria; order Joyebacterales; family Joyebacteraceae; genus JALGZG01. Next base: position 8,330 of record JAUWLR010000046.1, read on the forward strand.
AAGTTCGGCCATGTTTCGCAGCAGTGTGGGCCCGTCACCACCGGTGTCGAAGAGGATGGTCTTCTCCAACCCCTCGACAAGACACGCGAAACCCCACGCTGACTCAAGCCCTTCGGCGACGACGCGATTGTCGTAGATGATAGTGACGGTCAGGTCTTCAGTGTGCACGTGCATCTCCCGGCTTACTTTTTCCTCTTCCGCTTCAGTAGCTCGTGGTGTTCCGAGCCCTCGCGCAGCATTTTCGCCCCGCACTTCGGACAAGCCGTTTTCAAACAGGGTGTCCCCGACTGGTGCGACGCTCTCGTCCCGCACTTGGGACAGATGCAGGACCCGCCTGATCCCATGCTGTGTTTCATGTCTGCCCCCCGCGATTCCCCCACCTCCGTCCGACTCGTATCACGCGCCCTCACAGCTCCGGTATCGTATCGAAGCGCTCCCCGTTCTCCCTTCTCTCCGTGAACTCACGAATCGTGTCGAAAGCAGCGTGCAACTTCTCAAGCGCATCCTCTATCCTGTCGGCATCGACGACCACCGGCTGGTGTCTCGTTCCCTCGGCTATGCGGCGGAAGTTCGGACTGTTTCTCTTCGCCACAAGGACATCCACATCCTCCAGCATCGCCACGATCGCCTCCATCTTCTCGACCTTCCCGTGTCCTCCATCCAGCGCGGGGTTGTCTCTTGTGTCCACCGGCTCTGATCTTGCGTCCTCGAAGAGATCATAGATATGGAAACGCGCGGTATCACCCATGTGTGTGTCAACGATGGTCGCGCCGTCATTCGAGCCCAGGGCGATTCTGATCCGTCTCATGTGCTGCGTCCCTTCATCGCGTCCCTTGCGGCACGCGCCAGCCGTTCGTGGTGCGCGTACCACTCGGGCACTGCCTCTATCTCCCAGTAGCGAAGCTCGAGCCCTTCAGGCGAGCACGCCAGCGTTCCCCCCTCCACCACACACAGGTACAGGATCGAGATCACACGGTGAGGACCGTTGGCTCCGCCCGCCGGCCTGGGGAACAACCCCACGAGCTTCGTCGGCCGTACAACCAGCCCCGTCTCCTCCTTCACCTCCCGCGAGACCGTCTCCGAAGGGGTCTCGCTCGGCTCCATCCACCCGCACGGGAGACACCATGTGCCGGTGTCCGCGCGCAGCATGAGCAGGATGCGCCCCGCGTCATCGAAGATCGCGCCGTCACTGCCCACTTTCGGTGTGATGTGACCCAGCTCAACTCGGAATCGCTCTCGGACCTCGGACGGCGGCAAGTCGAGGGCCTGCCCGTAGTACTCCTCCACAAGCTCCATCAGGCGAGCGTACCGGCCACGGTCATACTCGTTGCCCGCGTACTCCAGCCCATTGGACGCCAGAATCCGAATCTCATCGAGGAGCTCAAGAACATCCATGCCGCCTCCACGCAGAACCGTCAGGTCGCGCCCGGAATGGACGCGCTGGTCAGGCCAGACGCGTCCCCAGTTCCGAACGCGCGGCTCTCGCTCGGGGCCACCGGCTTCAACAGCAAGCGCGCGGCGCCCACCGCCTCCTCAGAGGACCTTCGTCAGAATCCCCGCGACGGCAAAGACGGCCGCAAGGGACGACGCGATCGAGCAGTACTGTATAGAGGGGCCCTACCTTGCCCGTCTCCTCCAGCGTCACGCGCTTGTACACGCTCAGGTATCTGAAGATCATCCAGCGCACCATCAGCGGGTTCGCCTGAAGGCCGCGGGCTCGAAGATCATTCGCGATACGGATCCCGAAGCCGACCGACGTGAGAGCACAGGCGACGGCCAACAACGCCAGCACAAGAGCTATGTCCACTTCAGGGTCTCCTTCCGGAGTTCGAGGTTGCAGCACAGGAGATCGTCATCACTGACTATACCGCTGAAGACCCAGCGTATTCCCTCATCTTCCCAGTGCGTCTCGTGCGGCATGGCTTCTGGTTGCTCCCTCCGGACTCATGTCTCCCGTGACCACCCGAAGACTCAGCACGTGTATCGTCACCCCGACCGCGACAGACAGCAGTAAGGTCCGGACCACCCAGCCATCGGCGACCACGATGGACGCATAGCCGATGCTCCCCCAGAGCAGCGCCAGGGTCACTACCTTGACTCTCCTGGTGGTTGCCCTGTGTTCCCGGTAGTTTCTGACATAGGCGCCCATCCACCGGTGATTCAAGAGCCATTCATAGTGCCTGTCTGAGCTGCGCGCGAAACACGCAGCCGCCAGCAACAGAAAGGGCGTAGTAGGCAGGAGCGGCACGAAAGCTCCAACAACACCGAGCCCGACCGCCAGGATACCAGCAGGCAGAAGCAGCCACTTGCGCGCGCGGGGGTTCATCGTCTCTCCTCCCGCGGCGTCAAGCCGGTTCGCTCAGTTTCGCGGCGAGTTCCTCGGCCCACAGTTTCGCGATCGCCGGGTCGGTCCTGTCCTTGAACTTGCCTCCGGACCCCGGCATCTTCCCTGGAAACGCATCGCACATAACAGGGTCCAGGCCGTACTTCTCCACGAGTGGCTCGAGGAACTTCGTCTTCGACTTCTCCGCACTCACAACAGCTATGCCACTGGAGAGGAAGATGGCCAGTCGCTTCCCCTCGAGATCCTTCCGCCGAAGGAACTGCTTGCCCTTCCGGTACACCATGCCGATTCGGACCCCCGTGCCGACAACGACGCTCCCATACGACGACAGATCAGGGATCTTGTCGCGCTTCAGATCGATCACGTCCACTGCATGTCCGCGCGACCGAAGAGTGTCGGCAACGATGTGCGCATACCGCTCAGTCGCACCGCCTGCGCTGATGTAGGCGAGCAGCGTCCTTCCGTCCATCTCCGAAACACCTCTTTCGTCTTTGTCACACAATGGCACAGCCTGGCTCGTCGGCCGCATACGCTAATCAGCGTGCTTCCCCTGACTGCGCGCGGCCTCACGGAGCTCCCGAAAGAGCTCCGCCAGTTCCGGCGGCTGGTAGTACGCATTCAGGCCGCTCGGATTGGGAAGGAGCCACAACCGAGCCCCGGCCAGCTCCTCTTGCTGCGGACCGAACTCGGCCTTCGGGCGCCGGAACGCCTTCTGGTACGCTCCCTTCCCCAGGACCGCCACGTAACCCGGAGTGTAGCGCCGGACCTTCCGCTGCAGCAGCCCCCGTCCGTGACGCAACTCCTCGGTGGACAGCGCGGCCGCAACGGACGTCGCGCGCGCTACCAGATTCGTCAGACCGCATCCATATCGGAGCATCTCGTTCTGCTCGTGCGGCTCAAGAAGGCTCTCCGTGAAGCCCGAAGCGTGCAGCGCCGCCCAGAAACGATTCCCGGGCCGCGCGAAGTGGTAGCCCACGGCGGCGGAGTACAGTCCCGGGTTGATGCCGCAGAAGAGAACGTCCAGATCCGGCGCCAGTATGTCACAAAGACGTTTCCCGTGGGCGGACTGGACCTCCTTCACTGTGGGCTTCTTCTGTCTCACGTAAGGCGTCTCCTCCCACGGGATCACAAGACCCTTAGGGAAAGCGGACATGCTCGCCGGCGGTGCACGCTGGTCAGACCGCGCCGTCCACAGGTCGATCCAGGAACTCGACGGGTTTCATTCGTGCGCCTCCCGCAGCCGTGGGTCGTCGAGCCGCAAACGGTACATCACCTGGTTGTAGTTGTAGCGTGGGGTTCTCTCCGTCGCGCCGCTGAAGGAATCCGTGTAGGTCCCCTCCACGTAGATCACGCGGCCGCCCTCTTTGTTGAAGAACGTGTGCGTGGCCACGTTGTAGAAATTGTACTGGTCGTGGTGGATGATCTTCACGGCCCTGCCGTACGGGCCTTCCGGCTGTGTTGCCTCGGCGTAGTAGACGTCGCCGGTATCTTCCAGCAGGAGAATCCAGCGTTTTCGGTATTCGTTCCAAACCACACACGACGGCCGCCTGGCGTTCGAAGGCAGCCGGACGTCGCGGGTCTCCCATTGGCTTGGGTCCTGAATCGCACCCCAATCATTCGGCACCCGCAACCAGGGATAGAGGTACCAGTGGCCGTCATGCAGGAACGGATGAGAGGAGATGTGATGATCGCGGCAAGGCAATTGCACCCACGGCCGGAACACCTGCGTCGCGTCATCGAACAGTGCCAGACCACACTCATCGGGGAACTTCAGACCACCCTGCCGCGTGTAGGTGGCGATCAGCCGTTCCTCGCCGTCCGGATCCGTCATCGGGATAAGTCCTTCGATCCACACCAGACCCTTACCCTGAAGCGGGAGCATCTCCTTAGCGCGCCCGTCCGAATCAGTGAAGTAGCTGTAGTTCACCGCTACCGCGGGGTCGTCGCCAAGATCGCTGGTGGCTGCTGAGACGCTGAAGTTCCAATACGCCGGTCCAATGGTGTCCCCCCAGATCCAGAAGATCCTGCCGCGGTAGATCGCGGCGGAGATCGTGTCCTGGCCGAGCACCAGGGCATTCATCATCGGCTCTTCCATCGCGACCGGAAGACCGGCCATCACGCTGTCCCGATAGATACCTTCCCCCGTGAGACGATAGAGCCGTTCAGCAATCATCGTACGGCGGACGCGCAGCTCCCGCACTACACCGGGCTCGATCCTCACGTGGGCACCGCGCCCAAAGAGCGTTTCCTCCGAATACTCATACCCATGGCCGCGGATGGCGATGAACACTTCGCGCCCAACGAACGACGGCTCATCGAGTGCGGCTACGCCCGCGCTGTCGGTCCAGTACTTCACCTCGTTCGGGAGCTTCAGCTCGATCAGCGGTACGCCGCGGCCCGTGTCTTCGTCGACCACGCGAATCACGCAGTACTCTGACGCCCGGCCGTCGGTGCAAGACCAGAGCAAGACCGCCACGCCGACTACACCTATGAACAGCGATACAAGTCTCACGACGTACTCCGTCGCATTGATTCAGCGGTCTGACGGACCGCGTATCGGCCGCGAGCGTCAAGGCCGGCGCGCGTCACACGACCTGTCCCTCACGGGCCACTCCGCTCAGCGCAGCACGACCATCCTCTGCGTCGCCACCGCTCCGTCCACCTCGAGCCGGACGAAGTACACACCGGAAGCAACCCGTTCTCCGGAACTGGTCCTCCCGTCCCAATCGACCGCGATGAAACCCTGAGCTCCCGTCGCGGGGCCCAGCTGCTGAACGAGCCGACCGGTCACATCATGCACGGACAGCCGGGCGGACCGCCAGCCGTTGGGAAGCGTGTAGCCAATAGTCGTACGCTCAGTCGCAGGATTGGGCATCACGTACCGGATACCGAGCACCAGCGTTCCGGGCACGACAACAGAAGGGTGTATCTCAGTCGCGACGATCTCCTCCCCCGAATCCAGAACCGCGCGCAGCTCGTACCAGAACGTCCCGCCGGGCCACGTGGTCTCGTCGACATAGCTGCCCAGCACAGGATCGAGCGGGTTCGGGGTCAGACAAGTGTAGGGACCGTCCACAGAGAGAGAACGGTAGATCTTGAGGCCGACACCTGGACAACCGGGAAGCACCCATCTGAGCAACACGGCGTCGTCCTCGTCGGACACGACCGTCGCATAGAAGGCAGTCTCAACGGGCGTGTCGGGGCCCTTGACGCCCAGGCTGTGAAGGGTGCCCCCCGCGATCGCGATGAAGCCCGTGTTGGGAGCGGGGACGTCGCACTGACCGTGGTTGTTCCATCCCCAGGCCACGATCGTCCCGTCAGACTTGAGGCCCAGGCTGTGAAACCCGCCTCCCGCGACGGCACTGAAGCCCGTGTTCGGCGCGGGGACATCGCATTGGGGCCATAAGTTGTCCCCCCAGGCCACGATCGTCCCGTCGGACTTGAGGCCCAGGCTGTGAACGTCGCCCCCCGCGACCGCAATGAAGTCCGCGTTCGGCTCCGGGACGTCGCACTGGCCGGAGGCATTAGACCCCCAGGCCACGAACGTCCCGCCGGACTTGATGCCCAGGCTGTGAAGCTTGCCTCCCGCGACAGCAACGAAGTCCTCGTTCGGCTCGGGGACGTCGCACTGGCCTTGAGTGTTCCACCCCCAGGCCACGATCGTCCCGTCGGACTTGACGCCCAGGCCGTGATGCAGGCCTCCGGCGACAGCAGTGAAGTCCGAGTTCGGCCCGGGGACATCGCACTGGCCGAAGTCGGTCCTCCCCCAGGCCACGATCGTCCCGTCCGAGTTGAGCCCCAGGCTGTGCTCGTAGCCCGCCCCGACGGCACAGAAGTTCTCGTTCGGAGCGGGGACGTCGCACTGGCCTTCCCAGTTGAACAGCCAGGCCAGGATCGTCCCGTCGGATTTGACGCCCAGGCTGTGACGACCGCCCCCCGCGACAGCAACGAAGTCCGCGTTCGCCCCGGGCACGTCGCACTGGTAGTCGCCATTCTCCCCCCAGCCCACGACGGATCCGGGCACCTGACCGGGCGCGACACCCGTGCCGAGGACGAACATGCCCAAGAAGACCAGAGCCAAGGCCGCTAAGACGCGCTTCATCATGCCGACCCTCCTTCCAGTGCAAGACTGGAACCTGGTGACCTCACATCAGTGGAACGTCTGGCTGGCGGGTGCGTCGCGCGCAGCTGCCCACCACTACTTGGCTGCCGCACGAACACCCGATAGCCGTCAAGCCGCTTGAAGCGCGACCCACCGCCGCCCGAATGACTTCACGGCACGCCAACGATTGGTTCCGCGGTGACGTTCGAGCGTCACCGGTACAGTGCCTTCGTCTTGCCCCAAGTGGTCGCCTCGACGGCAACCGGCCCAGTATATAACACAACCAGCCTGGGTCTTGGGTGTGTAATGTTGTCCGACGAGGCCATCAACCAGCCAATGGACCCGGTATCCGCAGCGACCCTCAGCCCGAAGTTCAGTTGTGGATCGCTTGCCCAGTACTGAACAATGCTGGTGATATCAAACGGCCAACTACAGCCCCAGTAGCAAGGATCACCTGGCTCACCGCGACTGATGGGATGGGAAACCTGAGGGGGCAGCGTGGAGGGTTGATTCGCCCAGGTGATGGACATCTCATTCCAGGCTGACGCCACGGGTTCGAAGTATATCAGTCCATCTCGATATTCCGCCCAGAGTGTGATCCTCGCTGAGAGAACAGTAGAGCCTGCAGGCATCGAGGAGAGATCGAACTCGATGAACGCGGCCCTGCTTGAGAGGATTCCCATCCCATAGAACCACTCTGAATCGCCATGATTCGTGTCAGGGGCCGAGGCGTCAACCCACGCGTCTTTCCCTTCAGAACCTGGTTGCAGAACAAGGCTATCCGCCCTGGAGACTCGGGGCATGAACATCTCGCGTCCACTATCAGTACCAGCGTGAGCCGGCGGAAGAGAAGCTACAGTTCCCGCGGAAGAGCTCACCCAGCCCAAACCCAAGACCGTCAAGAACAGAAACGCAGCTGAGAGTCTCTTGGTCTTCGTCATTTCCAGACACCTCCGAAACACAGGTCAATCGTACTGTTCGCACGCAGCCGGCCCCTTGCAGGCTACGTGATACGCACGAACGTCAGGTGCACACACTAGTCAGGCGTCCGGCTTCGCCGGCCGCGTCGCTGTCAGTGCCAGCACTCCGTCTCCCCATACCGGGAGGCGCTCCACCACGACCTCTTCGAAGCCAGCTGACTCGACCAGATCGGTGAGAGCCTCGAGGTCGAACTGCGCTACCTCGTCATGCCACGCGTCAAGCACGGCATCGCCGTCGATTGAGAAGCCGTCCGCGGTCAGGTGCGCTCCTCTACGCTCGCCCAACTCCGAGCTCAGCCATGTCCCCAGCGGGCTGGCCCGGTCCACCAGGTGCCGAGTGTCCCTTTCGAGCCCAGGCGAGGACTCGCGTTCCACCAGCTGCAAAAGAAGCTGCCCATCACACAGTCGCACGGTAGCTTCGCGCGGGGGCCGCGCACGCATCACCTCCGACCAATCCTGGTCGAGGATCGCCACCTTACCTCTGGGCGCCAACGCCCGCCGCACCTCAACGATCGCGCGAGCGACACAGTCCCAGTCCATGCTCTCGAGCACCCCGCAGAGAAGCGCGCCATCGAACGCCCCGTCGCGGCAGTGGAGGCTCTCGGCCTTGCCCACCTCGAACCTCGCGTTGCCAACTCCGAGCTCTGCCTGGTTCTTCTGGACTTCCAGGATCATGTTCGGCGCTGCATCTACGCCCACGAGTTGTCCCACGTGAGGGGCGACATACAGCCCAGGGAAACCTGAACCGCAGCCGATGTCCACGACAGCTCTGCGTCCTCCCAGGGACCGGACGAACCACTCGGCCACGGCTCGGTCGTCGGGCTCCAGCGCCGCCAGCCCGCCGGGACGCACAACGTCGCAAACATCGACGTTGTCATTGAAGAACTCCCAGCCCGGGACCTTTCGGCTATGCAACTGTGCCCCTCCCTTGAGGCCGGACGTCTAACGAACCGCCACTCTGCACCAGTCTGCGACCGCCCGGGAGCCTCCGAGGTCAGACCCGGCCGTAGAACACATAGATGGGCCGAATCGCGCATAGCGCAGCCAGGATCACGAACCACCACACGCTGACGGTCAAGATCTGCGGCACGAGCTTCACTACGATGAGAGCGAAGAAAATCGCCGCGCCCTGGGCGAGCTTCATCTCCCAGATACCGAATCTCTTCACCCTCTCATCCATCCAGCCGAAGAGTCCCATCCTCGCCTCCTGCCACACTCTGTCCTTCTCAACTCCGTTAGGCAACCGCACTGCACACGTCCGAATCTCGGACTCCATCCTGCCGATGGCCGCGTCTACTTGCTGCGTGTCGGAACAGCGAAGAGAGCAAACAGAGCGAACAACGCGAAGAGCACGTACAGGTTGAACAGGTTCCGAGAGTCGGGCAAGAAACCCAAGCAACCGAGGCAACCGAGAAAACCAAGGAAGCCAAGAAAACCCAGTCTGTTCATTGGTGTTCCTCCCATGGAGACTGCGTGTCGACCAGTGCGGTCCGTCAACCTCCTCGCCACTCAAGCAAGATCCGTCACGGTGCCAGGAACCCGTCGCGAACAAGCTCTGCTCGGAGCGGGCAGACACTCCAATCGAACTCGTGGGCGCCGTCCGCAAGGACGCGCTCCACGCCGCACTCTCGGGCGCCCGCGCAATGCACACCACGCGGGCCGCCATGCCCGAGATTCGTCTGCTCGAAAAGATACGAAAACACAACTGGCCTGCCGAGCCGCGGACAGTCGTAGTTCCGCGCTTCACGTTCTGATGTACTCCTCAATTGG